>JBGOUJ010000302.1:0-9076 GCA_041477005.1 Terriglobia bacterium | reverse complement strand
GTGCGCAATCTGTTCGGCAAGGACCCGCACAAAGGCGTGAATCCGGATGAAGTGGTGGCCGTGGGCGCGGCGGTGCAGGCGGGCGTGCTGGGCGGCGAGGTGAAGGACGTACTGCTGCTCGACGTGACGCCGCTTTCGCTCGGCATCGAAACGCTGGGCGGGGTGTTCACCAAGCTCATCGACCGCAACACCACTATCCCCACGCGCAAGAGCGAGGTGTTTTCGACCGCCTCCGACAGCCAGACGGCGGTGGACATCAAGGTCTACCAGGGCGAGCGCGGCCTGGCGTCCGATAACCGGCTGCTCGGGGTGTTCCAGTTGGTGGGCATTCCGCCGGCGCCGCGGGGCGTGCCGCAGGTCGAGGTCACTTTTGACATCGACGCCAACGGCATCCTGAACGTCTCGGCCAAGGACCGGGCCACCGGCAATGAGCAGAAGATCACGATCACTTCCTCCTCGGGGCTTTCCAAAGAGGAAGTCGAGAAGATGGCCAAGGACGCCGAGTCGCACGCCGCCGACGATCGCAAGCGGCGGGACGACATTGAAGCTCGCAACCGCGCCGACGCGATGATCTACAACACCGAGAAAACGCTCAAGGAGCACCGCGACAAGATCAGCGCCGAAGACGCGGCCAACATCGAGGCAGCCCTCGAGGAAGCAAAGAAGGCCTTACAGCAGGGTGACTCGGCGGCGATCAACGCGGCGGTGGACAAGCTGACCAGCGCCAGCCATAAGCTGGCCGAGGCCATGTACCGCTCCGCCTCGCAGACCGCCGGGCCCAAGCCTGGTGACGGCCAGGCGCCGCCTCCCGGAGGCGGCCCCAAGGAAGGCGGCAAAGACGACGTAGTGGATGCCGAGTTCGTGGACGTGAATGATCCGGGCAAGAAATAATACATGCCCGCAACAGCGAAGGAAGACTATTACAAGGTCCTGGGCGTGAAGCGGAACGCCTCGCAGGAGGAGATCCGCAAGACGTACCGGAGGCTCGCCCGAAAGTATCATCCGGACCTGAACCCGGGGGATAAGGCGGCGGAGGAGCGCTTCAAGCAGGTGCAGGAAGCCTATGACGTGCTGAGCGATCCGAAGAAGCGCGAGATGTACGATCAGGCGGGCTTCTATTCCGACACAGGCTTCTACCCCGGAGCGGGCGCCAAGGCCGGCCCCGGTCCGCCCCCCAGCGGGTTCGGCTTCAGCGGGTTTGACTTTACCGACGCATTCAACCCCGGTTCGGAGGGTGGCCCGCATCCCGGCGGCCCGCGCGCGGGCCGGGCGGGCGACCCCGGCGGATTTTCGGAGATGTTCTCCAACCTCTTCCGCCGGGGCGCCGCGCGGGAAACGGGACCGCAGGCCGGCACGGACCTCGAATACACCGTCCAGATCGGCTTCTGGGAGGCGATCCACGGCACCCAAGCGAAGCTGAACATCGTCCGCTACGAGACGTGCCAGCAGTGCGGCGGGACGGGGTCGGTTGGCGGCGGCGAGATCGTGTGTCCGGAGTGCCAGGGAACCGGCCAGGTCTCTCAGATGGCCGGGGC
This sequence comes from Terriglobia bacterium, assembly GCA_041477005.1. Taxonomy (GTDB): domain Bacteria; phylum Acidobacteriota; class Terriglobia; order Bryobacterales; family JACQDG01; genus JBGOUJ01. The sequence goes on along the minus strand of JBGOUJ010000302.1, from coordinate 7,541 downwards.
CATGCGCTTCCAGCTCACCTGCCCCCGCTGCCAGGGCAAGGGGAGGATACCGAACGCCTGCCCGGCTTGCCACGGCGAGGGGCGCATCTCGCGGCAGGACACGGTGGAAATTCGTATTCCGCCGGGAGCGGAGGACGGATCGCGGTTGCGGGTGGCGGGCAAAGGCAACGCGGGCAGCGGCGGGGCGCCCCCGGGAGACCTCTACATTACGACGCGGGTGGAGGAGCATCCCTTCTTCAAGCGCCAGGGAAATGATATTCACATCCAGGTTCCCGTCACCGTGGCCGAGGCGGCGCTGGGCGCCAAGGTCGAAGTGCCGACCATCGACGGCCAGGCGCTGCTGAAGATTCCGCCGGGGACCGAAAGCGGCAAGACTTTCCGGCTGCGGGAGAAGGGCGTGCTGAACCGGCGCAGCAACCTGCGCGGGGATCAGTACGTGGAGGTGAAGGTCGTGGTGCCGCGGCTGCAGGACGAGCGCTCGAAAGAGATCTTGCGGGAATTCGCGCGCCTCAACCCGGAGGACCCCCGAGCCGGCCTGTTCGACCACCGCTGACGGAGTGACCGATGCCACGCAAGCGTAACAAGGGCGCCTACATGATCTCCGTTGTGTCGGAGCAATTCGAGATTCACCCGCAGACCCTGCGGCTCTACGAGCGGGAGGGGCTGCTGAAGCCGTCGCGGACCGAAGGCAATACCAGGCTTTACACGGACCGGGACCTGGAGAGGCTGGAAGTCATCCTGTCGCTCACGCGGAACCTGGGGGTGAACCTGGCCGGGGTCGAGATCATCCTGAACATGCGGGAAAAGATGGAGGCCATGCAGCAGCAGATTCAGGAATTCGTGGCCTGCCTGGGACAGCAGATCACCTCCGCCCAGGTCAGCGCCCCCGAGACCTCCCGCCGGGCCCTCGTCCCGATTGCTCAACGGGCCGCCGCAACCACTCGAGCCAGGGCTGCAGCCCGCACGAAGTCGTAGCGTGTCGAGGGCGATTACCGCCGGCCATCCATCAGGTCGAAAAGGGCGTCTCGATCGTCGAGGCGAACGCCGGGAAGAATGCGGCCGTGCTCGGTGCGCCAGCGCAGCGCATAGCCGGCAGGCTGGTGTCGCTTTCCCCAGTACAGCCGCAGGGCAGACTCCACGATTTCGCGAAGGGGCACGCGTTCATCGGCCGCACGCTTCTTGACCTGCCGGAGCAGGGCATCGCTGATGTCGAGCGTAGTCCTCATGCACTTCAGCCTACCACTTGCTACCACAGGACATCTGACGTCGTAAGCCGCGCGCCTCGCTCCACAGCCTTCTTGAGAACCGCTTCGCCTGCATCGGGGTCAATTGCCCGAATCGCGTCTGTTACGATCGCCACTTTGCGCCCGGCATTCAACAGGCCTTCAATCGCGCAGCGGACGCAATAGTCGGTCGCCACGCCAAACACCGCGCACTCCTCGTTGGGGTAAGAGTCCAGCAAACGCCGGAAATTGGGGTTGGACCATACATCGAGGGTTTGCTTCTCGACAATCACCTGGGGAACGCCACGGGGCAGCTCGACGCCGGGGCGGTTGGGCGCTACGGCGCGCTGCTGCAGCAACGTCACCGGGACCTTCTGCTGCCCGAGCGTGCCGGCGACACAGTGGGCCGGCCACGCGGAGAATTCGGTGTCGTTCTCGCGGTGGGCGTCGACCGAGGAAATCACGGGGACGCCGCGCTCGCGCGCCCCCTCGATCAGGCGCGCCAGCACCGGGATCAACTGCTCGGCGCCGGGGACGTAGAGCGCCCCGGCCGGGAGCATGAAATCGATTTGCGTGTCTTCGTCGATGAGAATCATGGAAGTCGTGTGCCAGGTGTCAGGTGTCAGAAGCCAGGAGCGAAGCCTGTAGCGTCGCGGCCAACTCCTGCAACTTCTCGCTTTTTGTTACCGGATACTCGGTCGCGTGCTCCAGCTTTCGATGCGTTTCGGGTATCCCTTCCAGTTTTTGCCGGGCGGTTTCGCGGAGACGGCTGACGGCGGGAGCTTCCACGACGCGCTGCCCCCCGCGCACCACCGGCTCCAGCAGCCGCACCGCGCCGGGAACGTCCTCCTCAGCCAGCCCCAGGATATCCCCATCCGGCAGACGGAACACCTGCTTGGCGCCGGGCAGAGAAGGTTTGTCCGAGCTGAGCTTGGCGGTGCGCCGGATCTTCCCGCTCCTCTCGATCTCCACCAGTTTGTAGATGCTGCCCATGCTGGGGGCGTCGCAGGAAGTAGACAGCTCGGTGCCCACGCCGAACGAATCGATGGGGGCGCCGGCGCCGATCAACTCGGCGATGCGGTGTTCGTTCAGGTCCCCGCTGGCCATGATGCGGGCCTGGGGCCAGCCGGCCTGGTCGAGGATCTGCCGGGCGCGGCGGCTTTGGGGGAGCAGGTCGCCGCTATCCAGCCGAATGCCCCAGAAGGGCCGGCCGACGGCGGCGGCGTTCTTGACGCCGGTCTCAACGTCGTAGGTATCGACCAGATAGACGGTGTGGTCCCCGAGGAGATCCTGCAAGCGGGCGAAAGCCTCCGGCTCGGAATCGAACGCCAGGGTCCAGGAATGGGCGGCCGTGCCGTAGACCGGGATGCCGAAGCGATAGCCGGCCTCGACGTTGGAAGTGCCGGCGCAGCCACCGAGGTAAGCGGCGCGGGCGCCGAGCGTCCCGGCGTGCGGCGTGTGCGCCCGCCGCGTGCCGAACTCCACCACCGGCCGGCCCCGGGCCTCTGCGACCACGCGGGAGGCCTTGGTGGCGATCAGGCTCTGGAAGGTCACTGTCGACAGAAGATACGTTTCCGGAATTTGCGCCTCGGCGAGTGGAGCCGAGATCCGCAGCACCGGCTCGCCCGCGAACATCGGCGTGCCTTCCTCGACGGCCCAGACGTCTCCGGTGAAGCGGAAGCGGCGCAGGTAATCCCAGAAGCCTTCGGAGACGCGCGAGAAGGCCGGCAGGCTGCGGAGATAGTCGATCTGTTCGGCGTTGAAGCTCAGGCCGAGCAGGTAGTCGACGGCCTGCTCGATGCCGGCAACGAGGATGTAGGAGCGGTTTGCCGGCAATCGCCGGATGGACAGCTCGAAGGTGGCGCGCTCCGCGAGCTTGCCGGCCTCAAAGTAGCCGGCGGCCATGGTCAGCTCGTAGAGATCGGTGAGGAGGCCGTACACGGCTAGTGCTCCGGAGCTTTCGGATACTCTTCTGCGGCGGCTACGAACTCGCCGGACCTGCGCGCTCCAGATGTTAGCACAGGGGCGTCGGCTCAGCGGCTTCAGCGCCGGAGCAGGTTGCGGGCGACGAACCAGGCGTTAGCGGGGCGCTCGGCCAGGCGGCGCATGAAGTAGGGATACCAGGCTACGCCGAAGGGGACGTAGACACGGACGCGGTGGCCCTGGGCGACGAAGCGGGATTGCAGATCGCGGCGGATGCCGTAGAGCATCTGGATCTCGTAGGCTTCTTTGGCGATGCGGTGCTCCGCGGCGAAGCGGATCAGGGCGAGAAGCAGCCGCTCGTCGTGGGTGGCCAGGGCGGGGTAGTTTCCGGCCAGCAGCAGCCGGCGGCCGAGCTTCTCGAAATTTGCGTCCACATCGGACTTCTTCGGAAAGGCGACCTCGGCGGTTTCGTCGTAGGCCCCCTTGCAGAGCCGCACGCGGATCTGCCGGCCGATGAGGTCTTCGAGGTCCTTTTCCGTACGATAGAGATAGGCCTGGAGGACAGTGCCCATGTCGGGGAAGCGGGCGTGCAAGTCGGTCACCAGGGCGAGGGTGCGGTCGGTATAGGCGCTGGACTCCATGTCGACGCGCACGAAGCTCCGGACCTGGCAAGCCTGGCTCGCGACGGCGGCCACGTTTTCGCGGCCGGCCGCCTCGGCGACGTCGAGGCCAAGCTGGGTAAGCTTGAGCGAAACGTTGGCCTGAAGACCGCGGGAGTGGATCAAGTCCAGGAGCTGCCGATACACGTCGCGGGCGGCAGCGGCTTCTTCCAGTGTGGTGACGCTCTCGCCGAGATAGTCGAGCGTTGTGGAAATGCCGGATTGATTGAGCTGCTCGGTGACGCGGAGGGCGTCCTCGATGCGGCGGCCGGCGACGAAGCGGGATGTCAGCCGGACCGCTGCCGGCGAGTGCTCCATGCAGCGCCGCAGCCTCCGGCGGTGCGACAAGAACAGGAATAGGTGGCGCAGCAACCCGTCCCCCGGCCCCTGCTACGGCCCCCTAGACGATCGCTTCGCGCCTCTCGTCCCAGAGCAGGGTGCGGCCTTGCAAATAGCTGTCCACGGCCATGCGGCAGGCGATCGCGACGCGGAAGCCGACGTCAAACGGGCAGTTCGGTTCCTTGCCGGAGCGGACGCAGTCGATGAAGTTCTGCATATGGCTCTCACCGTGATTCGAGGGGACCATTTCGGCGCCCTGCGGCTGGTTGACCTTTTCCGGCGTGTAGCGGATCTGGCGATTCTTGGAGATGGTGCCGTCGGCGCCGAGGATCTCTTCGGTCGAGCCGAGGTGGGCGTTGCCGAAGCCGCTGGTCCAGGTAAAGAGTATCTCTTCGGGGTGCTCCATGACGACGTTCATGGTGTCGGGGACCTCGCGGCCATCCTTCCAGTAATACACGCCACCCCGCATGGTGACGGCATGGGGGATCTTCAGGTTCAGCACTTTGTACCAGAAGGCCGCCTGGTGGCACATGTTCTCGTAGACGTTGCCGCCGGAGTACTCGAAGAAGAAGCGCCAGTTGATGTAGCGGTTGGGATCGAACTCGCGCTGGGGGGCCTCGCCCAGGAACATGCTCCAGCGGATGTTATCGAGGGTCATGTCGGGGTAGACGGGCCGCGACCACTGCGGTTTGCCGTGGGGCGTGTTGCGGTACATGTGAGCGTGGACTTCGGTGATGCGGCCGACCTTGCCGGTGGCGAGGATCTCCTTGGCGTCCTGGATGTGCCCGGAGCTGCAGCCCTGGTGGCCGATCTGGACCACTTTGCCGGCGCGCTGGTAGGCCAGGCGCATGCGCTTGGCGTGGTCCACCGTGAAGGCCATGGTCTTTTCCTGGTAGACGTGCTTGCCGGCCTCGAGCGAGGCGACGAAGTGCTCGCAGTGCAGGTGCTGGGGCGTGGCGATGAGGACCGCGTCGATGGACTTGTCCTGGAGCAGCTCGCGATAGTCGAAATACATCCTGGCGTTGGGCGCGAACTGGCGGCACTCGTCGTGGCGGCGGGTGTAGATGTCGGCCACGGCCACGAACTCGGTGTTGGGACAGGCGATGGCCTCACGCATGATCTGCTGGCCGCGGCTGCCGGCCCCGATGATCGCCAGGCGCAGGCGGTCGTTGGCGCCCAGGATCTGCGCGCCGGGCGTCATGGTAGCCAGTGTGCCGGCCACACCGGCCGAAACTTTGCCGATGAAATTGCGTCGTGAAGTCATAGGTTTAGGGCCAGGGGTCGGGGTGATGGGGCCCCCCTCGATCTGGCGACCTGTATTCTAGCACCGGGCGTGGGCGATGTGGGCGCCGCTGAAACTGGGTTGGTGGGTTTGGCCCAACGAGCCGGATGAAGACTACTCCAACCGGTCGATGATGGTGCGGAGCAAACGGCTGTTCTCGCGGAGTGCTTGTTCAGCCTCCTCGCCGCTCACACGGTTTCGAAAGTAGAAGAAGCGCTCTTCGCCCCGATCAAATACAACCTCGAGATCGATACCGTTCCGATGCCACTCCAGTTGAAGCCCGCCGCTCGAAAGCGGCGCCACGCACGGGGCGGGGCTGGAAGGACCTAGGAGATTGTTCATGAAGCTCATCGCCTCGTGAACCAGATCGGGGTCGATCCGTCCGGCGCCGTAGCTATCCCAATCGGGTGGCAGAGTGAGTAGATCGACAAAGCCCTGCATAAGGGGGTCAAACCAAGCCGGAAGCGGTTGTCCGTAATCCTGCCATTCGAGCAGGTACTCCTTTCCGCGGGAATAGTATTTCGGCCTGCGGACAGCCAGGGCGGGCTCCTGGTACGTACTGACGAGGCTGCGATCACTTCCGGAGAAATGATCCAGATAGGCCGCAGAAGCGCCGGTCGCAAGGATGCGGCGTTCCCGTGAGGTGAGTTCAGCGGTTTCTAGGTCTGGCATCGCTCTTGATTCTCCAAACGTCATGCAGCAAACCGTACGGTCGCACGGAGTAGAGCAGGCCGGTGTCTCACTCGTATTTGAGGGAAATCAATGGGTCTACCGTCGCCGCACGCCGCGCCGGCATCCAGGCAGCGACCAATGCAACTAACGCCAGCAGCAACAAGATTACGCTGAACGTCACGGGATCAGTCCCGCTCACGCCGAACAGCAGACTTCTCATTGTGCGTGTCAGCGCCAGCGCCGCACCCAAACCGGCTACAGCGCCCGCGAACACCAGCACCATCGCCTGGCCGATGACAAGCTTCAGCACATCACTGGATTGTGCACCCAGCGCCATCCGAATGCCGATCTCGCGCGTTCGTTGCGTGACGGAATAGGCGATGACGCCATACAGACCGACTGCGGTCAGGATCAAGGCTACGGAGGCGAAGATCGCAAACAGCAACATGCTAAACCGTTGTTGTGCGACGGATGCATCGCGCCGCTCGTCGAGTGTGCGGACATCGTAAAACGCCTGGTGCCTGTCGAGCGCCAGCGCTTTCGCCCGCACGGCGCTCACAAACCCGTGCGGATCGGTCTCGGTCTTCAATGCAACATACATCTCGTTGAAAGGATCCTGCGCGTGCGGCGTGTAAACCTGGGGATGCACACCGGCATCGAGGCGGCTGCTCTTCACATCGCCGGCAATGCCGACGATTTCGCGCACGGGGGACCGCTTGCCTTCGAGGGGCGGGCCGATGCGGAGGCGCTTGCCCAGAGCGTTTTCGCCGGGAAAGTAGCGGCGGGCAAACCTCTCGTTGATAATGACCACCGCGGGCGCCCCGGCATTATCGCGCGCAGTGAAGTCGCGACCCGCCACCAGGGGAATTCCCATCGTGTGAAAGTAACCGGGCTGGATCATCCCATAACCGCCGATGCGGGGACGCTCGCTCCTTTCCATCGGGCGCCCTTCGATCTCAAAAGGGAATGTGAAGTCATCGAAAATCTTCAGGCCGTTCAGCGGGACCGGCATGACGACGCTTGCGGAGCGCGCGCCCGGGATCGTTTCCAGGTGCTCCTGCAAACGGCGGAACCACTCCGCCCATTCGGCCGGTGTTTTGTATTTATAGCCGTCCAGGCTTATCCGCAAGGTGAGCACATTGCGCGAATCGAAGCCGGGATCAACGCGGCGCAATATCCAGAAGCTCTTCATCAGTAGCCCAGCGCCGGCCAGCAAGACCAGCGTCAGCGCTATCTCGGCCACCACCAGCCCGCCGCGCAGACGCTGCCCGACTGCCTTGCCTGTCACCGCCCGCGCGGCCTCGTTGAGCGAAATCGTCAGATCGGTTTGGTTGCTACACGATCCTGGTCCTGGCCAGCCGGGCGCCTTCCACCAGGTTGCGGAGCTTGGCGACCGCGATGTGGCGGGCGGTTTGGCTGAGGCCGCAATCCGGGCAGAGGGAC
>JBGOUJ010000301.1:0-9080 GCA_041477005.1 Terriglobia bacterium | reverse complement strand
GTAAACCTGTTCGGGGGCTGCCCGACGGGGAGCGAGATCACGCTGGACACGGCGCTGTTGCACTATTCGGAGATCACGTTGAAATCGAGTTTCCACCACACGCCGGGGCACATCCGGCGGGCGTTGGAGATCATCACCCGGGGGGACATCCGGGCGGCGGACTTTGTGACCGGGGAGGCGCCGCTGGCCGATATCCTGGGAGTGCTGCGCCACATGATGAACCGCAACGGCCACCTGAAGACGGCCATACTGCCGTAGGGTCTCGAGGGCCGGGGCCAGCCATGAAGTTTCTACTTCCCGCCCAATTCGTTTCCGCTCCGGGAGCGACATCGGAAACCTGGGAACTCCAGGATTCCCTCTGCTACACCCGCTGGCTCGCCCGCCATCATTACGAAAACTTTCAGGTAGTGAGCTTCCTGCTTCCCCGCCGTCTCCACCAGGACTTCTTCAACGTCTACGCTTTCTGCCGCTGGGCTGACGACCTGGGCGACGAGATGGGCGACCGAGCCCTCAGCCTGCGCCTGCTCGAGTGGTGGCGGGAAGAGCTGCGCGCGATGTACCGGGATCAGGTGCGCCACCCGGTGTTCGTAGCCTTGCGGCAAACCGTATTGCGGCATTCGATTCCCGAGCAGCCGTTCGCCGACCTGATCCGGGCGTTCGTTCAGGACCAGACCGTCACCCGCTACCAGACCTGCGCCCAGTTGCTCGATTACTGCGTCTATTCGGCCAACCCGGTCGGGCGGCTGGTTCTCTGCTTGTGCGGCTACCGGGATGCGGAGCGCCGCCTGCTCTCCGACGCCACTTGCACCGCGCTGCAGCTCGCCAATTTCTGGCAGGACGTGACGCGCGATCTCGAGAAAGGCCGCGTCTACATTCCGCTCGAGGACATGGCCGCTCACGGCTACCGCCTCGAAGACCTCGAGCAGCGCCGTTTCAACAACAACTTCCGGGAGCTGATGCGAGACCTGGTGAACCGGACGCACCTGCTGTTTCTGGAGGGCCTGCCCCTGGTGGAAAGAGTGGACCGGCGGCTGGCGGTGGATCTGGAGCTGTTCAGTCGCGGCGGTCTGGCCATCCTTGAAAAGATCCGCGCCCAGCAATACAACGTGCTCGAGCGGCGTCCGGCCCTCGGCGCCCGAGACCGCCTGGTCCTGCTCGCCCGGGCGGTTTGGCGGGTCGGCCTGGGGCGAGCGCCACTCAAAGCGGAGGCCGCCGATGCCTGGCGCTGAGATCACTCTGGAACAATCGCAAGCTCACTGCCGCCGCGTCGCCCGCCGCAACGCCCGGAATTTCTATTACGGCTTCTTCCCCCTCTCCCGCGAGCAGCACAACGCCATCTGCGCCGTCTACGCTTTCGCCCGCTACTCGGATGACGTGACCGACGACGAAGCGCCTAAGGGCTCCGAAGCGCGGCGCCGGGCGCTCGACCAGTGGCGCGGCTCGCTCGATGCGGCCCTGGCCGGCGGTCGCCCCGGCAGCCCCATCCTGCCCGCCCTGTGCGACGCCATCCGGCGCTTCACCATACCGCCGCGCTATCTCTTCGAGCTGATCGAAGGCGTAGCCACCGACTTGGAGCCGCCGGGCTATCGAACATTCGACGAGCTTTACCGTTACTGTTACCTGGTCGCCTCGACCATCGGTCTGATCTGCCTGCACATCTTCGGCTTCCGCTCGCCCGAAGCGCCCGGATACGCTGAGAAGCTGGGCATCGCCTTCCAGTTGACCAACATCCTGCGCGACCTGCGCGAAGACGCCGCCCGCGGCCGGCTCTACTTGCCCGAGGAAGACTTGCTGCGATTCGCCGTCGAGCGCCGGGCCCTCGAAGCCGGCAAGCTGGACCAGGTCCGCGATCTGTTGCGCTTCGAGGCCGACCGTGCCGAGCGATATTACCAGGAGGCGGCGCCCCTGCTCGGCCTGGTGGACCGCCGCAGCCGCGCGTCGCTCTGGATCCTGACGGCGATCTACCACGGCATCCTGGAGCGGGTGCGCGGCTCCGGCTACGACGTGTTTTCCCGCCGCGCAGGCTTGAGCCACGTCGAGAAGACCGGCATCATGTTGCGCGGCCTGAAGCTGCATCTGGTTGGAGGAAACGCCCCCTTCCCAGCGTGACACCGGTAACCAGCGATCAGCTAACAGCCGTCAGCCCTCAGCAACCAGGCTCCGCTCGCCGGCTGGTTGCCGGCTGATGGCTGATGGCTGGTCGCGGCTGACCACTGACGGCTGACTCTTGACCGCTGACTGCTGACCGCCGATGGCTGATCACTGCCGGCTGATCGCTGACTGCTGACGGTTGACTGCTGACGGTTGATCGCTGATCGCTGATCGCTGACGGCTGATCGCTGATGGCTGACCGCTGCCTTTGCAGACGGCTGCTTCTAACCGAGAATTCCCTATGCGGGTAGTAATCGCAGGCGGCGGACTGGCGGGACTGGCCGCAGCGGCGGCGCTTGGCTCCATCGGTTTCGAGGTCGACCTTCACGAGGCGCGGCCATTCCTGGGCGGCCGCGCGACGTCATTCCCGGTTTCTCCCGCCGATCCCGATTCCGAGCGCATCGATAACTGCCAGCACGTGCTGTTGCGCTGCTGCGTCAACCTGCTGGACTTCTACCGGCGTTGCGGGGCGCTCGACAAGATCCACTTCTTCGACGAGTATCACTTTGTCGAGCCGGGCGGCCGAGTGTCACGATTGAAGGCCGGGTTTCTTCCCGCGCCGTTGCACCTCGCTGGCTCGTTTCTCCGGTTCCCGGCGCTCGGCTGGCGCGACAAGGTCGGCATCGCCCGGGCGCTTCGCTCGATGGCGCGCCCCAGCGGCGATCCGGACGCCATGACGTTCGCCTCCTGGCTGGCGGGCCAACAGCAGACCGAGCGGGCGATCGCGCGCTTCTGGCGGCCCGTCGTGGTGAGCGCTCTCAATGAAGAGCCGGCGCGGGTCTCGGCCCGGCCGGCGTTTCAAGTCTTCCGGCAGGGCTTTCTGGATTCCGCCCGCGGCTACAAGATGGGCGTGCCGGCCGTGCCGCTCGCCGAGTTGTATTCCGCGGCCCTCGAAAAGGGTCTCGGCGAGCACGTCCGGGTTCACCTGCGCTCGCCGTTGGCCCGCCTCGATCCCGCGGGCGGCTCGGCCGACTATTACCTGAGCGCCGTTCCCTTCGAGCGCGTCAATGACCTGGTTCCGGGCCTCGACCTCAACCTTGAGAAGTTCGACCACTCTCCCATCACCGGCATCCACCTCTGGCTGGACCGCGAGATCACCGGCCTGCCCCAAGCCGCGCTGCTCGACCGGACCATCCAGTGGATGTTCCGCAAGTCGCCAAAGTATTACCTGTTGGTGGTGAGCGCCTCGCGAGGTCTGATCCCGATGTCCCGTCGGGAGATCATCGACCTCGCCTGGCGCGAATTGCAGGAATTCTTTCCCGCCGCCCACGGGGCGCAACTCGAGCGCGCCCACGTGATCAAGGAAGCCCGCGCCACCTATTCGGCGGTTCCCGGCCTGGAAGCCTGCCGCCCCACGCCGGAAACGAAGTTCCCCAATCTGTTTCTGGCCGGCGACTGGACTCAGTCCGGCTGGCCCGCGACGATGGAGGGCGCCGTGCGCAGCGGCTACCTCGCCGCGGAGGCCACCGCCCGCGCCGCCAGCCGGCCGGCGAAGTTCCTGGTTTAAGATCAAGGCCGGTCACGCCGCCCAGCGGATGCCCTCCACGGTGTCGCCGTCGTTGCGCGGCCCCACCAGCAGGGCGCTCAACTGCGGCTCGCCGGCCAAGGCCTGCACGCGAAACACGAGCCGGTTCTCGCCCGACCTCAGATCCACCGGCTTCTGAAACTGGCCGATGCGATACCGGGTAACATTCTCCTGTTCTATCACCTGTTCGCCGTTCAGCCAGGCGTTGACCCGCCCGCGGACCCCGACCCACAGAAAAGCCTTGCGATGGCCCTCGGCGTGGACGTGCGTAGCGGCCGTGTAACTCGTTCCAGGAGTCGCCGGGGCGCCCGTGCAGCGCCCCAGGTGTAGCGTGTCGGTGGGCGCTCTGTAACATCTCTGCAGCAGGGGATCGGCGGGCGAATCGGAGCAGATGGTCCATTCGCGGTTGCACCGGCCGAACCAGCCTTTGGGCTTCCCCCAGCGCCGGCGGGCGCTCGCGGGATCGTCGCCGGCCACATCGATCCTCTCCCAGTCCAGGCTTCCCAACTCGCGCTGGGCGGCCATGTGGAGGAACTCCATGTCCCAGGGGTTGAATCCCATCAGGTAGGCGACCATGGAGTCGGTGGCGACAGGATCCTCGCCCGCCAGCACCAGGTTATTGCGCAGCATCTGGTCCGGCCGCCCGATGTTGTGCTCCTGGTATTGCAGGCCCCGGATGCCGTCCACAACGTTGAAATCGGGGGGATGAAAGGCCGCCAGGTCGGCGATGAACGAGTCGATCCGGCCTTCGAGCGAGTGCTCTTTGTGCAGGCGGCTGTTCCAAAACGCGCCCGGCTCGGCGTAGGCCTGGCGGGGCGCCGTGCCGACGTAGCTCTTGAAGCAGGCTGTGACCCCGCAATCCAGGTGCACCTTCATGACCGGCACGGTGATCAGGAAGTCGCAATTGAGAATAGTATTGGTGACGAAATAGTCGGGCCGCTCGCCGAAAGCGCCCACGCCCCGAGGCGTGTGCGGCGCCTCGACGCGCCGGAAAGCGCCGGACGGACCGCGGACGGCGTCGTAGCTCAGGTCGACGTAGTCGAATTTCTTATCGGGGAATTCGGCGCTGCACTCGCGCAGCACGCCGCCGAGCGTGCCGCCCGTTCCGGAGAATTCGTCGGCACCCCAGTCGAAGCTTGCGGCGTCGACGCGGACGCCGTTCTGTCGGACGATGTTATCCGGAGCCGGATCGCGCAAGCCGCGGTAGCTGCCTCCTTCAGCGACCGTGATGCGTCGCGCTCGCGACCGGCGCGCGACATACTCCAGCACGGCGCGCGTCACGCGAAGGTCTGTCACGTCTCCGGTGCGATAGCCATCCTGCGGCCGCAGGAAGACAATGTTGGGCTTGATCACGACCCAACTGCCGGGCCGGATCTTGGCCTCCAGGCTCCCGGCGCGCGGCCGGCCGTACTCGATGGCCTGCCACACCATGTCGCGCACGCGCGGGTAGTCGAGAGGATCTTCGAGCGAGGCGGGATGCGGCAGCCGACTGTGCGTCGACTGTACCAGCCCCACGCGGGGCTTGCCGGTAGTATCCGTACCCACCACCGAGGCCAGGGCGATAGCCTGGCCCGAGAATGCCAGGAATTCCCTTCTATTGATGTCTCTCATACAAATAGTTTATCATAATCATAAGGAATTGTTATATACCATGACAAATCGGAGGCACTTTCTCGGTTTTGCAGCGGCGGCTGTGGCGAAAATGGCCGGCCAGCAGAAGCCGCCGGCCGAAACGGTGACCGCCACCGCCACCCAGGACCGCACGCCCCGCGTCGGGATTGTCTTATCGAGCTTCCAGGGATCGATTGATCATGACGGGAGGACCGTCAAGGGCCTGGCAGACCCACAGTCGGCCGGCGCGGACCTTACCGAGGCGCAACTGGACGCCATGGTCCGCAAGGCGATCGAGCTGGGAACCACCCGGGGCGGCGGTCTTTCCTCGATCGTTGGCCCTGACGACTGGGTCTTGATCAAACCGAATATCGTCGCCTGCCACGGCCTGGGGCCGGAGGTGCGCGATGGCGGCGCCCACCACCGCTACATTCCAGGCGCCGTGACGGACCTGCGGGTCGTTCGGAGCCTGATTCGTTTCCTGGTCGAACACGGGCGCGGGAAGCGCATCACCATAGCCGAGGGGTCGGGCGAGTGGCTGCCGGCCGAGCGGTCGAAGTCGACGGTCGATGGCTGGACAACGAATTGGGGCGGCGCCTTTGCCGGCCTCAGCTACTGGAGCATCGTGGAAGAGTTTGCGCGGCGCCATCCCTCGATCCGCTTCGAGCTGGCCGACCTGAATTTTGCCGAAACGGTGGAGATGCCGGTCCGCGGCAACCCCTGCGCGCGGCACAACCCGGACGGCGTCTACCACGTGCCGAAAGTGATCCTGGAGTGCGACCGGATGATCAGCGTGGCGCCGCTCAAGACGCACACCCAGACCGGCGTATCGCTGTCGCTCAAGAACTACTTCGGCATCGGACCGGGGGCGAAGTACGGCTTCCCGAAGACTGGCCTGCACAAGCTGGGCGCCCCCGATGAGGTGCTGGTCGATTTGTGCAGCTTTCATCCGCCCGACTACGCCATTGTGGGCGGTAGTTGGGGCGTGGAGGGCGACGGCCCGTTCTGGCCCGGCGCCCAGAGTGTTCACCACAACGTGATCATTGCCGGGGCCGACCCTGTGGCGGTCGATTCGGCGGGCGCGGCGGTGATAGGCTTCGAGCCGGCCGAGATCCGGCACCTGCGGCTGGCTGCCGACAAAGGCTACGGCCTCTGGAGCCCCGAATCGATCTGGACCCGCGGCAACGAGATCGAGGAAGCCCGTCGGCCGTTCCGCAAACCCAAGAAGGAGAAGAAGGCATGACCACACTCTCCTTCGTTCGGTGGACGGCGCGCCGGAGCTGTCCTGCTCCTCGTCTTAGGAGAGATCCTGCACCCGCACTCTGGCCCCCCGACGCAGCTTCGGGAGTGGGCTGGCATTGTGCTCCTCACCTCGGCTATCGTTGGCATGCTGCTCGCATGGAAGCGGGAATTGCCCGGTGCGCTCATTTCGCTCGTTGCCCTCGCGGCGTTCGTTCCCGTGGCGCGCATGCATCGCTACGGCATTATCGCCGTTGCCGCCGTTCCAAGCCTTCTTTCCATTTTCGATTGGATTCTGCGGCATTTCCATTCATCGCCGATTTCCAGAAGTTCCTGGTCGAATGGTAAGGCTCAGGATCAGGGGCTACAGACGCCTGCGGTCGCTGCAGATCAAAACTGCGACGGGGGTTACAATAGGCTCATGAGCGCCAAGGAGCTGTACAACCGGGACTTCTTCGAGTGGACGCAGTGCAACGCCGCACTGCTGCGCGCGGGCCGGTTCGACCAAGCCGACATCGAGCACCTGGCCGAGGAGATTGAGGACATGGGCAAGCGGGATCGGCGCGAGATGGTCAGCCGGCTTCAAGTGCTCGTGATGCATCTGCTGAAGTGGCAGGCGCAGCCCGAAATGCGCTCGCCGAGCTGGGAGGACACGATCGACACGCAGCGGGACGAAATCGCGCTTCTGCTGCAAGACGCGCCGAGCCTGCGGAGCCACGTCGAGCGGATCTTGCCTCAGCTCTACCCAAAAGCCGCCCGGAAAGCAGCGCGGGAAACGAGACTCCCGAACAGCTCATTCCGCGAGGATTGCCCTTGGACGATTGACCAGATACTAGACCCCGGCTTTCTTCCCTGAAGGAAGCACGGATTTGGCTCGAAACCGCGCGCCGGGTGGGAACACTCCCAGACCCAGCGCGGCATCGCCCGCCTCTGCCCGACTAGACCCCAGCGGCGCCTGGCAGCGTCATTTCAGGTATTTCTTCAAATCCGGGTTCAGCAGTTGGTTGACGTCGGGCTTGTCGAGGTCGGCCGCGGTGAGCAGGCGGGCCGGCAGGTCGATCTTTTTCGCCGGGGTCTCGCCGCGCAGCTTCGCCACGACCGTCTTCACCGCCGTGTAGCCGATCTGGAACGGGTCCTGCACGATCAGCGAGTTGACGACCCCCGCCTTCAAGTCGTCAACCAGCGTGGGACTCGAATCGAAGGCCACCAGCTTGATCTTGCCGGCCATTTGCCGCGACTTGAGCGCCTGCGCCGCGCCGACCGAGCCCGGCTCGTTGGAGGCGAAGATGGCATTCAGGCCGGGGTGAGCGGTCAGGATGTCTTCCGCCACGGCCAGCGATTTGGCGCGGTCCGACATGCCGAACTGCCGTACCACGATGCGCATGCCCGGGAAGTCCTTGGCCAGGGTGTCTTCAAAACCCTTCTCTCGTTCGAGCGTCGAGGCGCTGCCCGGCATGTTCATCAGCATCGCCACATCGCCTTTGCCCCCCAGAATCTCGCCGATGCGCCGGGCGCCCATTTGGCCTCCGCCGTAGTTGTTGGTGGCGACGAACGAGACGTAGTCTTGGGTGTCGATCGCCGAATCAAAAATGGTCACCGGGATCTTTTCGCGCGACGCCCGCTCCACCACGCTCACCAGCGCCACGCGGTCGGTGGGAGCGAGGACGATGGCGTCCACTCGCCCATTGATCATCGACTCCATGATCTGGACCTGCCGGCTGAACTCGGTCTCCATCGCCGGCCCGTTCCACCGGATCTCGACCCCCAGCTCCCGCGCCGCCGCCTCCGCCCCCGCGTGCACCGTCTGCCAGAAGATGTGCGCCTGTCCCTTGGGAACCACCCCGATGACCAGCTTGCTCCCCCGCGAGCAGCCGGCGAGCGCTGCCAGCAGGGCGATCACCGCCAGGCTCTTTTTCATGATGAATCGTTATAGCATGAAAGACTGGGGGAACCGGATGAGCAGGAGTGCTGCATGAACCGACGATCTTTTCTGTTGTCGATGCCGGGCGCCGCACTGGCGGCCTACCGTTCGCGCGCCGCCGAGCGTGCGCCCGCAATGAAGATCACCCGCATCGACACGATCTACTGGAAGACCCGCGAGGCGGCCCCGTGGTGGCCGCACTGGACCTGGGTGCGGATCCACACCGACTCCGGCCATGTCGGCATCGGCGAGACCTATCCCCGCAATGAGGTCGAAGCGACCCTGGTCCACTCCGCCGCCGCCCGTTCGCTCCTGGGCCGCGACCCGCGCGACATCGACCGCATCTGGGCCGATTTCTACCGCACCTTCGACTACCAGGTCACCGGCGGCGCCGAGATGCGCGTGCTGAGCGCCATGGACCTCGCCCTTTGGGACCTGCTCGGCAAAGCGCTCGATTCGCCCGTCTATCGCTTAATCGGCGGCAAATCGAATCCGCAGATCCGCCTCTATAACACCTGTTTCCCCCACAAGTACGACTTCAACAAAGAACCCGAAAAGATCATGCGCGAGCTGATCGACGGCTACGGCATCAAGGCCATCAAGGTCTGGCCTTTCGATCGCGCCGCCCAGCGC
>JBGOUJ010000300.1:0-9125 GCA_041477005.1 Terriglobia bacterium | reverse complement strand
GGACGGTAGCCGGTCAGCGCTACGACCTTGGCGATGTCCGGCTCGCGGCGGCCCATATCCTCGAAGCCGCTTTCGTAAGCTTCGTCGTAGGGAACGTAGCGGATCCTGGACGCCGAGCTCGTAAGCCGGATCACGCGCTCGGCCAGGTCGGTAATCGGGACCTCGTTGGGATTGCCGAGGTTGAAGATCTCCCCCACCGCCCGGTCCTCCTGGGCCAGCAGGATCAGCCAGGATACTACATCTTCCACATAGGTAAAGCTGCGGGTCTGCTGCCCGGTGCCGTAGACGGTGACGTCCTTGCCGTCCAAGGCCTGCGAAATGAAGCGCGGCACCACCATGCCGTACTGCCCGCTCTGCCGCGGGCCGATGGTGTTGAACAGCCGCGCCACCACCGCCGGAGTTTTCTTTTCCTTCCAGTACGCGATGGCCAGGAACTCATCGATCGCCTTGCTGCAGGCATAGCTCCAGCGGGATTTGGAGGTGGGTCCCATCACCAGGTCGCCGTCTTCGTGGAACGGCAGCGCCGTGCTCTTTCCGTAAACCTCCGAGGTGGAAGCCACCAGAATCTTTCGCCGCTTCTTGGCCACCGCGTTCAGGACGGTCTCGGTGCCGTGAACGTTGTTGATGATGGTCTCGACCGGGCTGTCGATGATCTTCTGCACGCCCACCGTGGCCGCCAGGTGAAACACCGCATCGGCTTCATCCACCAGCTCGGCCAGCACCCGCTCGTTGGAAACCTCGTCCATCACGAATTCGAAGTCCGGATTGGGCCGCAGGTGGACGAGATTAGTGACGCTGCCGGTCGAGAGGTTGTCGAGCACGGTGACGCGCTGCCCCAGATCGAGCAGCCGCTCCGCCAGATGGGATCCGATGAACCCGGCGCCACCGGTGATCAGGAATCTCGGCATGTGAGAAAACCGCCCCCCCTTTAGCCACGGAAGCGCAGACAAAACTAAAGCGCTTCCCCTGTGGGCGTTTGTGTCTCCGCGGCTGGAATATCCCCCTCCGTCCCAAACCTCCGCCGGGCCGCTTCGCGGATGAAACGGAAATAAAGATCCAGGTGCGGTTCGGCCGACCAGAAGCGGCAGAAGGCCTGGTAGCCCTTCTCGCCCATTTCGCGGCGCAACTCGGGCTGGCCGGCCAGCGTCTGCATCGACCGGCGCAACTCCTCCGCCGTACGATACACAAACCCGCCTCCGCTATCGTAAACCACTTCGGGCAGCGCCCCCAAATCATTTACGATCACCGGCGTCTGGCGCGCGAAGGCTTCGATGAGGATGATGCCGAAAGTCTCGTAGGTGATGGAGGGGACGATCACGCCGAGGGCGTGGTAATAGTAGGGGCCGATGCGGTCCTGTGGCAGCCAGCCCAGAAAGTGCACGCGGGCCATTCCCCCGGCCTGCCGCCGCAGCTCCTCTTCGTAGTCGCCCGAGCCGGAAATCAGCAGATCGTAGGCGCCCTCGCCCGCAAACTCCGACAGGATATTCTGCACGCCCTTGATCTTCTCCAGCCGCCCGACAAACAGGAAATACGGCCGGGCGTGCGGCCGGGGCGCCGGCGACATCCAATCCTGGTCCACGCGGCCGAGAAAGTAGGGCAGCGGCTCGATGGGAAACGGGAAGCCCCGGCTGCGGTGCATGTCGCGGGTGAAGCGGCTCGGTGAAAGGAACTGGTCGATCGCTTTCGCCGCGCGATCGCGCAGACCCGTGTAGCGCCAGAGCTGGGGGGGCCGGCCGGAAACCAGGGTGCAGGAAAAGCAGTCGGGCTTGTCGCAGGCGCGGCGATTGTATTTCCACAGGACGCTCATGGGGCACACCAGCCAATGCTCGTGCATGGTGTAGAGCTTGACCCAGCCGCTGTAATCCGGCTCGATCTCGAGCACCGCCGGACCGAACAGGGAGATGTTGTGGTAATGGATGACATCGAAGCGCCGCGACTGGAGGACCTCCCGTATCTTGCCGGACTTCAGCATCGGATAACCGGTTTGGTGAGAAAGCAGCGGGGAGAGCGTGCCCCAGCCGCTCTCCAGCTTGTGAATCGTGATGCCCGGCCGCGCGGGGAAATGGCGCAGGTCCGGTTCGGGCCGGAACATGCGGTAGGCGTCGGCGCAATGGATCACATCGACCTGGTGGCCCGCCCGCGCCAGCTCATTGCACAGGCGGTAGAGGTAGATCGCGTCCCCGCCGAAGCTGTACGGCGGAAAGAAGGTCGTGATCATGCAAAAGTTAAGCGGCTTGGGCATGATGTCGGGCGGCCTCATCGAAGATGGCGAGCAATTCCCGGGCCGCTCCGTTCCACGACAGCGCCGATGCGGCTCGCCGGCCCTGCTCCCGCAGCCGCTCGCGCAGGACGGCATCGGTCAGCACGCGCTCCAGAGCGTCGCGCAGCGCAGCCGTGTCGTTGGGGTCGATGTAAAGCGCTCCTTCTCCCAGCAGCTCGGGCAGCGGACTGGCCGAAGTCGCCACCACGGGCAGCCCGCAGGCCGCGGCTTCAATGGCCGGCAATCCGAAGCCTTCCATGTAGGAGGGCAGCGCCAGAGCCGTGGCTGCGTTCAGCAGCGTGACGAGATCTCCGTCGGAGAGATAGCCGGTGAAGATCACCCGGCCTTCGAGCGGCGGCCGCGAGGCGCGCTTCCGGATGTCCTGGTAACAGGAATAGAAAGCGTCGGACTGATAATCGCCCACCAGCACCAGCCGGGCATCGCCGAGCCTCTCCGCCAGCGAGGCAAAGGCCTCCAGCAACCGGTTCAAGTTCTTGTGCGGGCTGAAGCCGCCGACGAAGAGGATGAGTTGCCGGCCAGGCTCGATCCCCAGCCGCTGCAAGTGTTCCCCCAACGTCGGGTTTTCGAGCACGCGGAACACCGGGTCGCCGGCTTCCCCGACCACCTTCACCCGGTCCGGTCTTTCGCCGAAGTACTCCAGGATGCCGCGCCGCGAAAACTCCGAGACGGTCAGGATCAGATCCGATTGGCGCCGCGCCAGAAACGATTTCAGCTTCCAGTTCAGCCGGCCTGTGGCGGTGGGAAAGACGTGGCCGGGGAACTTCTCCGGGATCACGTCGTGAATGATGACGATCTTATAGGCCCTGCTCAGCACCGGCACGTAGCTATAAACGGTAGGAAACAGCAGGCAATCGAGGTCGGGCCGGGCCAGCGCCCGGCTCATGGTCCACAGGTCGCCGAGCCGCCGCCGCCCGTTGCTGCTAGCCGCTTCCACTGCCGGCGCCGAGGCCCGCACCCGGACAATCTCGCCGCCCCCCGGCAAATCTGCCCCCCGCTCGGAGTCAACAAAGAAAACGTATTGGTTTCGCCGGTCGATTTCCACCGCCGCCGCCAGCAGAGATCGCGCATGCCGGCCGTACCCCCGCCGATTCGCCCAACACGTGGCCTCGACTCCAATCCGCACAGTTACACTATATATCATCAAGCCACTTTCCGGCCAGAGCGACACCGCCGGTTCTGCCGGCGACCAACCCAACAGACCAAGCCTTTTCAGCACGGAAAGCGCGTTACACATTGACGGCTACGGCTGGCGAGGGAGAGCTTCCGAGTAGGTGTGGCGGTGTAGCAGCCTTTGAGCGCCGGGCAGTAGGCGTGGAAGGCAGGGCGGCCATCTTCGAACTGATCGTCCTCCACCACCACTTTGAAGATGTTCGACCTCACCGGTACCCCCAGGTTATCCCAACCTTATTCCACCCGGGCCAGGCTGTCGCCGGCGCCGGCCAGGTAGCCCACCATCTCGCCCGCCGCCCAACTCAGCACGAACAGCACGATCGCAGGCAGGCCCAGCAGAAACTCCCGGCCGTTTCGGCGCTTGGCGATCAAGCAGCGGCTGATGCGCCAGAGCAGCAGGCCCGGCAGCAGAATGGACAGTCCGGCATAAAGGAGCCGACGGCCGGCCGTCATGGCTCGCGCCCGCATAGCAGCAAAGGAGCGGGAATAAAGGAAGCGTTGCTCCAGCATCTCTCCCAGCCGGAACGACTTTTTGTGGTAAACGAGCATCACGGGGCTCAGGAAACTCCTTAGGCCTCGCTTTCGTAACTCGTTCTGCAAGAAGCTCTCCCACAGCGTCGCCCAGGCCGGTTCGTCCAACGGTAGCAGGCTGCGGCGGTAGGCGGCGTTGTTGCCGGGCACGGCATCGGTTTCGCCCGCGGCGAGAGGCGGCATGCAGGGACCGTACTCGGCCAGGAAGAACGCCCAGTCGAGTATCCGCTCCCGGCTGCCGTTTTCGACCGGCCCGCCCACCACGCCGAAATCCGACCCGGCATGGCGGAGGATCTCCGCCGCCCAGCCGGGCGTCACCAAGCAATGATCTTCGATCACCGCCACCATCTCTCCCCGCGCCGCGCGCATCCCCCGCCAGCGGAGCTCGGGAATGGATCGGCCCGTCAGCCCGGCCTCTAGAACGACCCGCGGAAAGCGCTCGGCGATCATCTGGGCGGTCCCATCGCTACGCCGGTCGAGCACCAGGATTTCCAGTTGGTCCCGCTCCGGCAGCGCCTCCAGCTTCTCCAGGCATTCCAGAATGCAACCGGGTCCGTTGACCGAGGCGATGACCACCGAAAGCCGGGGAGTCATCTTGTTCCGACCGCAGGGCGGCGGGCAACTATAAGCCAAGACGTGGACTCGGTGTCCGGCTGGTTAATGAATCCTCTAGAAGATTTTTCGATCACTCGTTCCCTTCCCGGCCACGTAGCCGCAGAATTCTCCCAGCGACCAGATGATCTCGAACAGCACGATCCAGGGAAGCGAGCGGCGGAACAGGCCTCGCTGGCCGGGGCGCTCGCGGGCCACGCGCCCCAGGCGCCAGGTGAGCAGCCACGGCAGCAGCGGGCAGAAACCGGCGTAGAGCAATCGCCGCGGGCCCTTCACCCGCGCCGCGGCGAACCAGCGGCCGTAATGGAACCGCTGCCGGGCGAACTGGCTGGGAGACAGGGAATTATGGTAATAGACGACCGCTTCGCCGGCCCGGTAGAGCCGATAGCCGCGTTCTTCGAGGCGCCGGTGGAGAAACGGCTCCCAGGCACCGGCCTGGATCAGATCGCGGCAGAGGTCGAGCGCCCAGCGCTTGTAGCTGAGGTTGGCGCCGGAAAGCTCGGCCGCCTCACCGTCGCCGGTGGGGGGCAGATGGCGGCCATATTCACAAAAGTAAACTGCGTTATCAGAGGCCGAGGCGGGAATATAATCAATTGGGCCGCCCACTGCTGGCGCTTGGGGGTGGGTGGTATGCGCCTGTAGCAACCGAGCGGCCCATTGTAATGACGGAACAACCCGCCCTTCGGTTAGCGCGATAATTTCTCCTTTTGCCACTTTCAACGCCTCGCGTCGCAACTCCGGGATGGTAAGCGGCTCTTCGAACCGCAAGAAGCGTACGCCGGGAAACTGTTGCCGGAAGTGCAGCCGCGGGTCTTCGTCGGAGCAATCCGCGACGATAATCTCGTCCTTCTCCCCGCCCGGGCCGACGCTGGGACCGCCGACCTGGCCCGCGATCTGGGAAGTAAGCGATTCCAGGCACTGATCGAGCGTCGCGTAGGAATTGTAGGACACCACGACCACCGATAACATCACCGCTTCCTCGCCATGCACAGCAGGGTATGGCCGCCGGGCAGCCGCCACGGCAACCGCAGCAACGCCGCACGCTCCAAGGCCCAGTAATTTCCCAGCAGCAGCCCGGCCAGGCCGGCTGACGGCGCCGGCGCCACGCTCAGCCCCACGTCCCCTTCCGGCGCCGGCCGGCGGTAAGCGCGCAGGTCGGCGGCGAGCGACGGCAGCCAGTTCACCAGCGACATCCACTCCACGCGAAAGCCGCGGGTCTCGAGATCGGCCCGCAGCTTCGCGGGCTCCCATTGCCGGTAATCGGCCGTGTCGCGATGTTTCTTGGCTCCGATGCCGCGCCGGGCCGCCGTGCGGATCAGGAGCAGCCCGCCCGGCCGCAGCACCCGCGCGAACTCGGCCAGCGTCCGTCCGGCGGCCTCGGCGGTCAGGTGCTGCACCACGTCGGCGCAATAGACGGCGTCTAAGATCCCGCCCCGAAAGCTCAGAGCGTCGACCGATCCCGCAACCACGTCCCGCAGCCCGCGCCCGTGGCACAACTGCAGGCCCTCCACCGCCGAATCCAGGCCCACGGCCAGCCGGGGCCGGCTTTGCTCCCTCCACAGGAGGGTGAAGTAGCCGGCGCCGCAGCCGGCGTCCAGCACCCGCATCATCGAGCCGCCGCCGAAACGGTCGAGCAGCGCCAGGGCCAGCCGCTGCATGTGCGCCGACCACGGATGTTGCCGCTCCACCCGGTCCAGCCGCCGGTAATATTCGGGCGAAAATATGCGTGGCGCTTGCTCGTCCACGGCTCACCTGCGGCAGAGCGCCGCAATCTCCTTCCAGTCCACGCCGCGCAGAAAAGTAAGCGCGGCCAGGTAAACCGTAACCGCTGACACGATCTGCACGGCGAGCGGCGCCCACAGCAGCGACAACCCCACCGCAAGCATCGCCAGCGATGCCATCGTCGGCCGGATCAAGTGCCGCAGCACCACGATCTGCTCCACGTGCCCCCAAACCGAGCGATAAGACCGAAAGCAGATGATGAACTCCGAGGTCAGCGTCGAAATCGCCGTCCCCACCGTGCCGAAGGCGGGCGCCAGCGCGAAATCGAGCACGATGTTGGTGATCGCCCCCGCCGAGACCGCCCGCAGATCCAGCCGCTGCAGGTTGTAAGAGACCAGGATAATGCGAAAGACGGAGCGCAGCGCCATCCAGGGCAGCGACCAGAGCAGGATGCGGAGCGTCGCCGCCCCGGCCACGTATTCCGCCCCGAACAGAAAGCCGAGCAGGGGCTTGGCCAGCAGCAGCCCGGCGAAACCGATAGGGACAAAGGCCGCCGCCACCAGGCGCAGCACCCGGGCGGCCATCGGAGCCAGTTCCTGGCCCGTGGCGTAGGCGCGGGCGAGAGTCGGAAACAGGCTCAGTTGAAACAGGGTCAGCAAGGTTGCAAACAGCAGAACCAGTTTGTAGACCGCGGTGTAGAGTCCGACGGCCGCGTCGGACTGGAAGCGCTCGAGCGCCAGCACGTCGAAGTTGAACAGCAGCGTCCCGAGCACGGTCGAGACCGCCAGCGGCGCCGACTCGTCCAGCAGCTCCTTCCAAAACCGCCACTGGCGAACGAGCCGAAACCATCCGAACCGCCGGACAAAGCCGGCCCCGAGCAGCAGCGCCCCGGCCGACTCCCCGGCCAGCGAATAGATCGGGATCAGCAGCAATTGTTCCGGGCCGCGGATGGTGAAGGCGCCGGCCGCAAAGACGAGCTGCGCCACAATGCCGGCCGCGGCCACCGGCCGCGTCTGCTCCACGGCCTGAAAGGCCCATTTGAGCGACAGGGCGCTCGGAAACAGCGTGAGGCCGAACCGCAGCGCCAGCGATCCCAGCGGCGGCTCCGCCGGGAACAGCCTCACCACGGCCGCCAGGGCCACCCAGGTCGCCAGCGCCGAAACGAGCCGGATCGCCAGGATCGTGCCGGCGTAATTCCGCAGCCGCGAGTGGTCGCGCGCCACGTCCCGGATCCCCACCGAGTCGAAGCCCTGCATCACCGGAATCAGCAGGTAGGAGACGACGGTCATCACAAAACCGATTCGCCCGAACTCGGTGCGGCCCAGCACCCGCGCCAGGTAAGCAAAAGCGGCGAAATTCACCAGGCGCGCGATCAACTCTCCCGCCGAGAGGTTGAAGAAATTCTGAAGAATCTGGCGGGCCGGCCTCATTTCACCGGATCGGCCGGGCGATCGGCGGACTTGGCGGGGATGCTGGGTTTTCGCCGGGTCCAGTACAGCACGGCGCCGGCACAGAAGGAAATTCCGTTATAGAAGTGATACAGCAGATGGAAGGGAATGGCCGTGAGCGCAAACAGGAAGTTCTTGCGGCCCCGCAGAAAAACATAAAACTGCGAATTGATGAACAGCACCACAATCAGGAGCACGAACGGCGCCACGACCATGGGGTGTTGGGGCATAAAGCTCAAAATGAAGACGGCCGTGCCCGCCAGCGACAAGCCCGCCAGCAGCGAATAGACCCGCCGCGAGCGCGAGCCTTCCAGAAAGCGGTACTGCAGGTAGATCAACAAGAGCGTGACCGCCAGCGGCGGGATCAGCGCCAGCATGTGGTGCCGCCAGGAGAAGTACATGGAGGCGCCGAAGAGGGCGCCGATGCCGGCCAGCAGCCGCCCTCGCGAGCGCGTGGCGTTCCAGTCGTGAAACCAGTAGCCGGAAAGCAGCAGCACGAGCAACAGCAGAAGCGGAACCAGGACCAACCCCCTGAACTGCACGGCCATCGCTCCCACGGCCGCCAGCATGACGTAGACCAGGGCCACGCTGATGCGCTGCGAGATCTGCACGTTCAGATCGTTGGGCATGTTGGCGTCGCGCAGGATCAGCTCGGTCCAGGGGATGCCCCGGTCGAAGATGTCGGTCTTGAGCAAGCGCCAGAAAGTCCAGGCCTTGAGGTGCTTGACGCGCAGATTCTTGTCGAGCAGGATCTTGCGCCCGGCGGCCGTGAGGCGGTAGCCGAGCTCGATATCCTCGATGGCCGGCCGGCGGTAGTCTTCGCTGAAGCCGCTGTACTGCTCAAACACCTCTCGCCGGATGGCGCCGCAGCCGCTCCAAAACGTGGAAGCGGCGTCGCTGCCCGACTGGTGCACGAAACAATGCATCAGGTTTTTGTACTGGGAGAGGAAATCGGGCGAATCGGGACTGTCGTCGTAGGAGCCCATTACGGCGTCCAGGGCCGGATCCTCGGCAAAGTCCTCGGCCACCCGGCCGAGCGAGTCCGGGTGGAGGCAAACGTCGGCATCGATAAAGAACAGGATGCCGCCCCGCGCCTGCTGCGCCCCGGCGTTGCGCGCCGCCGCCGGCCCGCGGCTCTTCCCGTTGCGGATCACCCGGCAGCCGCGCGCCTCGGCCACCCGTGCCGAGCCGTCGGTCGAGCCGTCGTCCACCACGATGCACTCGTAGTCGGTATAGCGGGACTGCCCCAGGGCCGCCAGGCACCGCTCCAGCTCGCGCTCGCTGTTCTTGACGGGAATGATAACGGAAATCAAGGCCGGCCTGTTCCAGTCTAGGCGCAGCCACCGCGTTTGGCAAGGCTG
>JBGOUJ010000299.1:0-9174 GCA_041477005.1 Terriglobia bacterium | reverse complement strand
CACGTAGTTCAGGAAGAACTGTAATTGCGACTGCGCCTGGGTGTCCCCACCCGGACTTCCGAAGACCATCAAGGGCTTGCCGTCCTTGAGCACCAAGGCCGGGTTCAGAGTCTGGCGGGGACGCTTGCGGGGGGCCAGGCCGTTCGGATGCTGCGGGTCGAGGTGGAAGCGGGCCAGCACGTCGTTGATAAAAAAGCCACCGTTCTCGCCATCCACATACATCGCGCTGCCGAAGTTGGACGCGACAGAAGAGGTGATCGTGACCATGTTCCGGTCTTTGTCGACTGCATCGATGTGGGTGGTGAAGCTCTCAATCCAGTCGGGAAACGCCGCTTCGCCCGTCAGCTCCAGGTGGCTTCCGGAACCCCGCGCATAGAGCGGCGCGGTGGAAGCCTGGAGCCCCGGCGGAGCCACGCCGTCGATAGCTCGATCCTTGCGGATCAGGGCCCGCCGGCGCTCGGCGTATTGCTCCGACAGCAGCGTGTCGATTGGGATGCCCTTCACGAAACGCGGATCGCCGATGTAAGCCTCACGATCGGCAAAGGCCAGCTTCAGGGCCTCGACGACGTGGTGGATATAGTCGGCCGAATTGTGCCCCATGGCTTTCAAGTCGAAGCCCTCCAGGATCTTGAGCGCCTCGAGCATCACCGGACTCTGCGTTGGAAGTCCGACGCCGTAGACATCGTAGCCTCGATAACGGACATGGAGTGGTTTGGCTTCTTCGGCTGCGAATTCGGCCAGGTCGGAGGCGTCCATGATCCCGCCGTTCTTGCCCAGAAACTGGACGATGTTTTCCGCCGTGGGTCCTTTGTAGAACCCGTCCCGCCCTTGGGCGGCGATCCGCCGCAGCGTCCGGCCCAGATTCTTCTGGATCATGACGTCGCCCATGCGCACGGGCTGGCCATCGCGAAACCAGACCGCATTTGACGGGAACGCCTGGAGCCGAGGGATATTCGAGCGGAACACGCCTTGCAGGTTCTCGCTGACGACGAAGCCGCGCTCGGCCAGCTCGATCGCCGGAGCGAGGACCTGCTCGCGCTTCAGCGTGCCGTACTTCTCGAGCGCCAGCAGCAGGGCAGCGGGCACACCGGGAACCACCGGACTCAAGGCGCCGTCCAGCTCCAGGCCGCCCCTCTTCTGAAAAAATTCCGCCGTCGCGTGTTCCGGGGCCCAGCCCCCGCCGTTGATGAACAGGACTTCCTTCGTCTTGGCGCGGTAAATCAGGATGAATGCATCGGCCCCAAGACCCGACCGGCTGGGCTCGGCGATGGTGCTCGCGAAGCAGGCGGCGGCCGCCGCATCCACGGCGTTGCCGCCTTGGGCCAGCATCTTGTAACCGGCCATGGCAGTTGCGTAGTGGGCGGTCGCCACCATGCCGTCCATCCCGAGGTACACCGGACGCCACGTGGAGGTCTGGCCTTGCAGCAACGCAACCCACAATACACCCAGCGCTATTCTTCTCATGACGGTCGTATTGTACACCGGGCGCGAGAGGCGTAGCCGGGGCGGTTGCCCAAATTCCTGCTGACAACGCGCAGTATCTCAGTTCAGTGCCCCTCGCATCGCGTCGCACACAGGATATCAAGTAGTATTAGGATAATCGCGGACTCGGGAACTTCTCTGCGTCGCTGCATCTCCGCGGCTGATTGTGGGCCCCCGCGGAACCGAGGGACGCATCCGCCGGGTCAACTCCCGCGATACCCGCCACCAGCCAATACGCCTTGCTCAAATCGAATGGCGGATCCAAGCCGAGCCGCCATGATGCTGGCCGCGGGCTTTCGCCGTGCCGATGCCCGTGACCATCCCGAGCACGCCTCTCCGGTTCATACGTAGATCGTGATAAGCGTGCGGTAATGGGAACACGCGATCCAGTTTTTCGCGCTCCACCTAGTATTGGAATTCGCCGGGTTGATCTCCGGTGTCCGCGCCACGCTCGAACATCGCCACAACCGCAACTTTCACCGGGATCGGGCGCTCGGCGGCCATCGCAAGACCGCTGAGAACCAACGCAAACAGGGCAAGCACTTTGGTGAAAATTATAATCTGCGCTCCACTCCGACCATCTGTCGGCCCACCGCCGTCATTGCGGCTTCCCAGTCCTTCGCCAAGACCACGCCGCTCAGAAGAGCCACCGAGGAGCACTCGAGTCCAATTGATTGTGCCCATAGTTTTCCGCTGTTAAACGACGGGCTCGATTCTATTCCCCGTACCAGGGCGGAACAAGGGGTAACGCGGGGCATCGCCGCATCGCCGGTGACCGCTCGGCATCCGGGCTCGTCGGGCTTACAATAGGTGGGTCTCCCGGCATGTTCCCGTTATTCACAAAGAAGAGCCGCACGCTGCCCATCCAGAAAATATTGGAGCGCGCGGAAAAGACGGTATTGCGAGCTGTGGACCGGCCGGGGGCCCAGGTGGTGACGGCTCTCTGTGAGATTGCGCCGGCGCTGCGGGAGTGGGGGAGGCGAGAGACCGCGGCGCACATCGAGGACGCGTGCCAGGGGCTCGCCGGCGCTGCGGTGACCGATGACCCGGTGGCCCTCGAGATCGCCGGCGCGGCGCGGCGGCTGCGGGCGGCGCAGGAGGAGATCCGCGCCTCTTTCGATGTGGACTCGGTCAACGAGGAGCATTTTCCGTCGACGATCGATCCGCGGATCTACCACGTCCGCCTCATTCTCGATTTCTTCGGCGACCTCAGAGAACGCCGGGTGCTCGATGCCGGATGCGGAAAAGGGCGGTTCGCTAAGATCCTCAAAGAGCGCTACCCGACCGCTGAAATCTGGGGCCTGGACGTTTCGGCCGCGATGCTGCGATACGTGCCCAAAGACATCCGGACCCAGCAGGGCTGGCTGACCGACCTGCCGTTTCCAGATGCTCACTTCGATGCGGTCTATGCCACCGAGTCGCTGGAGCACGCCGTTGAGATCGAAGCCGCGGTGGCTGAGATGTGTCGGGTGACGCGGCCGGGCGGGCGGGTCGTCATTATCGACAAGAACATCGCAAAGACCGGAGCGCTGGCAACGCCGCCCTGGGAGAAATGGTTCGATCGCCGGGAAATGGAGCGGCTGCTCCGCCGCCACTGCCGCGAGGTTTCGAGCGACTTGATCTCCTATTGGGAAGACGTCCCGCCGGATGGGTTGTTTCTGGCCTGGAAGGCCGTGAGGTAGACTGGAGAGCTACGAACTTCGAGCAGCGCCCCGCCTCGGCGGACCGGCTTGTGATCGCTGGACCGCGGGAGGGTCGCTCAGTGTTTCTTGAGGAGTTATGCGCGTATTTCACGAGACCGTGGAGGCGGAAGGGCACCTGATCGATTCCCACGTGATGGAGGCCGTCTTCGACAAGGTGGTCGAGCACCAGGGCAGCTTCAAGGTTGAGGAATTCCGCATCGGCAAGACCAACAGCGACGCATCCTACCTGCGCTTGCGGGTGGAAGCGCCGACGGCCGAGAGCATGGGCCGCCTGCTGGATGCTTTGCTGGGCCTGGGCTGCTCGCCGGTCTCGAAGGAGGATGCGCTGCTGCGGGAGGTGGAAAACGACCGCTGCGCGCCGGAGGATTTCTACTCGACCACCAATCTGAAGACCCAGGTGCGGGTCCACCGCGAATGGCTCGACGTGGAAGGGCAGCGGATGGACGCCCTGGTGGTGATCGAAGGCCAGCGGGCGGCATGCCGGCGGCTGCGCGACGTGAAAAAGGGAGATCGAGTGGTATGCGGGCAGCACGGCATTCGAGTGATTCCCGAAGCGAAGGAGCGCGACCGGTTAGCCTTCGCCTTTATGGCCAACGGCATCTCTTCGGAGCGCCAGGTCCAGACGGCGGTTGAGCAAACGGCGGCCTTGGTCCGGCAGGTGATGGCGCAAGGACAGAGTGTGGTGGTGGTGGCGGGGCCGGTGGTGGTGCATACCGGGGGCGGACCGGCGCTGGCGGAGTTGATTCGGGCCGGCTTCGTGCAGGCGCTGCTGAGCGGAAACGCCTTGGGTGTACACGACGTCGAATCAGCCTTGCACGGGACCTCGCTGGGCATACGGCTCAGCGACGGCCGCGGCGAAGAGCACGGCCACCGGAACCACATGCGCGCCATCAACGCGATCTTCCATTGCGGCGGCATCGGGCCGGCGGTGGAGTGCGGGCGGCTCAAATCGGGCATCCTCTACCAGTGCGTCAAGAGCCACGTGCCGTTCGTGCTGGCCGGCAGCCTGCGCGACGACGGCCCGCTGCCCGACGCCATCACCGACATGAACCTCGCCCAGGACCGCTACCAGGAGCACCTGCGCGGCGCCGGACTGGTGCTGTGCCTGGGATCGATGCTGCACTCGATCGCGGTCGGCAACATGCTGCCGGCGTGGGTGAAAATCGTTTGCGTCGATATCAACCCGGCGGTGGCCACCAAGGTGTCCGACCGGGGCACCGGGCAAGCGGTGGGCGTCGTGACCGACGTTGGCCTGTTTCTCGATTTGCTGGCGAAGTGCTTGTCTCCGGGTTGGCAGAAATAAAGCCCGGCCGCGAGGGCAAGAGGTCATCTGCGGTTCCGGTTGTTTCACCGAAGGATTTAGCGCAAAGCAAACAAAGAAGTCTTTCTTGGCGTGCTTGGCGTCGCGAGATGAGCATTTGTCTCACGGTGGTGGCTCGGTTTGCGGCGCAGAGGAGGAAGCATGAAGAGGCTTTCGCGAAGAGATCTCGGCCGCATGGCGGCTGGAGCGGTGGTGGCCAGGGCCGCGGCCGGGGCGCAGCAGCCAGCGGTTGCGGCCGCGTATATCGGGCCGCTGACGGGCGTGACCAATGGAATCGAGGGGCGGCCTTTCGATCCGGTGGCCTACACGGTTGATCTGTATGACGCGGCGCCCCGGCGTCTGCGCTTCGAAGCGCAGACCGCGAAGCAGGCGGAGGCGTGGCAGAAGAAGCTGCGCGCCAAGCTGACCGAGCTGGTGGGAGGATTTCCGTCGGAGCGCGGGCCGTTGCGGTCGGTGACGCTCGAGACGCGCGAGTTCCCCGGCTACCGGCGGGAGAAAGTGGTGTTCGAGAGCAAGAAGGGCGTCAGCGTGCTGGCGTACGTGCTGACGCCGAACGGCGCGAAGAGGCCGCTGCCGGCGATGATTTGCGTGCCGGGGCACGGCCGGGGCGTCGACGACATTGTCGGCATCGACGACAAAGGCCAGGACCGGACCGACAAGGCAGGATATCAACACGACTTCGCCCTGCAAGTGGTGGAAGCGGGGATGGCGGCGGTGGCCATCGAGCCGATGGCATTCGGCTGCCGGCGCGATCCCAAAACGGCCAAGGGGCGGCTCGGCCAGTCGGCGTGCCAGCCGGCGGCGGGCGGAGCGCTGCTGGTGGGCCAGACGATGATTGCGTGGCGGACCTGGGACGTGATGCGGACCATCGACTTCATCGCAACGCGGCCGGAGCTGGACGCCGCGCGCGTGGGGTGCATGGGGATTTCGGGCGGCGGGACCTGCACGCTGTTTTCGTCGGCGCTCGAGCCGCGGATCCGGGTCGCGTTGGTCAGCGGCTACCTGAACACGTTCCGGGACAGCATCGGCAGCTTGGCTCACTGCATGGACAACTACGTGCCGGGCATTCTGAACTGGGCCGAGATGTACGACGTTGCGGGGCTGATCGCGCCCCGGCCGCTCTTCGTCGAGTCAGGCGAGAAGGACAACATCTTTCCGATCCAGGCGAGCATCGCGAGCTTCCACAAGGTGAAGGAGATCTACACCGTGTTCGGGGCCGGGGATCGCGTGGAGCAGGAAGTCTTCCCGGACGAGCACAGCTTCTGGGGCAAGAAGGGAATTCCGTTCCTGGTGCGTCATCTCAACGCGTAGGCCTGCCGCACCCGCTGGCGATATTTCCGCAGCAGCTCGTAGACCACGACCCCACCGGCCACGGCCACGTTCAGGGAGTGCTTGCGACCAAGCATCGGCAAGCGGACGTGGGTGTCACAGAGATCGCGCAGCTCGGGGCGAATGCCATCGACCTCGTGGCCGAAGAGGATGCAGGCGGGAAACCGCGGCTGCCACTCAAACAGGTCGATCGCGCGCGCCGAGGTTTCGATCGCCGCGATTTCGTAATCCTGCTCGCGGAGGCGCTGGACCAGGGGCAAGGGATCCCAATGGTGCTCCCAGCTTACGCTCTGCTCGGCGCCGAGGGCGGTCTTGGTCAAGGCATGGCTCGGTGGGTGGCCGGTAATGCCGGTGAGATAAAGCCGGGCCACGCCGGCCGCATCCGCGAGACGAAAGAAGGCGCCAACGTTGTAAAGGCTGCGAACCTGGTCGAGCAAGATGGAGAGGGGCAACGCCTCGATTCCCAGGTTGGAACCGGCGGCCGCCGTGACAAGGTAGGGAAGCCGATCTTCGGAGCCGCTCATGGGCGCTTGGGACGGTTTGCAAAGCGCTCCACCAGCTCGCCGATGGGAACGCCCAGGAACATAAACAGGATGAATACCGGCATGGCCTTCTCTCCGGGTATCCCCAACCAGCGGGTCAGGAACAAGGCGGCAAGCGTCATGGCGATGATCGACCAGAACGTGTGAATGGGCGTGTCGTGGTGCATAGAGCGGCGCCAAGCCTCAGGTTGCGGGTTTCAGCGGCAACTCTCAGTGTACCTTACACCTCCGCTCGGCTGACACTTGGCCAGATCTGGGATGCGCAGCAGTTTCCTGGCGTTGCATCTGGCTTCGGCCAAGTACCTCTAAATACCGAAACCTCCGCTATATAAGGTAAAAACCGGAGGGGCGAAGCACCGGCCCATGTGGTGTAGTGTTCCGGTTGGGTCTTTAGCTTCCGCCGCGTTTGACCGTCCGGGGCGAATACCAGGAGCCAACGTAACGCGAGCGGAGCGAAAAGTGCCATGTTCACAGAACACTACGGGTTAAAGGAAGACCCCTTCGGCGTAACGCCCGACCCGCGGTTTCTCTACTTCGGCCGCGAACACCTCGAGGCCATGTCCACGCTTTACCTCGGCATCGTCAACGGTCGCGGCTTCACGGTAATGATCGCGCCGCCGGGGATGGGCAAGACCACCCTGCTTCACAACCTGCGCGAGAAAATCCGGGACTGGGCGGACACGGCCTTCCTGTTCTGCTCCTTCGATGACAAAAACGAATTGCTCCAGGCCGTCATGGCGGCCCTTTCGGTCGATCCCGATGGCGGCCGCTACTTTGACAACTGGCGCCGCCTCCAACGCCATCTGGAGAAGCGATTCGATCTCGGCCGCAAGACTGTTCTGGTGTTTGACGAAGCCCAAAGGTTCAGCAACGCGATGCTCGAGAACATCCGCATGTTCTCCAATCTTGAGACCGCCCAATCCAAGCTGGTGCAGATCGTTCTGGCCGGCCAGCCGCCGCTGATGCAAAAGCTGCAGGCGCCGGAGCTGGAGCAGCTCGGCCAGCGGATTGGCGTCTACGGCCGCATTCTTCCTCTGGACGAAAACGAAGTCGAGTCTTACATGAACCATCGCCTCGGCGTCGCGGGACGGACGGAGCGGTTGTTCACTCCCGAAGCGGTGTCGCTCATCGCCCACCGTTCCGGGGGGGTGCCCCGCAACATCAACACCATTTGCTACAACGCGATGGCAAACGGTTGGGTGCTCGGCATCGACATGATCGACGAAGAGATCGTCGAGCAGGCCGCGCGCGGTTTGGATCTGGCCGGCGCGAACAAAGACTCGCTTGCCAGGAAGTTCTCCCGTCGAGACGAGGCGCCGATCCAAACAGCGCTCCCGGCAGACGGACCCAACTGGCGCCTGGAAACGCTTGCCCGTCTGCAGGCGGAGTGGACCCCCGGGCGGGCGCCCGATACTGCAAACGCTGGCATCCGGGCCAGCCTCGTTGCAACCGGTATCAAGTTGGAGCGGGCCTCCGCGCTAGCGGGTGAGGCTCACCCGCATCCGCAGCCGAACTCGCTGGATGTTCGCGAGGCCATCTCGGACATCGTGGAATCACCTACCTGCGAGCTGGCACGCGCGAAGGACCGGGACGACTCGCTCCAGGCCGTCGAACAGGCAGGCGAGGAGAGCTGGGATGACTTGTTCCAAACCGGCGAACATGCGCGCCAGAAGGACGGGGAGTACGCGCTTGCGACCGGGGAGAAGGAGTCTAGCGACCTGGACCGAGAGAACGCTCTGTGCCCGGCCGAGAAGTCCGAGGTCGAGGCCAGCCCGCTCGAGGCGCCCTTGGTCGACGCCGGCTTGGTCGATGCGGGTATGGTCGAAGCCGCCATGGTCGAAGTCAGCCTGGTCGACGCCGGCATGGTCGATGCCAGCCTGGTCGAGGCGAGCGTGGTCGCTGCCGGCTTGGTCGATGCCGGCGTGGTGGAAGCTGGCGTGGTGGAAGCTGGCGTGGTCGACGCCAGCCTGGTCGAGGCGAGCTTGGTCGATGCCGGCGTGGCGGAAGCTGGCGTGGTCGCTGCCGGCATGGTCGCTGCCGGCTTGGTCGCTGCCGGCTTGGTCGCTGCCGGCTTGGTCGATGCCGGCTTGGTCGATGCCGGCTTGGTCGAAGCCAGCTTGGTCGAAGCCAGCTTGGTCGATGCCGGCATGGTCGGGGCCAGCGTGGGCGAAGCCAGCCCGGTCGATGGCAGCTTGGTCGATGCCAGCTTGGTCGAGGCCAGCCTGGCGCGAGATCGGTCCCTCGCGGCTGCCGCAATGGCACTTCAGATGCTGGCGCCGCCGGCCCAAATTCCTACTGTCCCTCGTAGCCAGGGCGTGGCCCTGGCGGTTTCCGTCTTCTTGCTTGTGGGGACGGCCGGCGTGGTCGGCGTGGGTGTCCGAACCTCTCCAAACGTACCACCACCCGTTCGGAGTGCTCTTCCCATTGCGCTGTCGCAGACCGCGACTGTAGAGGATGCGGGCGGGGCTTCTTCTCCCTCTCCACGGGAGCTGGGGCCGTCGGCCGATTCGGTGAACCCACAGACGGCGGGCATCCCGGAAGATGGCTCATCACCACCGCCGGGTAGCATTCCCGCTACGCCGGGCGGAGCCTCGAATGCCGTGTCAGCGGCGGCGGTTGAGCGGCTTGTTTCGGCGTCGCCTGCATCACCGCCGGAGGCGCCGCCGCCCTCGGTCCAACAGGAGCCCCCCAAGGCGCGCCCGCCGGCTCGCGTCCGCGCAGGAGGCAATTTTCAACAGGCCAAGCTAGTCGGCATGCCGATACCCACTCGTCCACCACTGGCCAAGGAGCGCGGCAT
>JBGOUJ010000298.1:0-9190 GCA_041477005.1 Terriglobia bacterium | reverse complement strand
GAGACCACGCGGCGGTGGTTTTCGCCCAGCTTCAGTTTGCCGGCGTCATCGGCGGCTTCGGCTTCTGGCATTGTCTTGACGGATCGGACTATCGAATTGTAGACTAGAATTGATATACGCGCGGTGGAGTTCGCCTAATGCCGCCGGGTGCGGCCAATGACTCCTACAGTGAATTACTGTAGGAGCGCCTGCGGTTCCAAAACCCCTACAGTGATCGCTGGAAATGCTCGTTTTGGGAGAAACCTGCATATGGAACAGCTCTGGTCTGGCGCCGCACTTTGGCTTGGTCTGGCGATCGTGGCGACTCTGCTTTCGATGTGGCTTCGCATTTCCACGGCTCTCTGCGAGATTGTGGTCGGAGTCGCGGCGCAGCTCATTTTGGGCAGCTTGCTGGGCAAGGAGGTGCTGGGGACCAAGGCGCCTTGGATCACCTTCCTGGCAGGAACCGGCGCCGTCGTGCTGACTTTTCTGGCCGGCGCCGAGCTCGACCCGTCGGTTTTCCGCACCAAATGGAAAGAGGTGCTCGTGGTGGGGCTGGTCGGGTTCTTCGGGCCGTTTTTGGGCGCGGCGGCAGTGGCGCGCTTTCTGCTCGGGTGGCCGGTGCGCGCCAGTTGGCTAGCCGGCATAGCGCTCTCTACCACCTCGGTGGCGGTGGTCTATGCCGTCATGCTCGAGCTGGGGTTCAACCAGACCAGCTTTGGCAAGGGCATCCTCGCAGCCTGCTTCGTCAACGATCTCGGGACTGTTATCGCCCTCGGCGTAATCTTCTCGCCGTTTACCATTCGCACGGCGATCTTCATTGGGCTGAGCGTGGTCGTTTTCCTGGCGTTGCCGTTTGTGACGCCGTGGTTGTTCGAGCGATTCGGGGGCCGTGTCTCCGAGATGGAGGTCAAGTACCTGCTGTTCCTGCTGTTCTTCATGGCGTTTCTCGCCGTGTGGGCCGGCAGCGAGGCCGTGCTGCCGGCTTACATCATCGGCATGGTGTTGGCCGGGTCGGTCGGCAAGGATCACCTCCTGGTGCGGCGCCTGCGCACGCTCACCTTCGGGCTGTTGACTCCGTTCTATTTCATCCGGGCAGGGTCGCTGGTTTCGGTGCCGGCCCTGCTGGCGACGCCGCTGGTGTTTCTGGCGCTGTTTATGGCCAAGATGCTGTCGAAGCTGGGGGGCCTGGTGCCGGCCGTGCGGTCGTTTAACTACCTGGGCCACGAAGGCCTCTACTACGCGCTCATGATGTCAACCGGGCTGACCTTTGGCACGATCTCGGCGCTGTTCGGTCTCAATCACGGAGTGATCGATCAAGCGCAGTACTCGCACCTGGTGGCCACGGTGATCGGCAGCGCGGTGATCCCGACGGCGATCGCCAACGCCTACTTCCTGCCGAAGCACTTGCTTCCCAACCGTGGGCGGGCCGAACAGCCCACCGCCGGCGTTGTGAGCTCCATCGCTGACGAAACACTGTGAAAGCCTCCGAACGCAAGCTGCGACAGGAGCTAGCCGTGCTGGAGCCGACCGGCTATTTTAGAGTGGAGGTGTAGGATGCTCTCGAAAGGCGTTGCCAAGAAGGTTACCATTTACGTCAACGAGGAAACCCGGCACCATGGGGGACCGCTCTACGAGTCGATTCTCAGCTTCCTGCTGCACAAAGGTGTAGCCGGCGCCACGGCCGTGCGGGCGGTAGCCGGGTTCGGAGCCCAACAGTTAATGCATACCACCGCGATCGAGGAGCTGGCCCACCACTTGCCTATCCGCATCGAGTTCATCGAAGCGGCGGAAAAAGTGGAGGAGGTTCTGCCCACGCTCTATGACATGGTCAGCGACGGGCTGATCGAGGTGCAGGACACCGTGGTGGTCAAAGCCGCCAGGAAGGAAAGAAAGACCGAGCCCAGGCAGCCGCACCAGAGACAGCAGGGGCAGGCCAAGATGATGAGGATCTTCCTGGGGGAGGCCGACCATTGGAATGGCGAGCCGCTTTATGACGCCATCGTGAAGCGGCTGCGCATGATGGACATCGCCGGGGCCACCGTCTATCGAGGCGTGCTCGGCTACGGCGCCAAGGGCCACACCCACAAGCAGAGCTTTTGGCATCTCTCGCGGGATCTGCCGGTGATGATCACCGTGATCGACACGGCCGAGAAACTGGAGCGGGCGGGCGAGGCGATCGAGAGCATGATTGGGGACGGGCTGCTCGTCCTCTCGGACGTGGATATCATCCGGCTGGTGCACAGCCATTCGCTGGAGGAGGCCTCTGATGCAGGGCGGGCAACCAGCTAAACTTCTGCGCCTCCATTTTTCCGAGCGGGATCGCTGCCGGGGCCGGCCGCTCTATCAAGCGATCGTCGACAAATGCCGGGAGCTGAAGATAGCCGGCGCCACCGTGCTCCGCGGCTACGAAGGCTACGGGGAGTCGGCCGAAATCCACCGCCGGCACCTGATCGGGCGTGACCTGCCGGTTGTCGTCACGATCATCGACTCCGGCGAAAATGTCGAGCGGCTGCTGCCCGTGCTCGAGGAGATGATGGACACCGGGCTAATTGCGATCTCAGATGTCACTGTTCGCAGAATTCAGAGGCCTTCCGGAGAAAAGAATGTTTAGGAAGATTCTAGTCGCTCACGATGGCTCGGAGGGAGCGCAAAAGGCATTTGATGTTTCCATCGAGCTCGCCCGTCAGCTCCAGGCGAGCCTTCACATGGTCAGCGTCGAGGAAGACCTGCCTCATTATGCCGAGACGGTCGGCGAAGTGATGGAAGAAAAGGAGCGAGAGGACACGTACTTCGGGCAGCTTGTGGAGCAGTGCAAGGGGCGGGCCGGTCTTCAAGGTGTGTCTCTGGACTGTACCGTTGTTGCGGGCCATGAAGTCAAGGCGATTATCGAACTCGCCCGTCTGAGCGGCTTTGACCTCCTCGTGGTCGGTTTTACGGGCCACTCGCGGATTTACGACCACATCTGGGGTGGTACTTCCCAGAACCTCACACGACTGGCGCCCTGCCCCGTGCTGGTCGTGAAGTAGTGCAGGCCATGGACGTGGGTCTGCCGATCGTAGGCCTTGCGTCGGAGCGACACCGCTTGCTGGATGCACTCCGAAAGGGGGATTCCGTTGTCCTGCTCGGACCTCTGGGTTGCGGCAAGACCACGACTATTCGATTCGCCCTCGAAGCAGCCGGCAGCGGTTCCTTGTACATCCCGTATAGAGCGGTGCTTCATGACCTGCTCGCCGCGCTGGCGCGCGCCCTGCAGGAGAGCCGGCATCCGGTTTTCTTGCGCCTGTCCGGCGCTGATTGGAAGGACGGGAGGTGGGCGGCCACCCAAACCAGCATCCGTCTCAGGGGCCTTCTATGGAGTGCTCTCGAGGCACAGCCGCGGACGATCATTCTGGACGGAGTCGAGGGCGCGGGACACCGCACGTTTCGGTTCCTGCAGAGGCTGTCTCATTCTCATGAAATGGTGATTATTGCAGCCGCCCGGGATTTCCGCGGCCTGGGGACGCTCACCCGCCTGTTCTGGGATCCGCGAAAAATGATCCAGTTCCAGCCTCTGAGTCAAAATGAGGCGGTTCAACTGTTTGAGCTGGCGGTGAAGCGCTTCGGCCTCCAGGGATTGGCGCTGGAGGACTTTCGACTGCAGGTTCTGGAAAGCGCCCGCGGAAATCCGGGGCAGATTGTTGAGATGTGCCGGATGGCTACCGACGCCCGTTACGTCACCGGGCGGTACATCAAGTTCGTGCCGTTGCGAATCGACGCAATGGTGAAGTTCATGAGTTGATGTCGTTTGGTGGCTGACGCTTGCTGCCGGATGCACGACCCCTGCCGGCTAAGCCTGATTTCTGTAGACCTGGGCGGTCCCGAGGAGCATAAGAATTGCGGCGCAGCCGAAGGAGACGGCCGGAGAGATCGCGGTCCACAGCGTTCCAACCAGCGCACTCGCCCCCAAGTCGCCCCCGCTGTTTACCGTACCCATGAGACCGTAGGCGGTGCCTCTCGCTTCACTCGTGACCAAATCCGCCGGGATTGCGCCTTCGAGAGCGTCTTCCATTGCGATGTAAACGCCAGCCAGGGCAAAAACAGCAGCCAGGGTTGCCAGATTCGAGATGTGAAAGGCGAACAAAGCAGCCGTTCCGAAGGCTGTGAACACGCCAAGGAGATACCCGGCGGCGAGCAACTTCTCCTTTTGCACCCGATCTGCCAGGGCGCCGATCGGGAACGAAGCGCCCGCGTAAAAAACATTGCGAAGCGCGTAGAGCAACCCGGCGATCTGAGCGGCCCGGACTGCGCCATGAACCGGGGTCAGGATTTGGGTCGCAGCAAGTATCAGTAGGGTGTGAGAGAAATCACCGAGTCCGAAGACGCCAACACCACGAAGGAACCGCGTATACCGTTTGGGCAGGTTTCGCAACGCGCTCCAGAAGCGGAGCGAATGATTGGCCGGGCGGCGCGCTTCGCGAACCAGCATCGCAAACGCGGCGACAGAGGCGAGCCCCGGCACGAGAGATAGGAGAAAGATCGTGCGGAAAGGAGCCGAAGGAGTGGAAGCCGGCAGGAGTGAGAGCAGGCCCACGCCGAACAGGGGTCCTATGATCGCTCCGATTGTGTCTCCGGCCCGGTGCAGCCCAAAGGCCTTGCCGCGCACCTGCGGATCCACCGAATCCGAAAGCATAGCATCGCGCAGCGGCCCGCGGATTCCCCGGCCGAACCAACTGATTAACCGTCCGAGAAGCACCAGACCCCATGAAACCGCGACCGCGAAGAGGGCCAGCGCCGTGCCGGTCAGGAAGTACCCCAGAACGACGATCCTCTTCCGATGACCGATTCGATCCGAGTACCAGCCGGCCCCGAGCTTAACGAAACTGGACGCCGCGTCCGAGACGCCCTCGATCCATCCCAGGGCGCCGGCGGCTACGCCAATGGTGGCCAGAAAGCCCGGCAAAACGGCTGTTACCATCTCGTGCCCGGCGTCGGACAAGAAACTCGTCACGGCCATGCCCGTCACGTTGCGATTCCGCCAGGGACGTTTTGCACCACAATCGGCAACTGTGGCATTCGAATTCATCATCGCCCCCACGCGTGTCGCGCCGCGTCAACAAAACTGTGCAACTCTGCTTGCATTTCCGATGAGATCGGAATGCGCCAGGGCCCGCCCCAGCGAAACTGCACCGTCAGTACCGTGCCCTGCTCCCCTGGGTGGCAAGCAAGATCGACGACATTTCCCACCCCCGCATACCGGCAGACGGTTCCGTACCTCTCGTACCGATCTTGGTAACGGTCCGTGATCCAAAGAAGCCTGCGGTCCGTCAGGAGCACCAGATCGGCCGGAGACCGGAGCTCGCGCTTGTAACCCCACCACTTTTGGTTGCGGCTGACGACTGGGCTGAAAAAACGGAGTAAGACCTGCTCCTGAGGATCGAGCTCCGTCGATTCCGCGTTGTGCATCTTGAGGTCGGAGGGCGGGCCGAAGATCCCAGCGCCGGAAGGCCGATGGATGCCGGTAAAGCTTGGCAGGCAATCCTCTCGCAAACGCAAGAGCAGTTCGTCCACCGCGCGGCTGGCGCAAGTATTGTACAGAAGCGTTCGATCGGAACCATTCGACACCAATCTCAACCATCCGTACAGGAGGATGTGCCCGGACTCGACGAATTGCACCGCTTCGAGCGGAACAAAGGTGGGCGCCTCGCCCGCACTCGGGTGAGCCCGAATAACGAGAGAGCCAGGGCACAGCATCACGATGCGAGCGGGATAGCGCCGGCCGAACAGCCTCAACTCGTCTTGAGGCAGGAACACGCCAAACCGGAACCCACCATTCGTTTCCGGTACGGGGAAGTCCTCCGGAAGATCAGCCAGCGACCGAATGCCGTAGATGAACCTGTATTGTCGCGAATCGATCGGGGGCCGAGTCACGGTAGCTGTGCCGAGAAGACCACCCTCAGTCGGTGGGCGCATACGTAAGCGATCGCTCCTCTGATCGAGATCGGTCGACGAACCCATTTGGGTGGGGCGCGGCCTCTACAGCACTTCTTCCCGGAGTTGACTCGTCACTTCCGGAACTTGCTGTAACTGCTCCAGACTCTGCAAGTCGCGCTGGATTTCCCCTTCTTCCTCCCGCGAAGCGCCGCCAGTACTCGCCAAACGCTCCAGTTGAGCACGATAGGTGTCGGCGTGAGCGTTGAAGCGCCCCTCCAACTCTTTGTTCGTCTTCGCGGCCCAGGCTTCCAGCAGCCTTGCATAAGACCGAAACGCCTCGGAAACTGCGGAGCCGAATTGTGCGCGCAGCTTTCCTTCGGCGAGACGCGTCGCCAATCCTCTGCTCAATGAGGCAACAAGGCTGGGCCGAAGGTCGAGGTGGAACTCTCCGAGGTCCAGTCTGGGCATCTCTCTCAAAGCCGAGAGGACCTCTTCGTCAGCCGGCGCATCGTTCAGATCCAGGGCGGCGGCCGCGTGCCTCAAAGCGTGCACGAGATCTCGGCCCAAACTCTCCAGCGCAGAATAAAGCACGTTGGCGTAGTCGGCAGCCACCCGGGCCAAAGAAGAGGCCACTACCTCCTCGATCGGCGATCCTGTGGGGTCCTTTTGCCGCCAGTGTTCGACGACCTGAGATGCGGCTCTCCCCAAGACCCCATCGCCCACATCCCGGAGCTCATCTCCAACCTTTTCGGCGATCTCGCGAACCTTTCGGAATTCGCCGGCGACCTTCCGCAGCTCCATCTCCACCTGCTTTGGTGGGCGGTCTCCTCTTTGCGGGACCGGGCCGCTCTTCTCGAGTCTGACCTGCAGAGCCGCCGCGACAGACTCCCGTAAGGCCCCGACTTTGCGCCGGAGAGACTGTTGGGCCAACTGCTGTTGCCGGTCGTAGAGCGGCAATATCTCCTGTTCGAACCACCGATC
Organism: Terriglobia bacterium; assembly: GCA_041477005.1. GTDB lineage: Bacteria > Acidobacteriota > Terriglobia > Bryobacterales > JACQDG01 > JBGOUJ01. The sequence goes on along the minus strand of JBGOUJ010000298.1, from coordinate 2,317 downwards.
CAACAGATGAGCGTCGCCCGATTTGACGCTAACGGGGCGCACCGGGAGATTGACGCTCAAGCAAACCGCCATCTGATCGGCAATGTATTTCGCCGAGCGGTTCTGATCATCCTGGCTCAACAGATCCGCTTTGCTCAACAGGACCGAGGCGGGAATAGCCGCCTCGTAAAGGGCTTGAACCGTAGCCAGGTCTTCCTCGGTCAGAGTTGAACTGGCATCCACCAGCACGACGCCGAGATCACATCGAGGGAGGTAAGCCAGAGTTTCTGCTGCGCCGGTAGTGGCCAGCGATCCCAATCCAGGCGTATCAACGAAAACGACTCCGTCGCGGAGACGCGGCGAGGGCAATTGCACCACAATCCGCGTGACATGCTTGGCGTTGGCCGGGTTGTATTGCTCCGTTACGAACTCCGCCAGCCGGTTGAGTTCGCACTGCTCTGCCTTTCCTTCCGCAAATCGCACGGTCACCGCCGGCGTTGCTCCGTACAGAAGGCGGGTCGGGACCGAGGTGATCGGGTTCACCCCGACCGGAAGCACCTCTGTCTGCACAATGTAGTTCAGCAAAGACGATTTGCCGGAACTGACTCTTCCGAAGAGAGCGATTTCGAAAGTCCTTGTCTCGAAGCGGTCGAGAATCGTGGAAAGGCTCGATCGGAACTCGACTAATCCACGTTCTGTGATGATCCGTTCCAGCCTCTTCAGCAGCAAAATCTCGTTCCCCGTATACTCGAGCCGCTGTAGCCTTGCTTCCAGATCCTGGCCTAGGCCCTGGGCAAGGTAGGAATCGAGTTTCCCCACGGCGCCTTGCAGTTCATTGACGAGGCCCTCGAGCTGGGGAGCCACGGACTTTGGGACATCCCCGTATCCCCGCATGTACCTGGGGCGCGCCTCTTCGAAGGCGATGTCAACGAAGGCCAGGTTCGTGCGAATCGCGTGTACGGCGCCGATCCGAGGGGGTGAAGGGGCCACGCCCAGACCTTCGAGCACGCGCACGGTTTGCGCCCGGATGCGGGCGACATAATCTCGCACAACCTTGGCCTGCGCAGGCGATATGTCAACCTTGTACTTCGGGAACGGCGACTTGGACGATGCGGCAGCCAGGATGGATTCAATTTCCGAGAGGAGCTTGTCGGCGTACTCGCACTCCGATAAGAGATGCCGCAACTGTGCTCCATTGAGGGACTCCACCGGCTCGCGGGTCTCCGCCATGGCTGTTCGCACTCCGCCGGCCTGCTCAGCCCAAGAACTGGCGGCTGTTTTGCGGCCTGAGGCCCGAATTGTAAGGGATTCCCGGGGACCTGCGCTGATGACTGGCGGCATGCTACAAGGTCACCCATCCAGGAAACCCTTGTAGGAGTCATCTGCCCGGGCAAGGCGGTTAAGGGCGAACTCCAACACCCGTTACTATTATCGCATCCCTTCGCCGGGGGGGCAATCCCGATTCCACCGATTCCACCGATTAGCCACACCGCCGGCGGCGGCTGTTTGGTCACGGTCGCCAGGGATACTTAGCCACGAGCTGTTAGATACCTCGGCTTCGTAACAAATAGAAGAGCACCGGTGTGATCACCAACGACAACAGCATCGAGATCGCTACTCCGCCGATCACCGCAATCGCCAGTGGTTGCAAGAGCTGGGCGCCGGAGCCTACGGCTATCGCCAACGGCAGCATCCCGAAAATCGTGGCGAGCGCTGTCATGAGGATCGGCCGCAGACGCCGGCGGCCGGCGTGAAAGATCGCTTCTCGCAACGGGTAGCCCTGTCCGGTGAAGTGCTGCTCCGAATCCAGCATCAGAATACCATTCTTCTGCACGATGCCGACCACCATGATCAGGCCCATGAACGATGAAATGTTCAGCGTCGTGTGCGTAAAGTACAAAGCCAGCAGCGCTCCTGATCCGCAAAGCACCGTAGCTACCAGAATGGCGATCGGGTGCGAGAAGGACCGGAATTCAAATACGAGAATGATGAAAATGAGAACCATCGACATCAGCAGCACTTTCGTCAGTCCGACGAATGACTCGTGCTGGATCTGATAGAGGCCGCCGAATTCGATGTCGGTAGCGGGAGGAATTGGGATCTCCTTGAATAAACGCGCCTGGATCTCGTCCATTGCCGAGCCCAGATCGCGACCCTCTAAGCGCGCGGTCACGGCGCCCAGGTTCCGCAAATTCTCCCGTCGGATCTCCGTCTGGCCTTCCTGCATCTCTACGTGCGCCACGCTTGACAGGGGCACGGTCTGGCCCGTAGGCGATGTGATCAGGAGATTCTTGAGTTTTGCCGAACCGGACCTGTACTCGGCCGGATATCGAACGCG
>JBGOUJ010000297.1:0-9212 GCA_041477005.1 Terriglobia bacterium | reverse complement strand
TCGCCGGTCCAGCCGAACGAGGCGCGATACAACGACTTTGTGCCGCTGGCGTACGGGACGGCGTGGATCGATCCACGGGTGGTGTTCTCGCGCAACGACGGGAACCTGACGCGGATGGAGGTGCTGCTGGCGCTCGGTGAGATCAACCAGGTGCTGAAGGTCGTGGTGAACAACGTGGAGATCCCGGCCGGGGTGGCGGGGCAGAACATGACCGGGAGCGGCTGGTACAACACCATCAGCGCGGGGACGCGACTGGGGGGATTCAACCCGGATTTTCTGGACAGCAGCGGCAATCCGGCCAGTGACCCTTACGGCAGCATGGCCTGTCTCTCGGTGGTGGTGCCGAACCAGATCAACAACGGGAACAGCCTGCCGCGGGTGAAGGCGCTGATCGAGGGGCTGCGGATCGAGACGTTCGACGGGAGCGGGAATTCGCTGGGGTATTCGCTCCATAACAATCCGGCGTGGGTGCTGCTGGATGTGCTGCGGCGCAGCAACTGGCAATTGAGCGAGATCGACCTCGAGAGCTTCGCCCAGGCGGCGGCGCTCTGCGATGAAACCATCGCGGCCACGGACAACAACGGCAACCCGATCTCCGTGCGGCGGTTCCAGTGCAACCTGGTGGTAACGGCGCGGCGGATGGCGGCGGATGTGATCCGGGGTGTGCGGAACAACGCCCGGCTGCAATTGAGCTATACGGGCGACGCGAAGCTGGGCGTACGGGTGGAGAACACGATCGCCATCGAGCAGCCGGAGAAACCGGCGGGGTCGAACGCCCCGGCCGCGGTGAATGGAGGCTGGCCGGCCTATGTGTACGCGGACGGAACGTCGGGCAGCCCGCCCTCGGGGATTCTGCGGTCGGCCAAGGGCGCGTCGAGCGTGAAGTTGTCGTCGCGGCTGACCGCCGATACGCCGAACCGCTTGGCCGTCGAGTTTCAGGACGCGTTCAATGAGTATCAGCAGGATAGCTTCACCATAGTGGACACAGACGATTACGCCAAGACGGGCCAGGAGATCACCGGGCGGTTGCTGGTGGACGGCATTCCGACCTACGACCAGGCGGCGCGGGTTCTGAAGTTCTTTCTCGATAAGTCGATCCGGGGGAACCGCTACATCGAGTTCGACACCACGGTCAAGGCGGTGGAGCAGCGGGTGGGCGACATCATCACCTTAACCTACGCGAAAGAAGGCCTGATCAACCAGCCGTTCCGGGTTTTGAAGATCGCGCCGGGGATGAACTATCGAACCGTTCACATCACTGCGCAGATCCACAACGACGCCTGGTACCAGGACACCAACGGGCAGCTATCGCTGATTCCGGAGACCCGCCGGCAGCCGAGTGTCGGCGCGGGGTTGCCCAATCCGATCGCCGGGACGATGGTGGATTCGAACGGGCAGATTCAGTATGAGATCACCGAGATCGAGGTGACGGGGACGGACGGAACGATCCTGGCGCAGGTGGAGGTGCAGTTTACGCCGCCGGTGGCGGGGCAATCGCGGGTGGCGGGCATTCCGCTGGTGAGCTTGCAGGCGACGGTGCTGCCGACGGGCGGGACGCTCGCGGGCAACCAGACGCTCTACTACGCCGTCACGGCCACGGACGCGGACGGCCAGGAAAGCAACCCGTCGTTTACCGTCCGGGCGAAGATTCCGGCGGGCAGCTCGACCAACAGCGTGCAGTTGAACGGGCTGAGCTTCACGGCGGGGACGAGCTCGTTCAGCGTTTATCGCGGGGCGCTGCCGACGCAGATCTACCGGATCGCGAGCGGGCAGGCTCCGGCGAGCCAGTTTACGGACACGGGACTGGCGCTCCAGCTCACGTCGTCGCCCGACCCGCAATACGATCACGCCAACTTCTATTGGCGACTGGAAGAGACCGATGAGAAGTTCGCCACCATCATCACGGCGAATCAGGTAGGCGACACCTCGCTCAACATGACGCCGAACGCCTACGTCGGCCACGTGGTGCGGCTGGTGGACGGGGAAGGCGCCGGGCAGGAGCGGGCGATCACCGCCAACACCGCAACCACGCTGACCGTGGACCGCCCGTGGGACGTGATGCCGGACGCCAGCACGCACTTTGTTGTGAGCGAGGCGGCGTGGCACTTCGGCGGGCGGGCGCGAAGCAGCCCGGCGCAGTTCCAGATCCCGAACCTGCGAGGCACGGTGGCGCAGATCATCGGGCGGTCGGCGAACGTGAACAACATCGAGTCGCCGGAGGCGCTGGCGGTGGTGACGCGGTGGAGGATCGGGGGAGGGGGGATCGGGGTGGCCGATCAGGGTGTGCCTCCCGCGCCGTCGTTTGGGACCTCCGCGCACGGCGATGGCGCGCTGCGGTTTCTGGGCATTGCCTTTCCGCAACTGGTCAACACGCAGGGGATCAGCTCAGGCACGTTCGTCCTGCACTATCGGGACGAGCTGCAAGGGATCAGCCCGATCCAGTTGGCGGCGGCGGTGGACAATTCCCAGACCAGCTTGAGCTTGAATAGCGCCGGGGACGCGGCGGCCGGGGACCTGATCCAGATCGCGTCGGAGCTGATGCGGGTGACCGGTGTGCAGGACAGCGGGCTAACTTACGTCGTTACTCGCGGGCAGCACGGGAGCACGGCGGCGGCGCATGCGGCGGGCGTGCCGGTCTACAAGATGCAGAACCGCACGCTGGTGGTGGCCTTCGAACGCGGCTTCTTCGCCGGCCCGCAGGCGGGGTCGTGGAGCCACAGCGAGTGGGTTCCCGATATACGCCTGGCGAGCGCCGAGTTCCTCGTGACCAACCAGTTCGGCTCGAGCCCGGTGACCATCAACAACTACACCCAGCTTGTCGATAACGGGCAGAGGACGCTGCACGGGGGCCAGTTCAATTTCCAGGTGGAGGGGATCCTGGGGATTCTCAACGACGCGGCGCCGCTGGTCTCGGTGCAGGAGACGCTGTCGATCCGCGATGTGTATGCGGCGGTGAACAGCCAGCCAGTGGGGGCGGCGCTGCAGGTGCAGGTGCGGCAGGGGACGCAGGTGATCGCCGTGTGCACGATCGCCGATGGGGAGCCGTCGAGTGATGCGGTGGACGGGGCGGAGCTGCCGGTGCTGGCGGCCGGGGCGAACCTGTCGCTGGACATATTGGCGGTGGGAACCACCTACCCCGGGCGGGATCTTACGGTGACGATTCGGCTCTGATTCGCCACAGTGGCAACGGCTCCCTTACAGTCTCGGAGGGTTACACATCGGCATGGCGGAAACGTTGGAAAAGCTTCGGCCGGATAGGGATTTGCAGTGCTACTTCTTCCGGCCTTCCGCTGTGGCGGCGTTGAGCGCGACTAGCCCCGATGGGTTCACGTTGTCCGGGTCGTGGCGGCAGCAGTTTGACTGGGCGGTGATCGAATGGAACCGGGACAACGTTTTCGAGCACCCGCTGCTTCGCTACCTGCCGGACGGCGACTTGAGCGGGCTGACGCTGAGCTATCAGGAAACGCGGACCAATTGCATCCTGATGGATTCGGAACTTTTTGCGACCGTCGATTGGCCCTACTTGCGCATTTGGGCGCCGGATGAGGATGGAGCGGAGCAGGTCTACCGGGTGCCGCTGAAGGACGTGGCGACGGCTACGGCCGGAAGCTCGGCCAACGCGCAGGCAACATTTACGCTCCAGGGCACACTGACCGCCGGGGACTACGTCGAGCTCTCGTGGCTCGATGAGCACTATTACCACCAGGTGACCGGGTCGGACACGATCGCCGACGTGCTTGCCGACCTGAAGCTGAACATCAACACGTTCTCGACCACGGTGACGGCGGACGTGGCGGGGGGATCCCAAATCGTCCTGACCAATACCAAGGCCGGCGTGGAGGGGAACCTGCTGGGAGTGGTGGCCTCGGTGAACGGAGCAGCGACCGAAAGCTGGTCGCCCACCAACCAGACGATGAGCGGCGGGGCGTCGTCCACCCAATGGCAAGTGACGCTCGACTTCGGGGCGCTCACCGACCCGACACTGGGACCGATCCCGACCCAGAACGTTCGGAAGATGCGGTGGACTTATGCTGCAGCCTTGCAGCCGGGCGCCTACCAGCGCGGGGAGTTTTCCGTGGTGGTCTCGAATTGGACCGTGACCGGCGCGAACCGCGGCTATCACGTGGCCGGACTCGGGAGCCGGCGGATCGAGGATGACGACAAGAGAGTCGTTTACACAGGGGCGTGGAATCAGGATCGCGGGAACTACTCGGGTGGGACGATCCACCGGACGGGCACGATCGACGATCAGTTGAGCGTGAGCTACCAGGCCCAGGTGGCGCATCATCTTTATCTGGGCACGCGGCGGGCGGACGCAGCGGGAGTAATCACGGTGGGGGTCGATAGCCAGCCGTCTCAAACGTTCGATCTTTTCGTATCCCAGGAGGATTTCCTGGTCCGGCTCCACTTGGGATCGCTCGCCGCGGGCAGCCACACGGTGACGGCAACGCTTACCGCCGCCGACCCGCACTCGGCGACTGCCGTCTTCTACTTCGACTACCTGGAGCTGGCGGTCGAGGCGAGCACGGTCAACCAGCAGCCCGGCACGCCCAACGAGACGCTGGCAACCGACTGGGACACGGATCACTCGCTCGCCCTCGCGCCGGAGCGGGTGGCGTGGAACCTGAACATGCTGGGCTTCACCGGAACGGCCAATCATTATGCGGGCGCGCTGCTCTTCTACGAGCTGGTGAATCCGGCGAACGTCTACGCGCAGGGGACGGTCACTTTTCAAGGATCGGCGGTGTTCGGGCAGGTCGTCGAGATCACGATTTCGGGGACGGCCTATTCGCGGGTGACCCTGATAACCGACACGCTCGAGAGCGTGGCCCAGGCGTTTGCGTACCTCATCAACAAAGGCTCGACGGGCGTGTGGGCGCAAGTTTCGGGAAGCGTGCTGACCATTTACGCGCGGGCGCTGGGGACGGCGGGAAACAGCCTCACACTGGCGGCCTCGCCGAGCACGGGGACTATGCAAGCGGTGGCCGGCGGGACGACGCTCGCCGGGGGTTTTGACGGGGACTGGCTCACAGACCTGGCCGTCACGCCGCGGCTGAACCGGGCGGCGCGGGATTGGCATCGCTCCTACTTCGCGGCGCTGCAGGGGTACGGCATCGACGTGGCGGCGGCGTTCAGCATGGAGCTGGGGAACGGCGATCCGTCGACCGGCGCGGGGATCGCCCAGCGCTTCCCCGACGGGCAGCCGGTGCTGGTCACGACGCCGGCCCTGCAAACGAATTTCTCCCCCGCGAGCCTTGCCTATTGGAAACAGGTATACCTGGATATGGCGCAGATCATGAACGACGCGCAGGTAACGCCCTACCTGCAATTCGGGGAGGTGCAGTGGTGGTATTTTCCCGGCGAGACGCAGAATCCCGCGACTTGGACCCACGGCGGAATGACGTTCTACGACGATTACACGACCTCGACGTTCCAGAGCCAGTACGGCCGGGCGATGCACGTCTTCGCCGACAACGCGGAATCGCCGGCGCCTTACCCGGAGGAGTCGGCGTTCCTGCCGGGCCTGATCGGCAGCTTTACGACGGCGATCGCGAACTTCGTGAAGGCCACTTATTCAGCGTCCCGGTTCGAGGTGCTCTATCCGCCCGACGTAAACGATTTCACGCTGACGAGGGTCATCAATCTGCCCGGCGATCCCTGGGGGCCGGCGAGCCTCGACGCCTTCAAGACGGAGAATTTCAGCTACACCGCGGAGCGCAACCTCAACAAGGCCCGGCAATCGATTCTGCTGCCCATGGCCCAGGGGTTTCCGCGAAGCCAAGCGTCGCACCTGGTCGGCGTGGGCGACTCCTCCCAGCCCTGGGACTGGGAGCGGAGGCTGGCGCACGGGGAGCAGTGCGCGTCGGTGGTGCTGTTTGCCTTCGATCAGTTCTCCCTGATCGGCTATCGGCTGCCGCTGCCGGCCGGAGAACGCAGGAGCGCCTTCATGGGGTAGCGCGGCGGGAGGGCCGGGGGGCCGGACCGGGCTACAGCCGGGAGGCCGACCGGGAGTTGATGCGGTTGATCCACGAGACCTGCGGGCGGCTGATCGCGGAGGCAACCGGAGGCGACGCCGCAGTGAGCTCGCTGCTCGCGGCGATCACGGCCAACGAAAGCGGCGGGTGCCGGCAGACATTTCGGTTTGCGCCGGAGAACTATCAAAGGTTGGTGGGGCTGTTGGACGGAGGAGAGAAGCAGGTGGATGGCGTGACCCGCGCTCAACTGGAAACGCGGCTGAAGGCGCCGCGCACGCCGGCCGACCGGGAGGCGCTGCTGAAGAGGCTGGCGGGACGGCACGGCTACACCCAAATCGCCGGCTACTACTCGATCCTGTGGAAGGAGCCGGTGGAAGCGCTGGCGGAAAAGGCGCGGCATTTTTCATTCGCGGCGCTGCTGCTGGAGCGGTTCTGCCACCAATTTCATCTCGATCCGGCGGTGCATGCGGCGGAGATCGGCCGGTGCTGGAACGCGGGGCATCCGAGCGGACGAACCCGCTCGGCGCTCTACTCGTGGCGGCTCCAAGAGCGCATGAGGCTCTACCGGGTAGTTTGCGGTTCCTGAGGCCCCTTATGGCGCGAGTCCGCAAGGAACTGCAAACGATCAACCCCGTCAGGTAGTGACCGTCGGCTGATAGCTTTCGCTCGCCGAAACGCCAAGTTCCAGAGCCGATCCGCGATCCGCACCGCTCGGAATTCAAGCCAGGGGTCGAATAGATCCTCCTCTCGGACGATCCGGCACGAGAAACGGCAATACATCCGGCAATATGTACTACAATTAAACCGTCTAATCTACTGTAAACAATATACTAAAATATGGCACTAGAAACGGCAAGAATCGCGGCACTAGAACACCCCGCCCGGATGGAACCGATGATGCCTCCCGAGGCTGAAAAGGAGCTTGAGGATCTGGCTGTAGAACTGGTGGCAAAAGCCAGCGCGCTGGCCGGCCAGGTGAATCCGACTTTGCAACGATCCATCGGCGGACTTGTCCGCTCGATGAACTGTTACTACTCCAATCTCATCGAAGGACACGACACGCACCCTCGGGATATCGATCGAGCGCTGGCGAAGGACTACGCCACGGAGCCCAAGCGTCGAGCCCTGCAGCTCGAAGCGGTCGCGCACATTGAGGTTCAAAAGCGCATTGACGAGGACAAAGACGAAAGAGCAGATCCCACTTCGACGAAGTATATCCTGTGGCTGCATCGCGAATTTTGCGGGCGACTACCCGACGAACTGCTCTGGGTGGAAGGGCCGGATTCTCACAAGCGCATTCCGGTGCTTCCCGGCGTCTTGCGTGATGGCCAGGTGGCTGTGGGGGGGCATATCCCTCCTTCGGCCCCCGCTCTGCCTGACTTCATGGCGCGTTTCGAGCAAGCCTACGAATCAGGCCGTCTCTCCAGACTGCGTCGGATGATTGCGGTGGCAGCGGCGCATCATCGTCTTGTTTGGATTCACCCGTTCTACGATGGCAATGGGCGCGTGGCCCGTCTAATGTCACACGCGATGCTGCGGCGCCTCGGGATCGGAAGCGGCCTCTGGTCGGCGGCCCGCGGTCTCGCGCGCAACGTTGATCGTTACAGAGAACTTTTGATGGCTGCCGATCAGCCGCGCCATGGTGATCTCGATGGCCGTGGCAACCTGTCCGAAGCTGCGCTGACTGCGTTCTGCAAGTTCTTTCTCAAGGTGTGCGTTGATCAGGTCGATTTCATGGCGTCGCTCCTGGAACCCTCGGAACTGCTCCGGCGCATCCAGTTGTTTATCGAGGACGAAACGCGGGCGGCCCGTCTGCCGAAGGGGGCTTTCCCCGTCCTCCGGGAAGCAGTTCTGGCAGGCGAGGTTGGCCGCGGCCACGCACGAGAGCTGACCGGCTACCAGGAGCGCATGGGCCGAATGATCGTCTCGAGGCTTCTGGATCGTGGCCTTCTCGTTTCAGACGGCCGCAGAGACCCCGTGCGGCTGGGACTTCCTATCGATGTCGTCGAGCGTTGGTTCCCGCGGCTGTATCCCGCGACTGACTGAAGAGAGTGCACCGTCTTGCTAGCCGGAGCGAGACGATGTCTAACGGTTGGCGTATAGGGGAGCCGGGAGCAGCCGGCGCACCGGCGGCGGCATCGGGGAATCAGCCCCTCGAACCGACTTCCACAGAATCTCGTTCAGCTCCTGCTCCGGCGCTTCGTCTACCTCGTCGAAATTCATATGGAGCGAAGCCACGGCGCCGTAAGCATTCGGGCCGTTCTTGGTGTACAAGTCGACCCGAGCCGGGGCGGACTGGTAGGGCGTCAGGTCCGCCTTGCGGCCGAAGCCGCGGAACATGGCATAAGCGGCCGCGTCGTACTGGGTCAGCGGCTTGAGGCCGAGCAGCAGCTCCATGGTCCGCAGCACGCTGCACGTGGTGTAGAACGTGCTGTCCACCCGGCGCAGGCGCGAATACGGGCTGATCACCAGGGCCACCGAGCGGTGAGAGTCTACGTGGTCCGGGCCGTTCTGGGCATCGTCTTCGGCCACCAGAATGGCCGTCTCCTTCCAGTAGCGGCTGCGCGTAACGCGCTCCACGATGCGCCCCAGCGCCAGGTCGTTGTTGGCCACCATGGCGACCGGAGTGAAGGCCCCAGGGCGTGTTCCGGCCGTGTGGTTCTCGGGCAGGCTCATCACAATGAAGTTGGGCAGGTTGCCGTTGCGCTCGAACTGGTCGAACTCGCGCAGGAACACCTCGGCGCGATCGCTGTCGCGCCACGGTGTGTCGGTGTCCTTCGGCCGGTAGTCGAGGCAAAACTTCCCTTTGAGGCTCGGGGCGGTCACCAACTCGCCGTAGCTCCGGATGGTGAGTCCCTTCTCCTCGGCGCGCTCCCAGATGTACCCGGCCCGCGGGCGGGTCAGGCGCTGCTCGGGATCGGGCATCATGCGCCCTCGCTGCGCGTACTGCGTCGGCCACTGCTTTTCGTGAAAATCGGTCACGAAGGCTGCGTCGGACCAGGCGTGGCCGTCCACGCTGACGTCGCCGCTGCAGTAGAAATTGTCCAGCAGCAGGAATTCCCGGGCGATCTTGTGATGGTTGGGCGTGACGCTCTCGCCGAACAGCACCAGCGAGAGATCGCCGTTGCCCTCTTTCACATCGCCGAGCACCTGATCGTAGGTGCGGTTCTCCTTGATGATGTAGAGGACGTGCTTGATGGGCGAAGAATCCCCGACACGGGCCGGAACGATGGAGTC
>JBGOUJ010000296.1:0-9213 GCA_041477005.1 Terriglobia bacterium | reverse complement strand
TCGAGCGCCAGCCGCGTCATCTCGCGAATGACCGACTCGGTGAAGTGGGCAGTGCGGCGGGCAGCCATCAAATCACAAATGCGGCTCAGCTTCCGTACAGCCTGCGGTAGATCTCGGCGTTCCGCAGGACGGATTGTACGTAGCCGCGAGTCTCGGTGAAGGGAATGTTCTCCACGAATTCCGCGGGGTCGGTCATCGCGTGCCAGGCCATCCATTTGGCGGCGCGGTGCTCGCCGGCGTTATAGCCCGCCAGGGCGGGTTCCAGACGGCCTTCGTATTGATCGAGCACGCGGCGCAGATAGAGCGTGCCGAGCTTCAGGCTGGTTTCAGGAACGTAGAGGCGGTTCGCCGGAACGGTGCTCATGCCGAGGTTTTGGCCCAGGCGGCGGCCGGTGGAAGGAAGGATCTGCATCAGGCCGCGGGCGCGCGCGTGAGAAAGGGCCCCGGGGTTGAATTCCGACTCCTGGCGAATCACGGCCGCCACCAGGTAGGGGTCGAGCTGGCGCTCGCGGCACTCGTTCTCGATCTGCTCGCGCCAGGGGAGTGGAAACAGCAGCTCCCAGTAGCGGTGGGGTAACGATTCGAGCGGATAGGCGAGGTAGCCCGGCGTGTAGTGCTTCAGCCAGCGAATCGACTGCTGGTAGTTGCCGCGCTCGGCGGCCTGCTGGGCGAGCTCCAGCGCGGCCAGATAGGCGAGGCGCGGGGACTCGGCGCGAAACTTGAGCTCGCGATCGGCCATCTCACCCAGGCCGAGCCGGGAGAGCAGCCGCGCGCGGCGGAGATCGGCGGCCCATTCCGCCGTCGCCTCCACCACGAGCGGAGGTGGAGCGACGGCAGCCAGCAGCCGGGCTGTTTCGGTCGGCGCGGGGGCGTTTCCCTCCGCCGGCATTTCCCCAAGCCGTTCGCGGGCCAGAAGCGCGTAGTAGTAATTCGGATAGCGCTGGACGAGGTTCTGGTAGCAGGCCCGCGCCGCGGCGGCGTCGGATCGCGCTCCGGCCACCCTGCCGAGCCAGTAGATGGCCGCGGTCAGTTGCGGACTCGAGGGGTAACGCCGGATGTGGTCTTCGAGCAGCCGGCGGGCGTCGTCCTTCTTGTCGAGGTAAGACCGCCAGGCGACTTTCCAGTGGGCCAGCGCGGCGTAGCGGCCCTGCGGGAAGGCCTCGGACAGCGTCCGATAGTAAGATACATACTGCTCCGTGGTGTTCTCGATCAGAAAATAATTGCCGGCGGCAAAAAGCCCTTCTTCGTGCCACGGCGAGCGCGGATACTGGCGGCCAAGCTGAGCGACCAGCTCGGTGAACTCGCTCACGCGCTTGAGGCGGCGGGCGCAGACGGCCAGGTGATAGAGCCTCTCGGCGGCGGCGTCGGGCTGGGTGAGTTTCAGGCTCTTCAGCCAGCGGTAGGCGCGCGTGTCGGCCTTGAGACGGTAATCGCAAACGGCGATGCGCACCGAGGCCTGCTCCTGCGGCAATCCCTTGAGGCGGAGGGAAAGCGTGCGGTATTCCGAGCGGGCGTTCAGGTATTTCTCCGCCGCCGCCAGCTTGTCCGCCCGGCCCAGACGCATGGCAGCAGAGGGAGCCGGGTAGCGCGCGCCCAGGGCGGCGCGCAGCTTGTCCAGGGCCGCCAGCGCCGTCGCTTGCTGCTCGGCGGAGGCTGGGAACTCATAATATACTCGCTGGTAAGCCTGCGCCGCCAGGGCGGCTTCGCCGGCCCGCGCGGCCACCTGGGCATAGAGCAGCAAGGCCGCGCCGTTCGAGCGCGGCGCGGCCGCGAGCAGCTCCAGCCCCAGGCGGGCCTGCGGCGTGAGGCTCAGCTCTTCGGCTCGATGCGTCAGGGCGTACGTCGCCAGGGGGCTCGATGGGAACCGCTTGCCGAAATCCGCCAGCAGCCGGGCCGCTCCGGCATGGTCGGCTTGCAAGGAGAGCGTGATGGCGTGGTAATAGACGGCGTAGTCCACCAGCTCGTGCGGCTTTTCCGAGGACAGGGCCAGTTCCTCGGCGGCCGCGGGCAATCGCCGGTCCTGGTAATCGCCGATGCCCAGGGTGAACTCAGCCAGCACGCCGTCACTGGCGCCTTTGTGCGCGGCGGCGAAGTCAACCAGCGCCTGACGAGCGCGGGGTGAGCTGGTCTCGATGAAGCTGCGGGCCAGCGAGCCCAGGCCGTCGGTTTCGCCGGCGGCCGCGGCCAGGCAAAGAAGAAAGGAAAGAACGACACGCCACATGCGGGGTTAGCTTAACGTCTGGGCGACTATCGGCCCGGGGTAGTCCGGGCCGAGCAACTCCTCATCTTCATCGGCCAAAGTGCGCACCAGCTCCAGGTGGAAATAGTCCATGCCGGCCACGGGCGTCTGGCCGAATTTCCGCTGGTAGGCTTCGCGGCTCTTGTCGATTTCGTCTTTGAGGCGGCCGTAAAGGTTCCGCAGTTTCTTGCCCTCGCGGATCTCCGTGGGGCGGTAGAGCTGCAGGTCGGCCACCAGAACGCGGGCAAAACGCTGGGCGCGCAGATGCAGGTCGCGCTCCGCGGGGGAGAGCGTGTCCCAGCCGGCAGGCGCGGGATGACCGGCCGGCGCGGGATGACCGGTCGGCGGGCGGACCGGCACGACCGGCCGCTCTGTCGCCGTCTCGCGTGATTCGGCCTGCGGGGCGGCGCCGCCCGGCCGGCTGGAAAGAACCTCGATCGAGGCCTCGGCGACCGAGCAGAGCAGCTCCAGAGCGGCCGGCTGTACGCCTTGGGCCGCGCCCACCGCGTCCGCATAAAGAATGGCCACGACTTTCTGGCGGATCGAAAGAGGAAACAGGTAAATCTTCTCCTCGGGCGGAACACCCAGTAACTGGACCAGTTCCGAAGAAAGGTGATCGGGCAGACCCAGAGAGATCACGGGCTCGCGCGTTTCGACCGCCTGCGCCAGCGCCGGGGCGGTCTGGACCGGTATCTGAAAACGCCCCCAGGCTTCGGCGAAAGCTTGGCCGTCGTAGGCGAAGCCGCTGGATCTCCACCCGCTCACGGAGTCGCTCTTGTGAACCATCAGAGCGGCGCGGCCGCAATGGACGGAAGCGGTTTCGAGCAGCGCGGCGCCGATTTCGGTGATACTGGAGGCGTGGCGGATGCGGCGGACGGCGAGGTTGAGCGCCTCGGTGGCGGCGCTGCGGGCGGCCTGCGACGCCTCCGCGGCTGCCTCTTGGGCGGCCCGCGATGCCTCCCGGGCCGCCGTCTCTTGAGCGGCGCGGGATGCCTCGGCGGAGGCTGCCTCCCAAGCGACGCGGGATGCCTCGTCGACGGCTGCCTCTCGAGCGGCGCGCGATGCCTCCGCGGCCGCCGCCTCTCGCGCCGCAAATTCGTGGGAGAGCCGCCCCGCCAGCTCCTGGCGAAGAACGCTGAGAGGCTGATCGAACGCCTGCTGCAGGGTGGTGTGTATCGCTTCGTCCAGTTCGTCAGCCATTCCGTTGCTCAAGGACGCTTCTATTGTAACCCGACTGAGGATGATCTATGACCATGCAACTTTCAGGGCAGATCGCGTTGGTAACCGGGGGTACCCGTGGTATCGGGCGTAGTATAGCCGAGAAGCTGCTGGAAGCGGGCGCCGGTGTCGTCATTTGCGCCCGCCGCCAGGCCGACGTGGCGCGGGCCGTCGAGGAAATGCAAGAGATGCAAGAGATGCAGGGCCGCGCTGCGGCCGGCCGGATCAACGGAAGGGCCTGCGATGTCGGCCGCCCGGAACAGGTCGCCGAGCTTTTCCGGTTCATCCAGCAGAGCTCCGGCCGGCTGGACATTCTGGTGAACAATGCCGGGGTGGGCGTGTTCGAGCCGGTGGATCGACTTAGCACAGACCAATGGCGGCAGGTAATCGAGACCAACCTGTCCGGGGCGTTCTACTGCACGCGGGAGGCCGTGCCCCTGATGCGGGCGCAAGGCGGCGGGTTCATCCTCAACATTGGGAGCCTGGCGGGCAAGAACGCCATGGCCGGCGGCAGCGCGTATAACGCCAGCAAGTTCGGGCTGATCGGCCTGACCGAGGCGGCCATGCTGGACCTGCGCTACGACAACATCCGGGTGAGCTGCGTGATGCCGGGCAGCGTGGCTACCGAGTTCGGCGGCGCGGCGCCCACCCCGGCCGAGGCCTGGAAGATCGCACCGGAAGACATCGCCGAGACGGTTTTGCACCTGCTGCAACTGCCGCCTCGTACCCTGGCCAGCCGTGTCGAAATCCGTCCCACGCGGCCACCGCGCCGCTGAGTCACGGCGGTAACGGAAAAATTTGGCCTTTCCCTTCAGTCCGTTGGCCGCAATCTCCTCCAGATCCCTTACGGTGGCCCCGTAAACTGGGTAAAGAAGCACCTGGCCGGGCGCCGGCAGCGGGGTATGGCCCGGATGCAGCGGGGTATGGCCCGGATGATGATAAGGCATTCACCGATTTTGTCCTGCACTGGCGAGCGCCTCCATCCGATATGTCTGGTGTGAGCCACCCCGCGCACTTGCGAGCTGCGACCGTTGGGGAGCGGCCGGCTGTTGGCTGCCAGGAAGCCTGCCAGGAAGAAAGCTTTCGGGGGAAACCCAGGAGCCAGGGATGGCGTATATGGCGAAAGCATTAGACCCGATGCGGACCGGCCGGGATGCCGACCGGCTGGATCAAAACCTGCACCGGCGCATCGTTGGCCAGGACGAGGCGATCACCAACGTGGTGAATATTTACCAGACTTACCTGGCCGGCATGAACAGCCCGGGCCGCCCGGTGGGAAATTTCCTTTTTCTCGGGCCCACCGGCTCCGGCAAGACGCGCATGGTCGAGGCGACTGCCGAGTCCCTGGTCGGCGACGCGCGGGCCGTCATCAAGATCGACTGCGCCGAGTTCCAGCACAGCCATGAAATCGCCAAGCTGATCGGCTCGCCGCCCGGCTACCTGGGGCACCGCGAGACCCACCCTCTGCTGAGCCAGGAAGTGCTGAATCAGTATCACACCGAGAAGGTCAAGCTCGCGTTCGTCCTGTTCGACGAGATCGAGAAGGCGAGCGACGCTCTGTGGAACCTGCTGCTGGGCATCCTCGATAAGGCCACCCTCACGCTGGGCGACAACCGCCGCGTGGATTTTTCCCGCGCCCTGATTTTCCTGACCAGCAACCTCGGCGCCGCCGAGATGAGCGCCCTGCTGAATCCGTCGATAGGCTTCAGCCAGGTCACGGGCGCCGCCGATCCAGCCAGCGACCGGCTGACCGCCAAGATCAATAGCGTCGGGGTCGCCGCCGCGCGCCGCAAGTTCACGCCTGAGTTCATGAACCGCCTGGACAAGGTCGTCGTGTTCAAGCTGTTGGGCGAAGCCGAGCTGCGCCGGATCCTCGATCTCGAGCTGTCCATGGTGCAGCGCCGGGTGTTTACCAACACTCATGGCATGCCCTTCCTGTTCAAGCTAACCGAGGGCGCCAAGGCGTATCTGTTGCGGGAGGGGACCGACGTCAAATACGGCGCCCGCCATCTCAAGCGCGCCATTGAGCGCTCGCTGGTCTACCCCATTTCCAACCTGATCGCCACCGATCAGGTCAAGACCGGCGACCTGATCCGCGTCGACTACGATCGGGTATGCTCCAGCATGTCCTTTACCCGCGAGGCGGAAGGCATGCCCACCTACGCCATGGTGCAGGAAGCCGGCGTCGAACCCGCCATCCTGTTCAACACCGATGCCGTCGCCGCCAGCCTCGAGCAGCCCCGAACCACCGGCGTGCGGTCCACGCGAAAATAGATTCCGCCCGGTTGACAGTCTCGCTGTCGCTCCAGCCCACCCGGCGAGGAGGACGCACACATCTCCCCCGAGAACACATGGAGGTTCGTCTGTGGCTAAAAGCAAGAAGACAGAAGTCAGCAGCCAGAAGCCAGAATGAACACCCGGCCAAAACGACGGGTGGCACGCAAAGACTTCAGACGCTCTGTTTTAGCTTCGGTCACTCGCAACGAGAAACCGGGACGAGGCGGATACTGGTGGCAAGCCCAATCGCCACGAGACCCCGATGGGTCATTTCACTCAGGGTATATAAGGGTAATTCCAGTGGGTTCTTAAGGTGTCTGTTGTTTCAAGTTGGAGATCCACCACAATAACATGATCTCAGAGGGCTCCTGCATCGGCCATTTTAAGGGCGGGCTAAACCCTCCCATCCCGCCCGAGAGCAAGAGTCAGACTGCATGCTTACCGCCGTCATGGTCGGTTCAACCCGGGACCTGCTTTCCTACATGCAGCAGATCTGCGCGGAGTTCGAAGGCCTCTGCGTGTACAAGAGCCTCGACTCTTACCCACACCCGCACGAGTTGATCCGACTGCTGAACGCCTACGCCCCGGAGGTGGTTTTCCTGGAAACCGGAGGGTCGGAGACCCCGCTGGCGCTGGCCAGGCAGATTCGTTCCTACAACCCGAAAACCGCCATCATCGGATTCACGCAGGAGTGTGACGGGGACCAGTTGGTCCAAGCGACTCAGGCCGGCATAGACGCAATTCTGCTGCCTCCGTTCTCGGCAGAGGAGTTCCAGAAGGTTCTCGTGCAGGCGCTCGAGGATGGCGCCTCCGGGGCCGCCGATAATATCATCGCCTTCCTGCCCGCCAAGGGCGGGAGCGGCGCGACAACGGCTGCCATGAATGTGGCCGGCTGGCTGGCGCAGGGCTGGAAGCAAAAAGTTCTGCTCATAGAAGCCGACCTGCAATCGGGCCTCTTAGCCAGTCTGCTGAACGTCAAGCCGGAAAAATCCGTAATCGACGCGCTGGAGAGCTCGCACCAGTTGGATGATCTCGCCTGGAGCAAGCTAACGTGCGCGGCTGGAGGATTTGAGCTGCTGGCCACGCCGGCATCCCAGGGCGCATCGAAGTTCCCCCGCTGGAACTATCATCGCTTATTGACGTTTGTGCGGCCCCGGTATGACACGGTCATTGTCGACCTGCCCGCGGTGGTCCACGATGAGTTGGATCCCGTTCTCACGCAGGCCAAGTGCATATACATCGTTTGCACACCCGAGGTTCCGTCACTGTTGCTGGCGCGGCGCAAGGTCCACGCCCTCCGGGCGCGGGATTTGCAACAGAGCCGTATTAACATCGTGCTGAACCGCCACGTCGAAAGCGACGTCAGCTTGACGGAGGTGGAGGAAGCACTCGAGCGCCGGATATCGCTGATCCTCCCGAACGACTACTTTGCCGTGCGCACGTCCATCTTCGAAAATGGGCTCGTGAACCAAGACACGAAATTGGGACAGGCGTTCTGCGCCCTGGCTGCGACGGTGGCCGGCAAACCCCTTCCCCCGCCGCCACCCGAAGCAAAGGCAAAGCCCGGCTGGCGCTCCAGGCTCCTTGGCCGGGCGCTGCAAAGCACCTAGAGTGCGTGCCTGCCAACGTCTGGCGTCGCCGGTCAAGAGTTAATCTTTGGGGAAAGAGAGAAACCCAATGAAGGCAAGTACCATCTTAGTTGTGGAAGACAACCCGGTCACGCGAAAGATGGTTCGGATGGCCCTGGCCGGCGAGGGATACACCGTGCTGGAGGCCCGCGATGGCCGCACCGCGCTGCAGTTAATGGCGGATCAGCCGCCCGACCTGGTTCTCCAGGATTTGCTCCTGCCTGACATAGACAGTTTCGAGCTGGTGCAGCGCCTGCGCAGCCTCCCGGGAGGCGCGCAAGTGCCCATCCTTGCCTTTTCGGCGTCCCTGTCGAAGCTGGATGAGGCCCGCAACCTTGAGGCGGGCTTCAGCGACTATGTTGCAAAGCCGATTGAGCCAGCCAGGCTGCTCCAGACGGTCCTGTTTAACCTGCAGCCATGAACGGCCTGGACAAGGCCGTCGTGTTCAAGGTAGGTAAGCGAAACAGCCGCGGCAGAATAGAAGGCGAGATCAGCGAAATCCAGCCACGGCGAGGCTGGTGTTCAAGAGCTTCTCATCCACGTTGCGCCCCTGTCGCCCGACTTCCTTATACCCCGGCCATAAGCCGACCAGACCCGTGAGAGCGATCAGCTCATAACCAGGCACATCCAGGCAACGCTCGAGAACCTCGCGGTACCGGTCCCGGTCGGATCGATCGGGGTGGGAGCCGAGCAAACCGACCATACAACGGAGCGCCCGCAGCCGCAGATCCTCCCCGCTCGCAGGCGTGGGCACGGCGGCATCCTCGCGGCTGGACAGCGCTCGCAAAGACTCCAGGGCGTCGAGAGCCCCAATGCGAGCTGAGAGATAACACAGCTCGCTGAGCGAAGCGACGTTCGGCAACAGATTGCGTCCGGCGGAGTCCTCGACCATACGGGCGAGCAAACGCGCGCCGGCCTCACGGAGGTGGGTGGACAGAGCTTCATCTCCTCCGTATTCGACGATGTCGACAAAAATATCAACGGGCCTTTCGTCGCGCGAGAGGCGTGGCAGCGGTAGGCCTTCGCTCTCGCGAATGCGGGCTGCGATCACCCCCGCGACTTGCTCCGGATCGAGGGGCGACAGAAAGGCGCGGGCTTGCGCCAAGCGGGGGCTAAGCGCCGGGGTTGCCGAGGCGGATGCCATGGGACCCTGCTCGTGCCCATTGTTGCCCATTTGGAACGCTCCTGTCCAGGCTAGAATCGGCGGGCAGAGGAAACGAGATTAGGGAGGAGCCCGTCGGGGGGAAGAGTTCTCCCCTCCAGTTTACAGCCTCCCGCTCAGCTCCATTCGCGAACCACGTTGCGGGCGATCAGTTCCCAGTGGGGATTGCCTGCGAAAGCGTCATACCAGGGTTCAAGCCTGGACCAGACGGCCGCTCCTAGTCCTTGCATGCAATAAGTTTGCAGAATCGGCCTTGCTGGCCACAGTCACCCCAGCTTCGGCCTCATCACGTCCACCAGCTCCTTGACCGCCGCGGCGCTCTTGTCGAGCGCGGCCTTCTCCTCGGCGGTGAGTGGAATCTCGTAGATCTTCTCGATGCCGCGCTCGCCGAGCTTGACCGGGACGCCGACGAACAGGTCGCGGATGCCGTACTCGCCTTCGAGGTAGGCGGCGCAGGGCAGGATCTTCTTCTTGTCCTTGAGGATCGATTCGACCATCTCGACCACCGCCGAAGACGGCGCGTAGTAGGCGCTGCCGGTCTTGAGGTACTTGACGATCTCGGCGCCGCCGTCGCGGGTCCGCTGGACGAGGCGGTCGATGGCCGCCTTGTCGAGCAGGTGGGTGAGGGGGATGCCGGCCACGCTGGTGTAGTTCACGAGCGGCACCATGGTGTCGCCGTGGCCGCCCAT
>JBGOUJ010000295.1:0-9267 GCA_041477005.1 Terriglobia bacterium | reverse complement strand
GCGGTCCTGGCGTCCACGGACCGGGACTTCAGCCGGTTCCCGAACGTGCGCTGGGTAAATCCGGCGCCGTAGCGGTCCGCCGCGCTGCCCGGCTTCCGGCTCGCCTGCTGGAAAATAGCTCCGAAGAATCGTCCCGAGGGCGCGCACCAGCCTACCCGGGGCTGGCGAATCTGGGCTCGTGAATGACTTCCGTATCGGTCAGGCTGGGTAGGAATGCCAGCAGGTCCTCCCGGTTTTGCGCCGTTAGCGCGACTCCGGTCATGCGGGCGTCCTTGTTCGGATTGTCGTGCCCGCGGCCGGCGTAGGGGCCGCTCGCGATGGTACGTCCTCCGGCCGCGTAATGATCGAGAACCTCCTCGAGCGTGGCAATGCTCCCATCGTGCATGTACGGCGCGGTCAGCGCCACGTTCCGTAGGGTGGGAGCTTTGAATTTGCCCACGTCGGCCGGCTTCTTGGTGTGTTCGTAGATGCCCAGGCTCGGCGAGGGATAGGAAAACCCGCCTGGCAGGTTGTAGAGGCACTCGCCCGCCAGCGAACCGGCTAGGCTAGGAGCCTGTCCGAGTATTCGGGAAATGCTGTTCGGGGCCACAACATATTGTGGTCGCAATGTTTTTAATCCACAATCTGTGGACAGGGCCGGCATTTCTCGGACAGGCTCCACTAGACTAGGGAGTGAGAAAACGCCCGACACTTCAAGCTCGATGGCGACCGCGCAATCAGGCTTCGAGAAAAGTGTCGGGATCGACTGCAGCCTGCTTCAGAATCACCCGGAGTGTTCCTTCCGGCATGTCGCCGGGATGATTTGCAACCGTTGTGTAGCGGTTTGTCGT
Source organism: Terriglobia bacterium (assembly GCA_041477005.1). Classification (GTDB taxonomy): domain Bacteria; phylum Acidobacteriota; class Terriglobia; order Bryobacterales; family JACQDG01; genus JBGOUJ01. Next base: position 8,437 of record JBGOUJ010000295.1, on the reverse strand, counting down.
GGGGTTATACCAGATCTCGTGACTGCCGGCGGCCTGACGGTCAAACTGGAATCCACAAGCTCTGAGCTTCCGAGCAATCTCGCGATAGCGAAATCCTGCGAGCGGGCCCGCCTCAGGCGGCCACCACGATCGTGTAGTCCCGACGATTCGAGGCCGTGGGGAACGAGATTTCATCCTCCCGCTCCCGGCGAGCCTCGATGAGCTTCCTAGCGACGTCCCGCGCGATATCGAGGGTTTCCGCAACCGTCCGCCCCTGCGCCACCAGCCCCGGCAGTTCATCGGACGTTGCCAAGTATAGCCCCTCCGGCAACTCCTCAATCTGGATGCGAATGGCCAGTTCCATTTTCACCACAATTGTAGCAGCCCGGTGGGGTGTCGGAAAATCCTGTCCAGAATGATCATTTACCAAGGTCGAGGGGCCGCCGCATCGGTTCACACGGCAGATCGGCAAGCTCCACTCCGCCAAGTGCAGCAAAACGCCGCCGAATGGACCCCGCCAGGTTTCGCTCCGTGGTCCCTTTACCTGTGAGAGCCGCCTTCAGGATCTCGCGAGCTTCCTCCTCCATGGAGCGGCCATGATGAGAAGCGCGGATTCGGAGCCGCTCCTTGGTGGCGTCTTCCAGCCGGCGGATGATAATGCTCCCCATACATTTATTCTACCACTGCTATCAATGATTGCACATCGGGGCCATCGGAGCATCTGCTATTCTCGACAAAGGGAGGAGTAGTTGAACCGCCCCTTTCGCGAGTCCAAGAGACATGCGTACATTTATTCCGTTCCTTTTGATGGTTTCCTGCGCCACGGCGCAATCGGTCCCTCGCAATCGGTTGACTTTCAGCGGCGGTTGGTCCCGCCAGATCGGGGGCAATTCCTTCGAGCAGCAGACGGCCACAGGATTGGGGCTGTCTTATGGGTATCGCGCTCACAACTACGTCGAAGCGGAAGCCGGCGTGTTTACGGCATTGGACCCCACAGGTGAGATCTGCTCTGCGCACGGCTGCGTTGACGTAAACGACCATTTCTTCTGGGTTCCGTTCGGTGTGCGTTTCATCGCGCCGCTGCACCTCGGCCGCGCGGAATTTTCCGGCGGCGGAGGCGGACTCTATGAGAGGTACACGGTCGGGAGTCCCTCTTTTGGAGGTGGTCCGCTGCCTCGTCACGGGTGGGGCGGCTATTTTGTGGGGTCGGCAGCGATGGCTCTGGACCACTCCCGGCGCTTCTGGCTGGGCGTAACTCCCCGGTGGTTCCTCGCAAATCCCGCCTACGCACGCGACCGCTGGTTTCAGATCTCCGGTGAATTCAGCGGGAAATTTCGATGATCCGGACTAAGTACCCCCGACGCGGCAAGGCTCTAAGTAGTCCGTTTCGTGAATACACTTACGTATTACAAGGGTCAAAGAGTCGGCTGGGGGCGCGTCGCACACAGGATACCAAGTAGTATTAGGATAATCGAGGATTTGGGAACTCTCTGCGTCTCCGCGGTTGATTGTGGGCCCGAATTCACCGCAGAGCCGCAGAGGCGCAGAGCTTCCAACCGTTTGATCTTTCGTCATACGTAAGCTCACGAAGCGGACTACTAAGCGTGGCCATTACGAACCAGGTCACTCCTCTTCGAATCGCGACGTGCGTTGTCGACCTTCCTGACGGCCGCACCACTGGAAACCGTCGGAAGCCCCGTCGCTAAGCAGTCAAAACGGCGGTCTCTCCATTTCCCGCGCGGTACCACGACCGTTTCAGGGGCGTTATCCCAGTATCTGTTTAAGGTATGATCCCTACATGACATCGAATGCGACCGCTGTCGGTCAGCAGGGTGGCGCTGCGGTCGTAATCCGCGTGGAGGGCTTGGTCAAGACCTTCCATGATCCCAAGCGCGGCGCCGTCAACGCCGTCGATCACGTCAGCTTTTCAGTCCACCAAGGGGAAATCTTCGGTCTTCTCGGGCCGAACGGGGCCGGCAAGACGACCACTCTTCGCCTGATCTCCACGCTGTTGAAACCCACCTCCGGAACGGCGGAACTCGCCGGCTATGACATCGTTCGCGCCCCGGCGAAGGTCCGCGAGCAGATCGGATTTCTCTCGGGGGAGATGGGTCTCTACGGCCGCCTGACTCCGCGCGAGATCCTGACGTTCTTCGGACAGATGAACGGGATGAACGGGAGCGGCCTGAAGCAGCGCATCGCGGACGTCATGACGAAATTCGGCATGACAGCATTCGCCGACACGCGGACGGACAAGCTGTCGACCGGTATGAAGCAAAAGACGGCGATCGCCCGCACCATGCTGCATGAGCCGCCGATCCTGATCCTGGACGAGCCCACGGCCGGACTCGACGTGCCGACCGCGCGCACGATTGAGCATTCCATCATCGAGGCCAGGAATTCCGGCAAGTGCATCGTGTTTTCGACCCACTTGATGGAGGAAGCCGAGTACCTGTGCGATCGGATCGCCGTGATCCATGACGGAAAGATCAAGATCACCGGAACCATGGAAGAGCTGCGGGCAGCGACCGGAAAACAGCGCTTGCGCGAGATCTTCCTGGACCTCCTCGGCATCGAATAGGAAGGGGCCATGCGATTCCACATCATCAAAGCGATCTATCAGCGGGAGCTATTGGACCTGGTGCGCGACCGGCGGACGATGATCAGCATGGTAGTGGTTCCGCTGTTCGTATTCCCGTTGTTGATGGTGCTGGGCGTCCGTGTTGTCTCCATGATGGAGGAGAAGTCGCAACGGGAATCGAAGTCGATGTCGGTGGCGGTGAAGGTGACGACGCTCGGAATTGTCGAAGCGCTTCGCAATGCCGGTTTGCCGGTCGCCGAGAAGACCGATCCGCGCGCGGCCATCGACAAGAAAGAGTGTTCGGCTGGGATCGAAGAAGTGGCGGGGACGGCGGGATCGCCGGAACTGCAGGTGTACGTCGACAGTTCCAGCCCGACCTCGAGCACGGCCGGGGACAAAATCCGGGTGGCGCTCACTGATCTGAAGGAGGAACGAGTCAGGCAGAGCTTGCGAACCTCCGGCATCCCGGAATCCGTTCTGTCGCCCTTCACGATCAAGAAGGTGAATGTGGCGCCGGCGCGTAAAATGGCCGGAATGGTATGGGGCAGCATGCTCGGCTACCTCCTTTTGTTGCTCATGTTCTCCGGCGGCATGTACCCGATCATCGATATGACCGCGGGCGAAAAAGAGCGCAAGACGCTGGAAGCGTTCCTCGCGACCCCTGCCGGGCGGAACGAGATCGTGCTCGGGAAGACCCTGGCCGCGACGACCTGCATCTTCATCACTGCGATGCTGACGCTGGGCAGCATCGTGTTCGCCGTTCGGAGCAACAGGATTGCCTCGAAATCCGAGGAGATCCGGGCGATGTTCCGAACCATCCCGCTCGATGGTCACACGCTCCTGCTGATTGTGCTGACGTTGATCCCGCTGTGCGTGTTCGCGGCTTCCGTAATGATGGCCATCGCGATGTTCGCGAGGAGCTACAAAGAGGGGCAGAGCTATCTGACGCCGCTGGTTTTGCTGGTCGTGTTTCCCGCGCTGCTGGGCGGCATGCCCGGGCTGGAACTGACGCCGGCCCTCTGCCTGATCCCGATCTTCAACGCCAGCCAGATCATTCGAAGCATCCTGCTGGGCGACGTTTCCACGACGGCTTTCACGGTGACGCTCGCGGCCAATATCGCGTATGCGGCGATTGCAGTCGTGATCGCGAGGCGGCGATTCGAGGACGAGAGCGTTCTGTTCCGATCGTAGGGAGGGACGCGGGCGGGCCGGGCAGGTCCGGTGCGCCGGGCTTGAAGTTGCCCCCACGGTATGACAGCATGAAAAACCCGGCGCGCGGACCGCCGGATTTCGTGAAACAACGCCATCTCCTGCTCTCCCTCCTGCTGGCCGTCTTCCTGGGCCGCATCGTCCTCACCTATCGATTCAATGGCGGAGCCGGGGAGCCCTGTGGCCGGGAGCGGTTGGGTTGTTTTCACTGACCATGCCGCCGAGCCACGTAAACCGCCTCACCCAAAGACCGCAGCTCTTCGTGAGAATAGAGCCGCGGCGCGATCGCCGGCGATCCGGTGTAGTCTTTCAGAGGATGCAGCTCATAAGCGCCCGGCCGGACCTCGCAGGCGAGCAGCGTGCGGATATTGCAGTTGAGGTCGGCGCCGCAAGCCACCACGTGCGTGCGGCGGATCTCCTCGGGCTGGAGCGGCCGCATGAAGCTGGTGTGCTGCAGCGCCAGCCGTCCCGATTCGCAGTAGATCTCGCGGCCCACCACCAGGCCCCACACGCCGGTCACGGTTTCGGCAAACGGCGTGGAGCAGTAGGGGAGCAACATGGCGAAGTGCTGCGCCGTTCCGATTTCCATCGGCGTCCCGGAGATGGCGATCACGTCGTGATAGCGGACGTCGTTGAGGCCTCGAAGCTGCCGCTGGATGGACTCGAGGTTCTTCGATTGGGGCGTCCAGCACTGCTGAATCTCGGCGAAAGCCGTAGCCGCGCTGTAAGCGACGAGCGAGGCGGCGGCAGCCCGGGCCAGTCGCGGCCACCGGCCCAGTGCGGCCCAGCAGCCGGCGGCCAGCGCCACTGCCAGGCCCAGGCTCGGCAGGTAGTCGTATCGCAGCGCTCCCCACTGCAAGAACCACGCCGGCCCATAGGCCATGGCCCACAGCCCGGCGCCGAACAGCAAGGCGCGCGCGGACCCGGCTCGCTCCGCGCCGCCCTCCCGGCCGAGCCACCAGAAAATCACGGCCCCGGCTGCCGCAGCCGCCAGCGCACCCCACCCGATCGCCGCCACCCGGTAATAGCCGCCGCCGGCCCCCAGCAGGTTTCGGTACTGCTCTTCTATCAACCGCAGGTGCTGGCGCACCTGCGCTCCGGAGAAAGCGAACCGGTCCGCCACCGATCCGCTGAGCGGCGCCCGGTTGACGAACCGCGCGTAAAAACCGAACGCCGCAGCGGCCACGCCCCAGGCCAGCGCCGCGGAGGCCAGCCCCGCCCGGCTTCTCCAAAGCAAGGCCAGCCAAAGCGCGGCGAACAGCACCAGGCCGACGCTCTGGTCGGTCGAGAACAACGCCGCCATGAGGGTCAAAGCTTGCACCACCGCCGCGCGCGGCAGCACCTTCCCCCTTTCGACCGTGCCGGCCACCGATCCGAGGTAGAGCAGGAACCAAAACGCCGCCAGCACATACTGGCCGCAGCTCGGAAACCAAAACAGCGGATTGCGGGCCGTGGGCAGAGCTACAAACAAAGCGCCCGCCAGAAAGGCAACGCGGCGGTCAAGCGCCAGCCGCGCCAGCGCCCGATACAGCAAATAGCCGGCCACCGCTTGCAGGCAGATTCCAAACAGAAAATAGAACCGGGGGTGAAGCCCGGCCACCTGGTACAGTCCGAAGACGGAGATCAGGCTCAGCCAGTGGGTGCGAAAAGTGCCCCACAAGCCGTTGGCGGCGAGGAAACCGGCCAGCTTCCATTCCGCCCGCGGGCCCTGCGCCCGCGCCTGCTCGAAGTGCGGGAACATGTACCAGTCGTCAATGACGAACTGGACGTGTGGAAGATAGAGAAGATAGATCGAGGCGAGCAGAAGGTAACAGACCAGGACGGGCGCTCGGCCCGAAACCCAGCCCCGGCCCCAGTTCATGGCTTGCTCGGCTTCTTCGCGGGCGGCGCGGGCGGGCGCTTGGCCAGCGTGGCCCGGCAGCGTTGGGCTTCGCGATTGGCGATCTCCCACTCCTTCTCGCGTTCCACCGCCAGCTCCCGCGCGTATTCCTTCAGCTTCTCGCGTGTCGTAGAATTTTGGCTGACCGCGGCGGCCAGCAGATCGGCCAGCGCGGCGTTCTGGTGCGCGCGCACGCCCTCGGTGAGCGATTCGAGCAGCGAGTGAATATAGTCCAATCGCAAAAACACGTCGAGCGCCAGGGAGAGCTTATCGGGCCGGTCCGCCAGGGCCTGGGCCTGCTGGCCCAGATAGGTGTTGGCTTGCTTGGTCTGCTTCCATTGATCGACGTAGAGCGAAGAGGCGCCTCGCGCCGCCCAATCTTCGGGCTTGAGCTGGCTCAAGAGTCCATCGACGACCTGGATGTGCTTGACCAGGGCCGCCGCCGCGTCGCGGACCTCCCACTCGGGCAGCACCCCGGCCGTCTGCGCCGCCAGGATGGAAGAAAAAGACGACACCAGAACGATCAGGCGCTTCATAATGCCATGGTAACGCAGACGCTATGAAAACTCTCACGTTCACCCAAGTTGACGTGTTCACTTCGCGAAAGCTCGAAGGCAATCCGCTGGCCGTCTTTCACTCCGGCCTGGGACTGACCACCACGCGGATGCAAGCGATCGCCCGCGAGATGAACCTCTCCGAGACGACGTTCCTCTTGCCCGCCCCGCGCGGCGCCGATGCCCGGGTGCGCATCTTCACCGTGCGGGAGGAACTGCCCTTCGCGGGACATCCCACGCTGGGCACGGCGTTCGTGGTGGCCAAGTCCCGGCCTCGCCAGAGCGAGATTCGGCTGCGGATGAAAGTGGGAACGATCCCAGTCCGTGTGACCCGCGAGGCCGGCCAAACCTACCTCGAAATGCGACAAAAAGATCCCACCTTCGGCGCTCCTGTGGCGGACACCGCTCCCCTGGCCGAGGCTTTGGGCCTCCCCGCCGCCGAGCTGGATTCTCGCTACCCGCCCCAGGTGGTCTCGACCGGCGTGCCGTTCCTGATCGTCCCGCTCGGGACCGGCGCCGCCTTGGACCTCCTCCAGCCGGACTGGCGGCTGCTCGGCCCGCTGCTCCACGAGCAAGGCGCGCACTTTCCCTATTACCTGGTCACCGGCGAGCGGGAGATCGAAGCCCGCATGTTCGGCCCCGATTTCGAGGACCCCGGTACCGGCAGCGCCGCCGGCTGCGCCGCCGCTTATCTGGTCCACCACGGCCTGCGGCCGCCGGACCGCACGTTCCAAATCCGCCAGGGCCGCTTCGCCCGGCGCCATTGCCGCATCTTCGCCGCCGCATCGCTGACCGCTGGGACGGCGCATAACGTGCGCGTCGGCGGCTATGTTGTACAAGTACTTCAAGGCAGGCTCCAACTGTGACGGCCTCTCCCTACACCTTCAAACCCAGCCGGTTCAGCAGCCACACCCTGCTGCTGAACAGCCTGCCCCCGGCGGGCCAAGGCCGGCTGGTGCTGGATGTGGGTGGCGGCGAAGGCTACCTCAGCGCGATCCTGTTTGCCCGCGGCTACCAGGTTATCTGCATTGCGAAGCCCGGCAGCGTGAACAGCGACTTCCCGAGCGGCGTAAAGCTGGTCGAGGCGGACCTGGATTTCGAGCAGCCGGACCTGGGCGCCCGCTTCGCGTTCATTTTTTGCGGCGACATCCTGGAGCACCTGCGCGAACCGGTAGCGGCGCTGCGCTGGCTGCGCCGGCAGCTCGAGCCCGGCGGCCGCCTGGTCACTTCCCTGCCCAACAGCGGCCACGCTTATGTCCGCTGGAATATCGTGCGGGGCCGCTTCCCGCTCCACGACCGAGGTCTCTTCGACCGCACTCACCTTCACTTCTTCACCTGGGAGGGCTGGCGGCAGCTCCTGACGGAAGCGGGCTTTCACATCGAAACCGTACGGACCACCGCCACACCGGCCGCCGTGGCGCTGCCATCCCTGCCTTCGCCCGTGGTGCGGGCCCTCGAAAGCTTAAGCTATGCCCTGGGGCGCCTCTGGAAAGCCCTGTTTGCCTACCAGTTCGTGGTAGTGGCCCGTCCCGAAGAGGAACGCTGAATCAGGCGTTACAATGCGATCTTCAAGGTCTTTCGCGATTTCTCTTTTCAAGTATCGGACGGCTGTCTTGGCTGAACGAAACGTCTCGGCGGGGTCTGTCGCTGCCATTTGCCGCAAGCGTTCAGCCTGCGGCTCGGAGAGTGTAGCAAGGGGCCTCATCTTAAGACCGTCACCATCAACCCATGCCGCCTCGGGGCTGGTCTTTCGAGGCCGGTTCGCTGTTCTGCGGTTTCCTGGCTGTCTGCTCGACCTCGCACGGCTTTTTGCTACGGCTCGGTTGCGCACCTCCACACATTACCATGGCGGCCTTCCTGCCTTCCTGCTTGAGCAAGGACATCGAAGCGTAAGTCGGTTAGACTGAAGACGTATGGAGAAGAGAGTTCAAGCGGTATACAAAGACGGCGTTCTCCGGCCCCTGGAGGCCGTACCGTTTGAGGAGAGGCAGCGAGTGACCGTGACCATCAGCGACTCAACCCCCATTGGCCAGGACCTCGCCGGATACTTCTCCCCCGAAGAATGGGCCGAAGCAGCGCACGATGACATCAGCCTGGACGACGTGAAACGGGCCCTGTCAACTATCTCTGGCTCTCTTTCCGACACCGTGATCGCCCTGCGGCAAGAGCGCTGATTGCCAATCTACTTCCTCGACACACCTCCGCACTCTACCACCGCGCGGCCTCCGGTGTTGC
>JBGOUJ010000294.1:0-9274 GCA_041477005.1 Terriglobia bacterium | reverse complement strand
CGTCGCGGCCGGCGCGGCCAGCCTCTTGATAATACTGTTCGAGGGATTTGGGAAGCGAAAGGTGGATGACGGCGCGGACGTCGGGTTTGTCGATGCCCATGCCGAAGGCAATGGTGCCCACCAGGACCGACGGCGAGCCGGTTCCTTCCCGCATCTGCGGCATGTGCGACATCTGCGGCCCGCTGCCGGATTGGTATGAGCAAGCGCTGCGGCCGGACGCCAGGGATCAGAAGACGCGAGCCAGGCGCCGGACCGCCGCTCCGGCGCCAGGGGCCAAGGGCCAAACGGGGGATCCGGCGCCGGCGGCTGGGGTCCGGGCCCGAAACACGAAACCGGCGCCTGCCGCCGAGCCCCAGCCCCTGGCGCCCGTCCTCCAACTGCCTTCCTCCGGCCCCCGATCCCCGGCCCCCCATCCACAGTCGGATGCCGTGTTCGAAAAGCTCCGCGCCTGGCGCTTGAGCATCGCCCGCCGGGACCAGTTGCCGCCCTACGTCATCTTTCACGACTCGGTGTTACGCTCCATCGCCGCCGCTCGCCCCGCCAGCCTGGACGCCCTCTCCACCATCCCCGGCCTCGGTCCCCGCAAGATCGAGAAGTACGGCGCCGACGTGCTCGACCTGTTACAATCGGGCAAGGAAAACAATTCTTGATCGAAATGTTTTTCCAAGGAACATTCACAGGAAAGTCACCGCCGGCATCGTGTAAGTGCGTGAAGCAGGCCGAGAAAAAAATCTCTGGAAAGCGAGGCGATGACCTTGACGTGCGGCGCGCCGCGGCCCATCCTGACACTGACGCCTGACACTGACGCCTGACACCTGAAACCTGAAACCTGCCTCCATGGACTTCGTCCCCCACGTCAAATCCTCGGTCGATATCGTCCACGTGGTGGGCGATTACGTCCGGTTGAAGAAGCAGGGGTCCAACCGCTACGTCGGCTTGTGCCCGTTCCACTCGGAGAAGACGCCCTCGTTCAGCGTCCATGCGGGCCTCCAGATTTTCAAATGTTTCGGCTGCGGCAAAGGCGGCGACGTCTTCAACTTCCTGATGGAAATCGAGGGGATGAGCTTCTTCGAGGCCCTGAAGACGCTGGCCGAGCAGAACGGCATCCCGATGCCGAAGCGCGGTCCGGACGTCATGGCCGACGAAGAGGCCCGCCTCCGCGCCGCCATCTACCAGCAGAATGAGACGGCCCAGCGCTTCTTTCGCGCCCAGTTGGATTCGCCGGAAGGCAAGCCGGCGCGCGATTACCTGGCCCGCCGCGGCCTGCCGCTCGACGCTGCCGCCGAGTTCGGCATCGGTTTCGCCCCCGGCGGGAGCCGCCTGGCGCGGATCCTCGAAAAGGAGGGTTTCACCCCGGAGCAACTGGAAGCCGGTGGGCTGGCGCTGAAGAGCCAGGAAGGCCCGGGCTTCTTCGACCGCTTCCGCAATCGCCTGATGTTTCCCATCGCCGGCGAGCGTGGCAAGCTGATCGCGTTTGCCGGCCGCGCCCTGGACGCCGAGCAGCAGCCGAAGTACATGAACTCCTCCGAATCGGCCGTCTACAAGAAAAGCTACGTGCTCTATAACCTCCACCGCGCCAAAGATGCGATGCGCAAGCAGGACCGCGTGGTGCTGGTGGAGGGCTACATGGACGCCATCGGGGTCTGGCGCGCCGGAGTGAAAGAGGTTGTGGCCAGTTGTGGCACCGCCCTCACCACCGAGCAGATCCGCATGATCGGCCGGCACAGCCGCTCGGTCACGGTGAATTTCGATCCCGACTCCGCTGGCCGCGCCGCCGCCGAGCGATCCATCCTGCTGCTGCTCGAAGAGGGTCTTCACGTCCGCGTGCTGGCCTTGCCGGAGGGACTGGATCCGGACGAATTCTGCCAGAAGCGCGGCGGCGAGGCCTACGATGCGCTGCTCCGGCAGGCGCCGGGCTACTACTTCTGGCTGGCAGACCGGGCGCGCCAGCAGTTCGACGTGCGCACGGCGGAAGGCCGCGTGGCTGCCTTCCAGTCGCTGCTGCCGGCGGTGAATCGCGTCGGCAATAAGATCGAGCGCGTGGCGCTGGTGAACGATCTGGCCGACCGGCTGGGCGTCGAGCCAGGCCTGGTGCTGGAGAATTTTCGCAAGGCGGCGGCCGAGCGCCGCGAGCCGGCCCGCCCGCAGATCCCGGCTGCGCCGCTCAAGCCCGCCGAGCGGCTGCTGCTGCGTCTGCTGGTGGAGAGCGAAGAGGCCCGGCGGGAATGGCTGGAAGAGGTTCAGTCGAGCGGCGCGGTGGACGAATTGGCCGCCGCCCCGGTGTTCCGCGCGATATTCGCCCTGCGCGCCTCGGGCGAGCCGTTCGACATTATGGCTCTCCAGGCGAGGCTCGAAGAGCCCGATCGCCGCCTGCTCACCGAAGTGCTGCTGGGAGATTGGAGCGAGCCGCCCGATCTGCTGCACGGACGCGCCGCGCTCGAAGCGCTCCAATCCTCGGCGCGCCTCGCACGCCAGAAGGCCTTGCACAAGCAGATTCAGGAAGCGCAAAAGGCGGGCAACCTGGAGGAAGCTCTGCGGCTGTTGCGCGTGAAGCAGGAGCTGGAAACCCAACCCCGGAAGCAGGCCTCTGCGGCGCGAGCGTCAGGGTGAGAGCGCGTGAAAAAATGCCGATCTCGCGCAAAGACGCCAAGCACGCCAAGAAAGGCTTCTTTGTTTGCTTTGCGTTCTTGGCGCCTTGGCGCGAAAGTCTTTCGGTCGGTTCGACTCTTTCACGGCGTCTGATCCGGGGGAGCGGTTTCCAGATGCCCGCAACCGCTGCGTTGCGGGCACGGCGCGGGGGCTTATCGGCGGGCATCCCGGATCCGTGGCCCTCCTTGACATCTGTCGCGAGAATCTGGGTAGAATGAGTGAGCGGCGAAACTTGAGATGAACAGGGGCAAAGAGAAAGGGTACCTACTTTACGACGAAGGCAGTGAAGAACTGCCCGAGCCGCTGAACGCCGTTGACGAAGTCGACGACGTGCTCGCCAACCTCGATACCACCGGTCTCGAGGTTCTGGAAGAGCCGCAACTCGACGACAAGCTGGAGTTCGACCGCAAGCTGGACGACTTCAGCGAGGATCTGACCGAGGTGGAGATCCCCGCTGGAGCGATGGAGAAGACCAACGATCCCGTGCGCATGTACCTGCGCGAGATGGGATCGGTCCCGCTGCTCACCCGCGCCGGCGAGGTCGAGATCGCGCGGCGCATCGAGCGCGGGCAGCACAGCGTTCTCAAGGCGCTCTCGCGCTCCCCCATCGTGGTCCAGGATCTGCTGGATCTGTGCGAAGCCCTGCGGCGCGGCGACCGCTCCATCCGCGACGTGGTGCTGGTCCCCGAGGAGGAGGTGACCGACGAGATCCTCGAGGCCAAGCTCCAGAAGACGCTTGCCTCCATCGATCAGATCGGCAAGCTGCAGAAGAGATGCCAGCAGTTGCGGCAGAAGTTCCTGGCCATCCCGCGCAATAAGAAGCCCAAGGAGATGCGGCGGCTGCGGTTCGGCCTGGCCCGCACCCGGATTCAAGTCTCGCGCCAGGTCCGCTCCATTCCGTTCACGCCCGTCCAGCGCGAAGCCCTGATCGGCAAGATCACCCAGACCGCTCAGACGCTGCGCCAGGTGGAGAAGGAGATCGCGCGGGCCCAGAGAAAGCTCGAGCAGTCGCCCGTGAAGGTCAGCGAGCCGGGCAAGGACTTTCGCAAGGAGCTGCGCGTGCTGATGCAGCGCGCCTCGCAGATCGAGGAGCAAGCCGAAGCCACCTCGCACGAGCTGCGCCGCACCGAGAAGATCATCCTGAAAGGCCAGGCCGAGGCCGACGCCGCCAAGCGCGAGCTGGTCGAGGCCAACCTGCGGCTGGTGGTCTCGATCGCCAAGAAATACACCAACCGCGGCCTGCAGTTCCTCGACCTGATCCAGGAAGGCAACATCGGGTTGATGAAGGCCGTGGATAAGTTTGAATACCGCCGCGGCTACAAGTTCTCCACCTATGCCACCTGGTGGATCCGCCAGGCCATCACCCGCGCCATCGCCGACCAGGCCCGCACCATCCGCATCCCGGTCCACATGATCGAGACCATCAACAAGCTGATTCGCACTTCGCGCCAGCTCGTGCAGGAGCTCGGCCGCGAGCCGACCACCGACGAGGTTGCCAAGCGGATGGATATCCCGGTTCAGAAGGTGCGCAAGGTGCTGAAGATCGCCCAGGAGCCGGTCTCGCTCGAGATGCCCATCGGCGAAGAAGAAGAGTCCCATCTCGGCGACTTCATCGAAGATCAGGGCGTGGTTTCCCCGGCCGAGGCGGTGATCAACTTGAACCTGCGCGACCAGACCTCGCAGGTCCTCAAGACGCTGACGCCGCGCGAAGAGAAAGTGATCAAGATGCGCTTCGGCCTGGACGACGGCAACGAGCACACCCTGGAAGAGCTCGGCCAGCGCTTCGCCGTCACCCGCGAGCGCATCCGCCAGATCGAAGCCAAAGCCCTCCGCAAGCTCCGCCACCCCAGCCGCAGCCGCCACCTGCGGGCCTTCGTCGACTCCTCCAGTCCTGATTGATGATTTGTTGATTTAAGAACCCCTCCTGTTCGGAAGAGGGTATTCAATCGACAAATCAACAAGTCACGGTTACCAGTTTCGCCATGTAGGTGTCTCGCAGAGAGCCGCCCGTCTTTTGGTCGTAGTGGCCGAGCACATGCGCGCAGGTGTCGAACGAGTTGTACACCTCATGCAGGATTACCGCCAGGTGGAGCAGCTTCGCCGGCGCCAGCCCGTCCAGTTGCATCAGGTCGCGAATATAAACCGCATCGGCCCACAACAGTTGCCCGATGGTGGCGTAGGGGTCGTTGTTGATCAGCAGCGGCTTGAGCGCCCGTCCGGCCAAGCCGGCGAACCGGTGGAACCAGAAGCCGCGGCGCCGCAGCTCCTGATCGACCTCGGCAAACAGCGGCTGATCTTTGTAGAGCGGCACGAACTCGACTTCGGTGTGCACTACGACGGTGCTCTCCAGCGCCTGGACCGCGCCTCGCAGCGCGTCCAGCGAGGCGCCCTGCACATCCAGCTTGAGAAAGTCCATGCCGGCGGTCTCGGCCACATCGTCCAGCCGCACCGTATCGATCTGCTGTTTTTCGACGACGCGGCAAAACTCGCCGAGGCCCTGATACAGGTCGAGCAGGGCGGAGTTCGGCTCGTAGAGGGAGCTGGTCATACTGAAGTTGCAGACGTGGAGGGTGCGCCGCCTTCCGTCACCGACGGCAAGAGGCAGGTAACAGTGGCTGGCGCGCCCGGCGGCATTGAGCTTCTCGCACTCGGCTGCGACCGGCTCGAAGCCCAGCACTCGCGCCACTCCGGCCTGGACCAGAGGGTGGTAGACCTCGGCGGCGGCGTCCAGCTTCATGGCGCCGGCATCCACAATGGAAACCAGGGGGCGGTTGCCGTTCAGGAGGTCCAGGATGCTGAACACGAGTCGACCAGAGGAATGATCGACCAAAACCTATCGGTACAGTACCCCAATCCGGCGGCGGTAGTCGTTGTACACCTGCTCGAACAGCTCCTTCGACCGCTGTTCGCCCACAAAATGACCGCTCGCCAGCACCAGCGGCGGCTGGCCGGCCTCGGTGAGCCGCCGGGCGACTTCGGCCTTCAGAGCGTTGGCCACGGCGCAGCCGCCAATGGTCGAGCCGGGCCCGACCGGCGCCTCCAGGCCCGGAATCTCCACCATGGCATCGCCTGCCGGCGAGCCGTTGTCGATCACCAGATCGCACAGCTCGTGCAGGCTCTTTCCCGAGGAATGCGAGGAGCGCGTGGCTCGCGCGTGATCGAGCGAGGTGACGGCGATGGTCCGGATGCCGCGCCGCCGAAAGCCCAGCGCCAGGTCGATCGTCACCGCCGCGGCGCCGCTGGTTGAAAACAGCACCGCGGTGTCCTGGGCATCGAAGGCGAAGTTCGAGAGGATCACTTCCCCCAGCCCCTCCACCCTTTCAATGAACATGGCCTGCCGCTGGCCGTTGGCGCCGACCACCTGGTTGTGAAACGTCAGCGACAGCTCGACGATGGGATGGAAGCCGGGAAAGCTCCCATAGCGCGGAAACACCTCCTCCACGCAAACCCGCGAGTGCCCCGATCCGAACAGGTGGACGAGCCTCCCGGCCAGGATCGATGCTGCGCACCAATCAGCCGCGCGGTCGATGTTGTCAAGCTGCGTTTCGCCGATCCGGCGCAGGATGGCTGCCGCGAGTTCGAGGTATTTAGCGGCGTACTCCACGACAAATCACTAAATCAACAAATCACGCAATCTTCCCGTCCCTCATCTGCACGATCCGGTTGGCGCAAAACGCGGCCGCTTCGGGGTTGTGGGTGATCATCAGCGTGGTCTGGCCGAGCCGGCGGTTGAGGTCTTTCAGGATCTCCAGCACGGCGCGCGAGTTTTCCGTGTCCAGGTTCCCGGTCGGCTCGTCGGCCAGCAGGATCTTGGGACTGTTGACCAGCGCCCGGGCGATCGCCACGCGCTGCTGCTCGCCGCCGGAGAGGGCAAACGGCTTGTGGTGAAAACGGTCCCGGATGCCGAGCAGGTCCACGATGGTGTCGAAGTGAGCGCGGTCGAAGTGATTGTTGCCGGCGATATCGAGCGCAATTTCGATGTTCTCCTCCGCCGTCAGAGTCGGCAGCAGGTTGAATTTCTGGAAGACAAAGCCCACCGTCCGCCGCCGCATCCGCGTTCGCCCGGCGTCGGTCATTTCCGCCAGGTCGAGTCCGTCGACGCGGACGTGGCCCGAGGTCGGTGGGGTCAGTCCCCCGATGATGTGGAACAACGTCGACTTGCCCGACCCCGACGGCCCCACAATCGCCAGCAACTCACCCGGCTCCACGGCCAGGCTCACCCCGCGCAAAGCCGCCACATCCACCCGCCCTACGTGGTAGGTCTTGTGCAGGTCCGTGATCTCGATGATGGCCATCGACAATTGGTGATGTGTTGATTTTGTAGATTTGTTGATTGAAAACCCCGCCCTGGGGCTTCCCGCGGTGAATCCACAAATCAACAAGTCGTCAAATCAAGAAATCACTCGTACGCCAGCGCGGCGATGGGGTCCTGGCGAGCGGCTCGGGTGGCCGGATACAACGAGCCGAGCATCGCCCCGCCCACCGCAATCAGCCCCGCCCAGAGCCACCATTCCCGGTGCAGCGACACCACCAGGATTGGAAAGTGCCGCTCGATCAGCCCCTTCGCCCCGAAGCTGAGCAGAATACCCACGCCGATTCCCAATGCGGCCAGCAGAAACGTCTCGCGAATGACGATGCTCACGATATAGAGCTGCGAAGCCCCGAGCGACTTCAGGATGCCGATCTCCCGGGTCCGCTCCAGGATGGCGGTGTACATCGAGAGCATCACGACGATGAACCCGATGGTCACGGCCAGCCCGATGATCACCCGAATGAACGGCTTCACCCCCTCGTAGTTGTCGATCGAAAACAGCGCGGTGAAATCGGTCATCGAGAAGATTTGGTAGCCGGGCAGCCTGCGCTGCAGCTCCGCGATGAAGGCCGGCGTGTCGTCGGGATTGTGCAGCTTTAGATAGACCTGACTGATCTTGCCCTGCCACCCCATCATGTCTTGCATGGTGGTCAGGGGAATAAAAATGCGGGAAAGCTTGCCCGTCTCGACGATCCCGACGACACGGAATTTGTGGTTCAGGAAATCCGTGTATTGCCCCACGCTCAGCTTTTTTTGCCGCGCCCAGACATCATCAATGATATAGTCGTAAGGCTGCTCGAACCCTCCGCCGGAAAGATACTTCAGCCCGCCGCTCATGCGCGAGAAGCTCGCCAGGTCAATGCCGGTGACCGTCTGGAGGTAGTTCATCAGCATGTACACCGTGGTGCCGGTCGCCATCTCCGCCTGGGGCAGGGAAGCCAGCTTGGCCACCAGTTTCTCACTCAGATCGGCCGAGCTGAAAGCCATCGCCGCGTTGGTAGTCGAGGGCCGCACGATGATGTCGGCGCCGACGCCCCGGGTCCGGCGGGCGGAGTCTTCCAGCATCCCGTGCGACAGGCCGACGACCGTCAGGATCAGCGTGATCTCCACCCCCACGGCGAGAATGCTGAGAGCCGTGCGGATGGGGCGGTGCAGCAGGTTTTGCAGGACCAGCCGGTTAACCACCGTTGCCTCCGGCCGGCCGCTCCGGCGGCTTCTCGCCCACGTACTCCACCTTTACGCCGGGCGGCGGGGGCAGAATGAACTTGTCCTGGCTGAGCGGATCGTTGAAGGCTGATTTTTCGAAGCGGAGGGTCAGCTCGTACTCGTCCTTGGGCCGGGTGATCACGATTGCCTTCGGGAACGCGACCGCGCCGTGCGGCTCCCACTCGGCGTAACGCGCGTCGGTCACCACGTCGCCCTTCTCATCGAACAGTTGCTGCCGGAAGATTTGCAGTGACGAGCGGTCGAACCAGACGTTGCGGGCGAGCTGCAACCGGCCGCCTGGGCTGTCCCGCCGGATGATGTGCAGGATGTAGCTGTCCGCGCCGTCGTCGGTCCAGTTCTCAATCACCGCCCGCTCGGTCGGCGAGTCCGGCGGCTGGATCAGCAGGGCGTTCAACAGGTGCTCCGGCCGCAGGTTCTCGAGCTTCTTGGGCGAAGGCTTTTCGACGCGGTTCTGGCCGATCAGGAACAGGCTCTTGCCTGGCAGGTAGAGGCGGAAGGTCTGGCCGTCGGAAACCATGTCGAAGGCCGTCGTCCGCACCACCGGGTAAAGAGCAATCACCCGGATCCACGCCGGTTTGCGTAGCAGGATGTAGCCGCGCACGTCTTTGTACTCGGCGATCTCACCCTTGCTCGACGAAAGCAAGGACGGCTCCAGGTCGACGGTCGCGTTCAGGGTCTCGATGGCCGCGTAGCGCTGATGGATAATCTCCGCCAACTGCTCCACGTCGGCGGTCAGAAGGGGAGCGTTGGGAGGCGTTCCCCGATCGAGCTTGTGCCGCCGGACCAGGCACCCGGAGCCCCCCAGCGTCGCCGCCAACAGACAGAGCAACGGCGCCCGAGGCAAAACACGGAACAATCGGATTAGAAGGGGCAATACTTCATTAAAACAGAATAGGGCGCCCGCTCGCAAGCCCGAGAGTTGTCCAATGCAGAATGAGCCTGAACGAGGGGTTTGTTTCCAATCGGGATGAGCCTGAAGGGGGAGTTTGTTTCCAACACGGTATGAGCCTGAGACGGAGGGGTGGTGAAACGGGGATCCTGCTGGTGAATGACAATCACCATGCAGAACTTAGAGCGGCTGACCCT
>JBGOUJ010000293.1:0-9286 GCA_041477005.1 Terriglobia bacterium | reverse complement strand
TATGTCCCCTGGTCTACCACCGAGCTGTTAAGGCGGTGTATCACTCCTTCCCTTCAGCTCTCGCTTCCGTTCTCCGGGCGGGCCGCCGGTAGGGTAGGTGGGCCGGCGCCTGGGCGCGGCCCGCGCCGGGCAGGGAGTCCATGATGGGGAAGTCCAGGTGGGCCTGAGCGACTTCCTCGATTTTCTGCTCATGACGGACAATCTGTTCGCGGAGCCGGGCCAGGAGCTGGACCACGCTGCGGATGGCCAGGCTGCCGGACTTGCAGCCAACTCCAGCAGCAGGTCGGCGTCAGTGGGGTCGCTCTTGGCGCCGGGAGGGTAAAAGCTCTGGCGGTAGTGGGCCAAGGTGCTGGGGCGGACTGGAAACAGCACCAGATGGGCGTGTTTGCTGAGTACGGCCACCACTGCGCCCGGCGGCTGTTCCAGAGCGACGGCGATCGGCCGGCCGCCAAAACGTTGTTCCAGTTCACTGGCCCAGATCTCGATCGCTTCCGGGGTGTTCTCCAATTGGCCGTGCTCGACGTGCGCCTAGCCCGAGGCTTGCAAGGCCCAAGCGTGTTTCTGATCGGCCCAGTCCAGAGCCACGAAAGCGGCAAAGTCCGTGGATGGCTGCGATGGGTTCATCTTTTCTCCTTTCCCGTTCGATGGGGGATGATGAACAGGCAGGGCTTTGCTTCCGCGAAGGCCTTATAGTACAGTCTGGCTGTGAGGCTCCAGACGAGATCTGAGGATTCGTTCTGGAAGCAAAGCGCATCCCGCTGCTCGTCTCTAACGGTAGACATCGGGTGTCTGGCGGACCGATTCGTAGCAGCGGGATGCCTGCTCGCCTCGGAGGCTGCCATGGCTGTGGCGCCGCAGGCAACCGGACTCGAAGCGAGTTTCGATTTCCACAGTGGCGCGGCGCCGACGACTGTGGAAAACCGGAACCTCAAAGAACTCCTCACGGAGCAACTATAAGGAGTGCAAACGCTAGCGCTTCCACGGTGTCGCCTCCACGATTGACAAGTGTTACCGTCTGCGGTAACGTTTTAAGATGCCGAAGATTCGCCGGGGCGGATATATTTTTGTCGCCTGGAAAGGCGATCATCCTCCTCGACACGTGCACGTCTACCGCAATCAGAGGCTCGTGGTGAAATGGGACTTAGACAACCAAAAGCCGATGAAGGGCAGCGCCTAGCGGCGAGTTCTCAAGCTGATTCAAAGACTGGACTCGGAGGGTTTGTTATGAAGATTCGGTCAGCAACTCACAATAACCGCCAAAGGGTTTTCGAAGTGCGAACCGCAAGCAAGATTCTCCTCTTTCCCTATTTGAAAGCCGATCCCCGGCCGAGTGCCGCCGACCCGATCATTCGAGTGTTTGTAGACAAAGAGCTCGGCCGGGAGGGCTTTACCTATACTCTTAAGTCCGGCGGGGAGGGGACGGTTCACATGGAACAAGTTTTGGAGTACAACCAGGATCCCGCCTGCTTGCGAGATGCGCTGCTTTACAAGCTGACACTCGAGGCCCAGAAGCGCGTCGAAGCGAGTCGCTTGTCCAAGCGCGCGATCGTGCGACGGCTTAGAACCTCGGCAACACAGTTGTACCGCCTTCTCGATCAGAAGAATTACCGGAAGTCTGTCGATCAGCTTCTTTCTCTGCTTCATATTCTAGATTGCGATGTCGATCTGGTGGTGCGGGCGAAGACTCCAGGAACTCCAGGACAACGGGCGGCCTAACGGGCGCTGCAGGCGACGGCCAAAACCGGGAGCGCCCGAGTCGTTAAGCCAGCCCCGACGCCTTGCGCTCGCTCCGATTGCTATACTAGTATCAGCTTTCGGTACGAACATGGCTCTTGAACAAGAACTCGCCTTCTACGAAACGATCAAGGAAGATCTGCTACGGCATCACGATGGGAAGTTCGTCCTCATCGTCGGGAACGAACAGCTCGGCGTCTTTGATAACCCAGACGATGCTTACAATCGAGGGATCGAACTGAAGGGCAACGTGCCAATGCTGATAAAGCGCGTGGAGAGAAACGAGCCGGTTGAGGTCATCCCAGCCATGGTGCTCGGGCTGATCAATGCCCACCATTAATGTTTTTTCCTTCGAACAGACCCCTGGACAGCCCCCGCGGCCATCGCCCCAGAAGCTAGCCGCAAACGGTCCCGTCATTCAGGTACAGATTGAAGTACCTAATGCGCTTGCTCAAAGTCTCCGGACGGCGATCTGACGGCCGCGATGGAACAGCGAAAGCCCAGCAGGAGGCCTCGCGGAAGGCGAATTGACGACGCCCATCTGTGGCCATTCGGCCCGGTTTAAGCACAGATTTGGGCACAATCGGTGGGAGTCGAGCGGCAGCGTCTTTGTAAGCTGTTGATTCTGTGGGGTGGGTGGAGGGATTCGAACCCTCGGCCACTGGAACCACAATCCAGCGCTCTACCAAACTGAGCTACACCCACCGTGACGGTGTAAATCCATCATACCACGGACCCCTCTTGCTGAAGGCGGCATCCCCCTTGGTGCGCGTTTACCAGCCGGCGCCGGCTATTAAGTACTGAAGACGCGAGTAAGGGTTTTGGGCGGGTGTCCCTAGGATCAAAACAGTGTTGTATGACCATGGGTGAAGGGCCTACGCTTGTTTGAGACCCTGTACCGGGGGAAGAAGCTTTAGACCGTGCAGAAGCCTACCGCCTCATGGTACATGGTAACCCTCCGGGGATGAGCGACGGGCGCGAGCAGGATTTGGCGGAGTACGCGCCGCTGAACTGCTTTGTCGCGGACGCGGCGGGATGGCTGCCGGTGGGCATCCCGACCAGCGTCCGCCTTCGGTCTTGTCGAAGGCCGCCTCGTAATCCACCGGCTCGTTTGGTCTTGAGCGGGGATGGCGCTTCATGATCTCAAATCCGCCGGAAAACAAAAGGGATGCAGTCTTGTTTTCCCTGCGCCTCCGCACGGATGGCCTGTTCCGCGGGCTCGGCAAGGCCGCGGTTGAGCGAGGGATATCTTGAGCGGGAAGATCCTGGTCGTAGACGATGACCTGCTCACCCGCGAACTCCTCAAGGAGATCCTGTGGGAGCATGGCTTCGAGGTCTTTACAGCGGCGAACGGCGACGCAGCTCTGGAACTGTTCCCGCTGCTCCAGCCGGACCTCGTGCTGCTGGATGTGCAGATGCCGGGGATCGATGGTTTCGAGGTCTGCCGGCGGGTCAAGAGCCGGCCGGAGGCCCGATTGACGCCGGTGGTACTGATAACCGGCCTGTCGGCGACCCAGGACCGTGTCCGCGGCCTCGACTCCGGGGCCGATGATTTTCTCACCAAGCCCCCCGACCGAAGCGAACTGCTCGCCCGGGTCCGATCGCTAATCAGCTTGAAGAGCTACACGGACCAGTTGGAGCAGGCGGAATCGGTCGTGTATGCGCTGGCGTCGAGCATCGAGGCGAGGGATCCTTACACGCGGGGCCATTGCGAGCGGCTCTCCGCCTACTCCGCCCGGCTGGGCGAGCGGATCGGGCTTTCCGAAGAGTACATCACCGCCCTGCGGCGGGCGGGAGTGGTCCACGACATCGGCAAGGTGGTCGTTCCCGATTCCATTCTTCTCAAACCAGGGCCTCTGACTCCGCAAGAATGGGAGATCATGCGGCAACATCCGGTGGTGGGTGAGCGCATCTGCGCGCCCCTCAAGTCGTTTGCGCGGGTGCTGCCGATCATCCGGCATCACCACGAAAAGCTGGACGGCAGCGGCTATCCCGACGGACTCCGGGGGGACCAAATTCCGCTGACCGCTCGCGTGCTGCAAATCGTGGACATCTATGACGCGCTGCGGACCGAGCGACCTTACAAGTCCGCCCTCTCGATCGAGGACGCGCTCGACACGATGCAGCGGGAGGTGGGCGGGGGCTGGTGGGACCCGGAGTTGTTCGCCGAGTTTGTCCAAATGCTCCAGGACCCGGCGCCGGCGCTCGGGGTGGAAGCAATCGATTCGCATTGCTCCAAGCATGGCGGCAACGGAGGCGGCTGGGGTTGAAGGCGGGGCTGGCGGCTACCTGGTTTGAACCCGGCGCTGGGCCCGGATTTCAAACCAAGCGGCGCTCGGCCGGTGTTCAAGCGGGCAGCGCTCCGGCCCGATTTCAATCCGGGCTGTGCCCAGCGTAGCCCCGGGTGAAGCCGGGCCGCAGATCGGCAATATGGAAAAGAGATCGGCCATGAAGAACCGAACCGGCCTGGCGTTCGCCACGGCCATGCTGATCCTGGGCGTCGTCGGACTAGTCTCTTACCGCAACATGAACCAGTTGGTCGAAACTGCCGACTGGGCGGCCCACACTCACGAGGTCCTGGACAAGGCAACGGCGCTGGCAGCCCAGATGTCCAGCGCCGCAAGCGCGCACCGGGACTACCTGATGACCGGGGAGGATCCCTATCTCAAAAGCTGCCACGCGGCGCTGGAGAGCATTCGAGAGACGGTGAAACAACTCCGGCAATTGACCAGGGACAATCCGCGCCAGCAGCAGAGGCTGGATGCTCTGGAGCCTTTGCTTGCCGAAAGAATCACCCTGTTAGAGCAAAGTATCGAATCGCGGAAGGTCAACGGCCGCGAGGCGGCGGAGCAGGTTTACTTCGCCGACAAAAGGAAGGAGTTGGCAGCCGCGACCCAGACCGTGATCCAGGAAATGGAAGACGCGGAAAACCAACTGCTGAAGCAGCGCCATGTGGAATCGAAGGCCAGGGCGAACATATTGATCGTGACCCTGGTCGCTGCCGGCGTTAGCAGTTTCTCGCTGCTGGCGTTCGTCTACGTCGTGCTCAACCGGCGGATCCGGGAGCGGCGCTACGTGGAAGAGGCGCTGCGGACCAGCCAGCGCCGGCTGCAAGCCATCCTGGATAACGCCACGGCCGTCATCTACATCAAGGACCTGGATGGCCGGTTCGCCCTCGTCAACCGGCGGTTCGAAGGGCTGTTACAGCTCACCAGAGAACAGGTGCTGGGAAAGGCGGACGATGAACTATTCCCACGGGAAATGGCCGACGCTTTTCGCGCCAACGATCAACAAGTGCTCGAAGCCGGAACTCCCATGGATTTCGAAGAGACCTTGCCCCACGGCGAGGCGCTACACACCTACTTTTCCGTCAAGTTCCCGCTGCAGGACTCGATCGGGGCTGTTTACGCGATTTGCGGCATTTCCTCCGACATCACGGAACGCAAGAACATGGAGGAGGACCTCCGGCGGATCAACGACGAACTGGCCGTGGCGAACCAGGAGCTCGAGGCGCGCAACCGGGAGGTCGAGCGCGCCAATCAACTCAAGAGCCAGTTCCTGGCCAGCATGAGCCACGAGCTCCGCACGCCGCTCAACGCCATTGTCGGCTTCTCGGAACTGCTGAGCGCGGGATCGGCGGGTCCGCTCACCGAGAAGCAGACGCGTTTCCTAGGGCACATCCAAACGGGGACGCGTCATCTGCTGCAGCTCATCAACGACATCCTCGATCTGTCGAAAGTGGAGGCGGGGCAACTAAACTGGCGGCCGGAGAGCTTCTCCGTGGCGGGAGCGCTGCCGGAGGTGCTGTCTGCGATCAGCTCGCTGGCCGCCCAGAAGAAAATTCAGATGGAGAACGCGATGGGGTCGGACGTCTCGGTCCATGCCGACCGGGTTCGGTTCAAGCAGATCCTTTATAACCTGCTCAGCAACGCCGTGAAGTTCACGCCCGTTGGGGGCAGGATACGGGTCGAGTCATCGCCGGAGGGAAGCCACACGAGGGTTTCGGTCAGCGACACGGGCATCGGAATTCGGACCGAGGACCAGGAAGTGATCTTCCAGGAATTTCGGCAGGTGGCGGAGACCACTCGCGGCGTCAGGGAGGGAACCGGCCTGGGGCTGGCGATCTGTAAGAGGCTGGTGGAGGAGCAAGGGGGAAAGATCTGGGTGGAAAGTACGCCCGGTCAAGGCAGCCGATTCAGCTTCACGCTGCCGGCCGGGGATCGGATCACGCCGACGCCTATGGCGGCGACTCGATCGGAGGCGAGAAAGAGCCGCCTGAAACCGCTGGTATTGGTCATCGAAGACCAACTCGCAGCCGGCGAGCTGCTGGCCAGCTACCTGGCGCCCGAGGGGTATGAAGTGGTGACGGCGAGCTCCGGCATGGAGGGCCTGGAGAAGGCCCGCGAGATCTTTCCCGATGTGATCACCCTGGACATCCTGATGCCGCATAAGAGCGGGTGGGAGACCCTGCATCAATTGAAGAGCGCTGCAGCTACCGCGGCGATCCCGGTGATCATCGTGTCGGTGGTCGATCAAAAGAAGATGGGATTTGCGCTGGGCGCTGAGGAGTACCTGGTGAAGCCGGTGGCCAAGGATGCTCTGCTGGAGGCAATTCGGCGGCATGTGCCGCTGCCCTCGGAAAACGCCAGAACGGTGATCGTGGTGGACGACGATGCCCGGCACGCAGAACTGATCAGCGAGGTGCTGAGTGCGGCGGGGTACTCGCCGGTGGCGGCAGCCGACGGCAGGCAGGCGTTGGAGATGCTGGAGCGAACCCGCCCTGCCGCCGTTCTGCTCGACCTTCTGATGCCGGGAATGGATGGATTTGAGATTCTTGGCCGCATCCAGGAGAACCCGGCCTTACACGGTGTTCCGGTTTTTGTGCTCACCGCCAAAGACCTGACCAGCGCCGACCTGGAAACATTGAGCCGCAAGGCGCACGCCGTGTTACGGAAGAAGATTACCTGGAAAGAGGACCTGCTGAAGAGGATGCGCCTGGTGGTGGGAGAGCCGGTCGCCCAAATATGAGTATGAGAAAGATTTTGATTGCGGAAGACGACCCGGCCAGCCGCGAGCTGCTCTGGGAGTTGTTGGTCGGCCGCGCCTACCGCGTGGTCCAAGCCTGCGACGGGCGAGAGGCCCTGCAGAAAATCGAGCAAGAGAGACCGGATCTGGTTGTGCTGGATGTTCAAATGCCGGGGCTGGATGGTCTGGCCGTTCTGCGGCAGCTTCGGGAGGACCCCCGTTTTTCGGCCCTTCCGGTGGTAGCGCTCTCCGCCTACGCCATGCGGGGCGACCGGGAAAGGGGCCTGGCCGCCGGCTTCGACGCCTATCTCACCAAGCCCATAGACGCGGCGGCTCTGACGGCGCAAATCGAGGACCTGCTGCCGTAGCGCCCCTGCGCACTGCTAGCCGTTCAGGACCTCTGCTAACCTAGAGAAGGGCCTGCGAGCCGCCATGTCCCGGCGTTATTGTTGCTGCGTGAGGTGTGCCCGGCGGTTCCTCTGCCAGCAAGCCTCGTCATGCTCGGTGCATATGGGCCGCTCCTTGCCGTAGCTGATCAGGAGCAACTGATCCGCGGGAACTCCCAGGGTCGCCAGGTATTGCTTTGCCTGCGTGGCGCGCGCATCGCCGAGGCCAAGATTGTACTCATCCGAGCCACGCTCGTCACAGTGACCCTCGACGGTCAGCTTGAAGTCGGGGTACTGGCTAATGATGTCGGCAAGGGTTTGCGCATCCTGCTTTAGAGCCGCTGTCGCGTCGGGACGGAGATCGTGTTTGTCATAGTCGAAGTATGCATCCTGGATGCGGTTGAGCAGATCCTGGATGCGGGCGCGTGTAGCGGCGTCCGGCATTCTGGACGGCGTGTTCGCCGCCACCTGGATCGGCGCGGGAGTTCTCGGAACTGCAGTTTTCGCGGGAGCAGCACTGGCTTGCACGCTGGGCGCGGGCGCCGGCGGCGGCGCGACGGCGGCTTTCTTCGTGCATCCGCCGAGAGTCACGCCGAGCGCTGTCACGGCCAGTCCTACCAAGATTTGTGATTTCATAAAAGCATCCTCCGAACAAGAGTTTGTTATTCACAGGATAACGGAAACCGGGCGCCAAAGACAATCCCGTTGACACCCTATTTCGCACAGGCGGAGCCGGATGCCGGATCGAGTGGATTCCCAGGCCGCGCTAGTGGTTTTACCTTAGAACTACCAGCGCCCCCGTTTCGTGTAGCGCGCCACGAAAGAAGGAGGAGCGCTCGGCCGCTCATTTTGCGGGTTGGCTCTTACGCTGTAGCTCCGGCGGCACGCGCTCACGATCCAGCGGCTCGAAGCGCAAGGTCCACTTCAACGGAACCGTCTGCGGGATGTAGCAAATAAGGTCATCGCACGCCTGATAGCGGAAGGTCCCTTCCAGGATCAACTCGCCTCCGGCGGCCAATAACGGCTTCACCTTGGCTTCCGTACCGATAGCAATTTCCCGAACCAGGCGGAAGCTGCCTTGATACACAGGCACAGTTTCATTGATTGCCGGAAGGTGCAGCCTTTTCGAAGCGGGATAACTTACGGGAGAGGCTTTGGCCGCCTCGGACTCCGCCAGGCTCCAGTCGATCGGAATGTAGCCCTCGACGCCCGGCGCGTAGACGTGCATCTTCGAATGCAAATCAACATCGATGGTGAGCGCGATGTGCTGGCCTGGATGGGCAACCACGGCGCTCGCGGACGTGGCGAGCTTCAGGTGCTTCGTTTCGGTCGTGGTATGGACCAGGCCGGGCTGAATGCCAAACTGCCGCACCAGGATCTCCGATGCGGTATCGCGCTCTTTGTAGTCATCCTCGAAATACTTGGCGACGACCATACCTCGGGGATCCACGATGTATGTCCCTGGGTGGGGTATTCCGTAGAAAGGCGTGTTCCTGGTGACCGTCTCGTTCAGAATGCCGAAATCAGCGATGATTTTGGAGTCGGGATCGGATAACAGCGGATAGGTAATGTGCCTGCGTTCGGCGAAATTCTTGACCACGGCTACGCTGTCGTAACTGATGGCCGCCACTCCCATGCCCTGCTGGCGCAAAGCCTGGAGATTCTGCTCCAGCTCGACGAGCTGGATTTTGCAGTAGGGTCACCAGTCGGCCGAGCGCACAAAGACCAGCATCGCCCCTTTCGGCCCGGCAATTGTCTTCAGGCTCTGAAGCCGGCCGTTCTGGTCCGGCGCCTCGAACGAGGGCACAGGCGCGCCCACTGCCGGCCCGGTCTTGGGAGGCTGTTGCGCGACCAGGCCCGAGCCGGTTGCGAAGACGAGCAATGACACGAGCATTCGCATGTATGTCCCCATCCTACCGCGCCCTGGCGCCAACCATCAGGGTCCGCCCTCTGGGAGCATCGACGCGCAGGGATGGCGCCGGGCCTACGGATTCAGGCACGCAAAGGCCATTGCCGAAGCCCGGCAAAAACCACGCAACGGCGAAACGCCCGGTAGCACGAAGATCCCCGGGGCCGAGAGAATGGCCCAACGAATGAGATGCGTTTGCGGATCGTCATATTCCCGGAGGCATGGATTTCGC
>JBGOUJ010000292.1:0-9320 GCA_041477005.1 Terriglobia bacterium | reverse complement strand
GGCCGTCACATGCCGGTCGACTTCTTCATGCGCGCCCTGGCCGCCGACCAGCAGGGCCGGGCCATCGGCGTGATCCTCTCCGGCACCGCCTCCGACGGCGCCCTGGGCATGGCCGCCATCAAAGCCGAGGGCGGCATCACCTTCGCCCAGGACCAGCGCACCGCCAAGTACGACGGCATGCCTCTCGCCGCCGTCGCCGCCGGCTGCGTCGATTTCGTGCTCCCGCCCGACGGGATCGCCCGCGAGCTGGTGCGCATCGCCCGCCACCCCTATCTCATCGAGCCCGACCTCCCCGCCCCGGTCGAGGCGGCCCCTGGGCACGACGGCGAAATCGGCGGTATCTTCCAGCTCCTCCGCGCCGTCAGCGGTGTCGACTTCACCCACTACAAATCCCCCACCATCCGGCGCCGCATCTCCCGCCGCATGATCCTGCACAAGATCGATTCTCTCGCCTTGTACCTTACCTATCTCCATGACCATCCCGACGAGGTGAGCGCCCTCTACAACGATATTCTCATCAACGTCACCAGCTTCTTCCGCGATCCCGAGGCCTTCAAGGCCCTGAAGACCCGGGTATTTCGCCACCTGGCGGAGAACCGGCCCCTTGACTCTCCCATCCGCCTCTGGGTGCCCGGCTGCGCCACCGGCGAGGAGACTTACTCGCTGGCCATCGCCATCCTGGAGTTTCTGGGCACGCGCGCCTCCAGCACCCCCCTGCAGATCTTCGCCACCGACATCAGCGAGCCCGCCATCGAGAGGGCCCGCGCCGGCATCTACCCCGAGAACATCGCCCTGGACGTCTCCCCCGAGCGCCTCCGCCGCTTCTTCGTCCGGGTCGAGAGCGGCTATCAGATCTCTAAGTCTGTTCGCGATATGTGTATCTTCGCTAGACAGAACCTGGTCAAGGACCCCCCCTTCTCCAAGCTCGACCTGATCAGTTGCCGCAACGTGCTCATCTACCTCGGCCCCACCCTGCAGAAGTAGGTGATGACCGTTTTCCACTACGCCCTCAAGCCGGGCCGTTTTCTGCTGCTGGGATCTGCCGAGACCATGAGCGCCTACTCGGACCTGTTCGCCCTGGCCGACCGCAAGCACAAGATCTACACCCGGCGGGCCACCCCCACGCGCATGCACATCGAGGTGGGTTTCGGCGAGTACCACGTGGAGCGTCCCTTGGAGACGGCCCACAAGGCCGCCGAGGAGGCCGCCCGGGGCAGCCACGACGTCCAGAAGGAGGCCGACCGCCTGGTCCTCGACCGCTTCGCCCCCAGCGGGGTGATCATCAACGACCATCTGGACATTCTCCAGTTCCGCGGCCGTACCAGCCCGTTCCTCGAACCCGCCCCCGGCGAGGCCACCTTCAGCCTCCTCAAGATGGTCCGCGAGGGGCTCCTGTTCGATCTCCGCACCGCCATTTTCAAGGCCCGCAAAGATAACCGTCCCGTTCGCAAGGAGGGCCTGCAAGTTCGCGCCAACGGGCAGGTGGTCCATCTCAACCTGGAGGTCGTGCCGCTGCCCGGGGTTCCGGCCAGCCAGCGCTGTTTTCTGGTGTTGTTTCAGGAAGTCGCGCCCGCCCTCGCCAGCCGCGTCCCCACCGGAAAACCCCCAGCCGGCCGCAAACAGGAGGCGCGCGAAACCGGCCGCCTGAAGGATGAGCTGGCTGCCACCAAGGACAACCTGCAGGCCATCATCGAGGAGCAGGAAGCCACCAACGAGGAGCTAAAGAGCGCCAACGAGGAGATCCTCTCCTCCAACGAGGAATTGCAGTCCACCAACGAGGAGCTGGAAACCGCCAAGGAAGAGCTGCAATCGTCCAATGAAGAGCTCACCACCGTCAACGAAGAGCTGCAGAACCGCAACCTGGAGCTGAGCCAGGCGAACAACGACCTCAACAACCTGCTGGCCAGCGTCAAGATCCCGGTACTGATGCTGGGCAGCGATCTCCGCATCCGCCGGTTCACCCCGGCGGCCGAGAAGCTGCTCAACCTCATCCCCACCGACCTCGGGCGCCCTATCACTGATATCCATCCCAACATCACCGTGCCCAACCTGGAGCAGGTCGTGCTGGACGTGATCGAGTCGGTGTCCACCCGCGAGCTGGAGGCGCAGGATCACGAGGGCCGGTGGTATTCCCTCCAGATACGGCCCTACAAGACGTCGGAGAACCGCATTGACGGCGTCGTGCTGGCCCTGATCGACATCGATGCGCCCAAGCGCGCCCAGGCCACGCTGCTCGAGCAGCAGGCCGAGCTGGAGCGGCGCGTCCAGGAGCGCACCTCCGAGCTGATTCGGGCCAACCAAGCCCTGCGCGAGTCCGAGCAAAGACTCCAAGCGCTGCTCGCCCAGTACGGCGGGCTTCAGCCCGCCCGGGGCTTCAGCCCCGCTTCCGAGTAATTTTCAAGGATCTTGACGCACTGGTGCGTAAAGAGCTAAAACTAAGGAAAGGCCCGACAGGCTCGGCCGCCCAAAGGAGTAGTGTGCGCTGGATTGCATTAGCGATGGTCCTGGCAAGTTCCCCGTTACCCAGCGCCGTCTCCCCCCACCGCGCTCTCCTCGATCAGTACTGCGTAACCTGCCACAATCAAAAGCTGAAAACGGCCGGCGTATCGCTCGAAACCCTCGACCTCGCCAGTGTCGGGCCGGCCGCCGCCACCTGGGAGAAGGTGCTGCGCAAAGTCCGCACCGGCGAGATGCCTCCCCCCGGCCTCCCCCCTCCCCCCCCGGCCGCCGCCGCAGCCTTCGCAACCTGGCTCGAAACCTCCCTCGACGCCGCCGCAGCGTCGAATCCCAACCCCGGCGGACCGGCCGTCCACCGGCTCAACCGCGCCGAGTACAGCAACGCCATCCGCGACCTGCTGGCGCTGGATGTCAAGCCGGGCTCCTGGCTTCCCGTGGACGACTCCGGCTACGGCTTCGACAACATAGCGGACGTTCTCTCGATGTCCCCGGCCCTCCTGGAGAGGTATATGTACGCGGCCCGTTTGATCAGCCCTCTTGCCGTTGGCGACCCCAAGATGAAGCCCGTGGAAGAGCAGTTCCTGCCCCTCCGGGATCCACCGAGTGACTTCAGGCGCAGCTTGCGAAACGACCGGGTCAGTTACGATCTACCGTTCGATTCCAGGGGCGGGCTATCCTTCCCATACTATTTCCCGCTCGATGCGGAGTACGTCATCCGAATCAAAGTGGCTCGCAGCGCGGACGGGGAGAGTCCGCCCAATTATGAATGGCGCCTGCCTGTGAAAGCGGGCCTGCGCACCGTGGGCGTGACCTTTTTGAGGGAATCGGCGAAGGCGGAAGCCGAGGCTCCCGCCGGGCGCCGTGGTGGTGCGGCCGCTCCGGGCGTCCCAATGGCCCGTGATGTACCACCGGCCGAGATGGACCTGCGACTGGATGGCGCGAGGCTCCAGCGATTCCAGGTGCCGCAAAGAGGAGCAGGCGCGGGCCCGGACGTCAGTACGGTTACGGTCGGCGGGCCTTACAACGCAACGGGCCGCGGAGACACGCCGAGCCGGGCCAGGATTTTTGTGTGCCGGCCGGCCACCGCCGAGGACGAGGAGCCTTGTGCGCGGACCATCCTTTCGACTCTGGCTCGCCGGGCTTTTCGCCGGCCGGTGAGCGACACAGACGTCAAGCCGCTGCTCGCCTTCTACCAAAGCGGCCGCGGCGAAGGCGATTTCGACCACGGCATCGAAAAGGCGCTGCGGGCGATGCTGATGTCCCCGGACTTTCTGTTCCGTCTCGAGCCGGATCCGCGCAGAGCCGCTCCCGGAACCGTCTACCGGATCAGCGACTACGAACTGGCATCCCGGCTCTCTTTCTTCCTCTGGAGCAGCATTCCCGACGATGAGTTGCTGCGCTTGGCGGATCAGGGCAAGTTAAAGGATCCGGCTGTGCTCGAACAGCAGGCGCGCCGCATGCTGGACGATCCACGCTCGCGGGCTTTGGTCAGCAATTTCAGCGGGCAGTGGCTTTACCTGAGGAATTTAGCCACGGTGAATCCGGATCCGGAGGCCTTCGCGGAGTTCGACGAGAGCCTGCGCCGGGCGTTCCAGCAAGAGACCGAGATGTTCTTCGAAAGCATCTTGCGCGAGGACCGCAGCGTGCTCGATCTGCTGGACGCAAACTATACATTCCTCAACCAGCGTCTGGCCGAACACTACGGCGTACCGAAGATTTATGGTTCCCAGTTCCGGAAGGTGTCTCTAACCGATCCCAACCGGGGCGGGCTGCTGGGGCAAGGCAGCATTCTGACGGTGACCTCGTATCCCAACCGGACTTCGGTGGTGCAGCGCGGCCGGTGGATTCTCGAGAATCTGCTCGGCACGCCCCCGCCGCCTCCGCCGGCCACAGTTCCGGAACTGAAGCCGCACGCGCAGGATGGAAGGCTCCTCACGATGCGCGAGCAGATGGAACAACACCGGTCGAATCCGACCTGCGCGGCTTGCCATTCCAAGATGGATCCGATCGGGTTCGCGCTGGAGAATTATGACGCGGTGGGCAAATGGCGGACCAAGGATGCCGGCTCCGCGATCGACGCTACGGGAAAGCTCCCCGACGGCACCCAGTTTGAAGGGCCGGTGGGACTCAAGAAGCTTCTCCTCACGAAATACCGTGACGCCTTCGCCGCCACTGTAACCGAAAAGCTTCTTACCTACGCCCTTGGTCGTGGGTTAGAATATTATGATGAGCCGGCCGTGCGGTCCGTCACCAGACAAGCCGCCCAAGACAATTACCGCATGACGGCGCTGATAACGGCAATTGTAGAGAGTAGGCCTTTTCAGATGAGGAGGACTCCGGAACCATGATGATCACCCAGAAAGCTCTGCCTCGCCGCACCTTCCTGCGCGGCGTCGGCACAACTTTGGCGCTGCCCCTATTGGACTCTATGGTTCCGGCGTTGGCAGCCGCCACGAGCGCCGCGAAGCCGGCGGTCCGCTTGGCATTTGTCTACCATCCCACCGGTGCAATTATGAGCCGCTGGACGCCTGCAGCGGAAGGAGCGGGCTTCGAGTTCGCTCCGACGATCAAGGCCCTGGAGCCGTTCCGCGAACGCCTCCTCGTGTTGACCGGGCTGGCTCAGGTCAACGGCCGGGCCTTGGGCGATGGCCCCGGCGATCATGCACGCGAGGGCGCTACCTGGCTCACCGGCGTCCACCCCAAGAAGACCGAAGGCGCCGGCATTCATTGCGGCATCTCGGCCGACCAAATTGCCGCGAAGGAATTGGGCAAGAGCACGCAACTGGCTTCGCTCGAGCTCGGCCTCGAGAGTCCGAGCCTGGCGGGGGGCTGCGACTCGGGGTATAGCTGCGCTTACACGAATACGGTTTCCTGGCGCGGTGACACCACTCCGCTGCCGATGGAATTCAATCCACGGGCGGTGTTCGAACGTCTCTTCGGCGACGGCGACAGCACCGATGCAGCCGCTCGCCTCAAAATGCTGGAGGAGCGGCGCAGCATTCTCGACTACGTTGCGGGAAGTATCGACCGCCTGGAAACGAAACTGGGGCCGCGCGACCGGAGCAAGCTCAGCGAATACCTGGAGGCGATCCGTGACATCGAGCGGCGTATCCAGAAAGCGGAGCAGCAGAACGCCACGCTCAAACTGCCGGTGATGGAGCGCCCGAGTTCCGTGCCGGAAGCGTTCGAAGATCATGCCAGACTCATGATGGACCTGCAGGTCATGGCGTTCCAGACGGACATGACACGCGTGATTACGTTTATGTTGGGGCGCGCCGGCAGCAACCGGAGCTATCGTTCCATCGGCGTCCCCGACGGGCACCATTCCATCACCCATCACCAGAACGATCCGGTGAAGGTCGCTAACGTCGCCAAGATCGACGCCCATCTCGTCGAGACGTTTGCTTACTTCCTGGACAGGCTGCGATCAACGCCCGACGGCGACGGCAGCCTCCTCGACCACTCCCTGATCGTCTACGGCAGCAGTCTCAGCGACGCGAATGCCCACACGCACCACGACCTTCCGATTGTTCTGGCGGGCGGCGGCGCGGGCCAGATCAAGGGCGGGCGTCACCTCCGGTATCCGAAGGACACGCCGCTGAACAATCTGCTCTTGAACCTGCTGGACAAGGCCGGCGTGCCGACCGAGAAATTTGGCGACGCCACGGGCAGACTGGACTATCTCTCCGACGTATAAGCGACCGCTCCCTCACGGTCGGAAGACACATTCCGAGCCGCGCGCGTAAGCAAGCGGTGCTGCCAATAAAGGAAAGCAAGATGCGAGCCAGAGTCTTGGCGCAATACGGCGTGGCGACCGTCCTGGCCGCCGCCTCGTGTCTGGCCACCAGTGATCTGAGCCTGGTGGACGCGGTGAAGAGGCGCGATCAGAAAGCCGTCGCGTCCCTGGTTCGCCGGCATGCCGATGTGAACGCGGCCCAGCCCGATGGCGCGACCGCGCTCGCCTGGGCGGCGAATCTGGATGATGGGGAGATGGCGGAACTCCTGCTTGCCGCCGGCGCAAACGTGAACACGGCGGATGAGTACGGCGAAACGCCCCTCACGTTGGCCTGTGCCAATGGAAACGGCGCCTTGGCGGCGAAACTGCTCAAGGCCGGGGCGGACGCCAAGGCCGCTCGCTGGGACGGCGAAACGGCGCTGATGATCGCCGCCGGGGCCGGTAGCGTGGAAGCGGTGGAGCTGTTGGTGGCGCACGGCGCAAGCGTGAACGCGGTCGAGCCGCGGAAAGGGCAGACGGCTTTGATGTGGGCCGCGGCGGAAGGACACTCCGGCGTCGTCGAGGCGCTGATCAAGCAGGGCGCTGACGTCAAGGCGGCGTCAAAGAGCGGTTTCACGGCTTTGGTATTCGCCGCCACAAAAGATGACGTGAAATCCGTCCGAAGCCTGCTCGCAGCCGGCGCCGACGCCAATTACGCGCTGCCCTCCGGGACCAAGGTCTTAGTGGTGGCTGCTTCCTATCGGAGTACTTCGGCGGTGGGCGCTTTGGTCGATGGCGGCGCCGACGCCAATGTAGCGGATAGTGGCGGAAATACGCCGTTGCACACGGCTGCGCAGGCGGGCGAGGTCGAGCTCGTGAAGAAGTTGCTGGCGAAGGGAGCCAATCCCAACGCGCGCACCGCGCAGACGCCGGCCGGCGGCCCAATTTTCCGTCGAGTCGCCGGCGAGCTTACGCCTCTGCAGGTTGCGGCCAAAGCAAATCATGAGGATGTCATGCGGGTTCTGGTGGCTGCCGGCGCCGATCCGTCGCTCAAGGCCCAGGGGAATACCACGCTGCTCATGTCGGCGGTGGGAAGCGGTCATGTAGGAGTAGTGAAGTACACCTACTCCGAGCTGGACCGGCAGATCGACGCTGTCAGCGAGACCGGCGCCACGCTAATGCATGCCGCCGTTACCGGAACCGCTGCTGTCGCGACGCAGCCGGAGATCTGTGAGGTCATACAGTTCCTCGCGGACAAGGGCGCCAAGCTCGACGAGAAGGACCGTCGCGGCAGAACACCCATCGACATCGCCGACATTCTTCCGATTGATAAAGGCGTGGAACTGCTGACCCAGTTAATCATCAAGTCCGGGGCCACCCCAAAGACGCTTACCAAGCGCTGATTTCAATCGTCGCCCGCACTGGACCGCGCCGCGGCTCCAGTGGGCCGGAATAGCGGAGGCTCGCAGCTACGTTTCGCGGCCCTCGCGTTGCAGCAAGCTGGCGTCGCGTCTGACGATGCCACGATGGCGAAGGCCCTTTCCGTTGCACCGGATCAAGATAAAAGAGAACGAGCAAATACGTTTCTCCGACAATTTTCGAGCAGACGACGGTTCTGTCGTGGGGTGCTCAAAGTAGCGGGCCCGCGTTGACAACCACCCACTCGCCCACTTAACCTCTAAGAGGGTGCTATAGATGCGTCTCAATCAACTAGTGGCACCCGAACGACAATAAGCAAACTGGCGCGAAAATAAAGAGTGAGAGGATCCATGTCGCGAGGACAATCGACGAAGCAAAAACACGAACTGGACGTCTTCCGTGGATTTGTCCACGCGTCCCAATTGCCGATAATCCCAGATTCGATCAGCAATCGCCGTGAACCCGAGCCGGATATGCTCTGTTCACTTGCTGGTGAGGACCACTATTTCGAACTGAGCGAGGTGCTTTGGGAGTCACGCGACCAACCGGGATGCACATTAGCGAAGGGGCACCACGACTCAGAAACGGCAGCCCGTCGAAAGTCACGGCTGCTTTCCGAAGGAAAAGTTGAGAAGGCAGGCGGAATCCAAACAGCCGGGCGATTACCCTTTCCACCCTTACTCTCGCTCAAGCAGTCACTTGAACGAAAGCGCAGTAAGCATTACGAGCTACGCTATTGCTCATGTTCCCTACTGCTCTACTACGAGCGCCAGAGTCCGGTCGAGCCCTACGATTTGCTCTTCGAGTGCAAAGGTACGCTTCTGCGACTCCTGGACGGTAGCGTCTTTGACGTGGTTTGGCTTTACTATCACGAGAAATCTTACTCGCTCGTCCTCGGCACTCCAGGCTACGGGGCCGTAGCAGCGGAGGGCTCGGTTCCCCTGTCAGCTTTCGCGAATCCAGAAGCCTCGAGGGCGATAATCGGGAAGCTCAGGGTCCGTGCCGGCAACGTAGAAATGGCTTTCGACGCCCGGTACCCGACAGCACATCCATTGACATCGCTGACGTCT
The DNA here is from genome assembly GCA_041477005.1 of Terriglobia bacterium. Taxonomy (GTDB): domain Bacteria; phylum Acidobacteriota; class Terriglobia; order Bryobacterales; family JACQDG01; genus JBGOUJ01. Next base: position 659 of record JBGOUJ010000292.1, on the reverse strand, counting down.
TCCGATAGATAAAGGCGTGGGGCTGCTTACCCAAGAGTCCCCGGGCAGTAGTTGCGCATGGCAGCCATAGACATTGCCGGTCTCAGCCCTGCAAACCGGCGCGGGCGGCTGAACCAGGGTCGTTAGCCGTCATGGTGGATTGGTGTCACGGCCTCCGGCAACAAGCAGCGGTATGCTGCCCAACGCGAGGAACTTGATCGCCGGCTCGATGAGCTTGATCGAGATGGGCCGGGCGGCATGCCCTGGCAAGAGGTACTTCGCCGGATTCGCGATGGCCGTAAAGAGCGGCGGTGGGTTATGCCTCGTGTTGTCGGCAACGATTCCGAAGCTGTAGCGATGAGGGCACGCAAGTGGGATCCCGCTCGGGCAAGCCTCGGGCTGAAGCGCCGGGGTCACACGCTGGTCGTCTTGGGGGGTTCCTTGGGTTGGGCGAGCAGCATCAGCCGTTCGTGCTTCGCTGTCTCAATCTGGTTGACGAATTGCTTTAGGTCCTGCCACTTTTCCCCCCGCGCAGCAGATTCGATCTTTTCACTCGCCGAACGCAGAACCATCACCTTTGCGCGCGTAAGGATGTAAGCCAAGAAGCAAAGGGCTGCTATTCCTGCAACGCTCTTTACGAAAATAGGGTTCCCGGCGTTCAGGGAAATCACGGCCCCGAT
>JBGOUJ010000291.1:0-9361 GCA_041477005.1 Terriglobia bacterium | reverse complement strand
GCCCAGGGGCTGTTGCGTAATGAGCGAATACGGGCCGGTGGCGCGCGCATGCACCTTGTCGTCCACCAGGTGGTGCAGCTTGAGCATGTAGATGTAGCCCACCGTCACCGGTTGCTCGAAGCGGTCGCCGGTGCGGCCGTCATACAGAAAACTCTTGCCGCTTTCGGCGACCCCCGCTTCCTTGAGACAGGCGCGGATTTCCTCCTCGGTGGCGCCGTCGAAGACCGGGGTGGAGTAGTGCAGTCCCAGCGCTTTGGCGGCCCAGCCGAGGTGCGTTTCCAGGATCTGGCCGACGTTCATGCGCGAGGGAACGCCGAGCGGGTTCAGCACGATCTCGACCGGCGTGCCGTCGGGCAGGTAGGGCATGTCCTCGTCGGGCAGAATGCGGGCGATCACGCCCTTGTTGCCGTGCCGGCCGGCCATCTTGTCGCCCACCGACAGCTTGCGCTTCATGGCGATATAGACCTTCACCATCTTGATGACGCCCGGCGGCAGCTCATCCCCCTTCTTCAGCTTGGCGACTCTTTCGTCGGTGATCTTCTCGAGCACCTGGATCTGCCGGACCGTCATTTCCTCGATCTCGTCGATCTGCTCGTTGAGCCGCGGCTCCCTTTCTTTGAAGCGGATGCGCTTCAGGTCGCGGGCTTTGAGCTTCTCGACCGCGTCGCGGGTCATCTCGGCGCCCTTGGAGAGCAGGCGCTTGTTGGTACGCTCGTCGTGCAGGTCGACCAGCACCTGCTTGCCTCCCAGAAGAGCCAGCAGCCGCTTGGAGCGCTCATCGGCCAGGATGCGGACCTCATCCTGCAAGTTGCGCTGGAGCCGCGAAACCTGCTGTTCCTCAATGGCCTTGGCCCGCTCGTCCTTCTCGGCGCCCTTGCGCGAGAAGATCTTGATATCGACGATCGTCCCTTCGATGCCCGGCGGGCAGTAGAGCGAGGCGTCGCGGACATCGCCGGCTTTCTCGCCGAAGATGGCGCGCAGGAGCTTCTCTTCCGGCGTCAACTGGGTCTCGCCCTTGGGCGTAACCTTGCCCACCAGGATGTCGCCGGGCTTGACGGTGGCGCCGATGCGGATGATGCCGCTCTCGTCCAGGTTGGCCAGGAAGGTTTCGGAGATGTTCGGGATGTCGCGGGTGATCTCCTCCGGGCCGAGCTTGGTGTCGCGGGCCTCGATCTCGAACTCCTCGATATGGATCGAGGTGTAATAATCCTCCTTGACCAGCTTCTCGCTGACCAGGATGGCGTCCTCAAAGTTGTAACCGCGCCAGGGCATGAAGGCCACCAGAACGTTGCGGCCCAGGGCCAGCTCGCCGCGGTCGGTGCACGGGCCGTCGGCCAGCACCTGCCCCTTCGCCACCCGCTCGCCCTGTTTCACCACCGGCTTCTGGTTGATGCAGGTGTTCTGGTTGGAGCGCTTGAACTTGATCAGGGTATAGATGTCGGCGCCGACCTCGCGGGACATCTGGCCCTCTTGCGTGGCCCCTTCCACGCGCACAATGATCCGCTCGGAATCGACCGAATCGACGATGCCGGGGCGCTTGCAGAGCACCACCGCGCCGGAATCGTGGGCGGTGACCTTTTCCATGCCGGTGCCCACGTAGGGCGCCTCGGCGCGCAGCAACGGCACGGCCTGGCGCTGCATGTTCGATCCCATCAGGGCGCGGTTGGCGTCGTCGTTCTCCAGGAACGGAATGAGGCTCGCCGCGACCGAGACCAGTTGCTTGGGGCTGACGTCCACGTACTCGATCTCTTCACGGTGTTTCAGCGAGAAGTTGCCCGACTGGCGGCAGTTGGCCAGTTCCGGCACGATACGGCCTTTCTCGTCCACTTCCACGTTGGCCTGCGCGATGGTGTACTTGTCCTCTTCCCAGGCCGACTGATAGTGGCAGTGGGGGACGTACTCGGCCGGCTTCTTGCGCTGCCCCACATCCCGGTTGGCCTTCTCGGCCTCGTGGCGGCGGAGCACATCGCCCGCCTTGAAGTTTGTGTCGCCGGGGTTGACGACCCTTACCTCGTCGATGACGTAGCCCTTCTCGACCTTGCGATACGGGCTCTCGATGAAGCCGTACTCATTGATCCGGGCAAAGCAGGAGAGCGAGCTGATCAGACCGATGTTGGGGCCTTCCGGCGTCTCGATCGGGCAGATGCGGCCATAGTGCGTGGGGTGCACGTCGCGGACTTCAAATCCCGCCCGCTCGCGCGAGAGACCGCCCGGCCCCAGGGCCGAGAGCCGCCGCTTGTGGGTGATCTCGCTCAGCGGATTGGTCTGATCCATGAACTGCGAGAGCTGGCTCGAGCCGAAAAACTCCCGGATGGCGGCCATGACCGGCTTGGCGTTGACCAGGTCGTGCGGCATGGCCGTGGACATCTCCTGGTAAACCGACATCTTTTCCTTGATGGCGCGCTCCATGCGCACCAGGCCGATGCGGAACTGGTTCTCGAGCAGCTCGCCGACGGCCCGCACGCGGCGGTTGCCGAGGTGATCGATATCGTCCACCATGCCGATGTTGCGTTTCAGCTTCAGCAAGTAGCGGATGACGTCGTAGAAGTCCTCCGGATCGAGCGTCCGCTTGTCGAGCGGGGTCTTGTCGATCTGGTCGTGAATCTTGATGTTGAACTTCATCCGGCCGACGCGCGAGAAATCGTACTTGCGGGCGTCGAAGAACATGCTGCGGAAAAGCTGGGTGGCGGTCTCGAGGGTCGGCGGATCGCCGGGGCGCAGCTTGCGATAGATCTCGATCAGGGCTTCTTTCTGGGTCTTGAGCGTGTCCTTCTTCAGGGTCTGGGAGATGACCACGCCCACCGTGTCGCGCTCGGAAAAGACGACCTCGAACTGCTCGACGCCCGAATCGAGCAGGCTCGAAGTGAGCGCAGTCGTAAGCTCGGTGTTGGCATCGGCCAGGACTTCGCCGGAGTTCAGGTCCACTGCATCGGCGGCGATGAACGCGCCTTCCAGGTCGTTGGGGGAAACTTCGACCTGCTGGATCTTCGCCTTCTGGATTTCCTTCAGCACCGAGGGGGTGATCTTGCGCCCCGCCGGAACGATCATGTCGCCGCCCTTTGAAACCACGTTGTGGGTGAGCTTCAAGCCGGCCAGGCCGTCGGAAACGTTCCAGTAAAGCTTCTTGTTCTTAATGCTGATCTTGTCGATGGTGTAGAAGGTCCGCAGGATCGCTTCGTCGTTCTTCAGGCCCAGGGCCCGCAGGAATATGGTGCCCAGGAACTTGCGTTTGCGGTCGATGCGGACGTAGAGCAGGTTCTTGGTGTCGTATTCGAATTCGACCCAGCTCCCGCGGTACGGGATGATCTTGCCCAGGAAGTAGCTGGTCGGGACCTGCTTCTCGAAGAACACGCCGGGCGAGCGGTGCAACTGCGAAACGATGACGCGCTCGGTCCCATTGATCATGAAGGTGCCGTTCTCGGTCATCAGCGGGATCTCGCCGAAGAAGACTTCCTGCTCCTTGATGTCGCGGATGGTCTTGTTGCCGGTCTCGGCGTCCTTCTCGTAGATGGTCAGCCGGATGGTGACCTTCAGCGGCGCGGAGAAGGTCATCCCGCGCTCCTGGCACTCGGCCATGTCGTACTTGAGTTGCAGGCCGACCGGGTCGCCGCACTTGTTGCAGAACGTGACGATGTTCTTGTTATAGGTGCCGCAGCGGCTGCAGGCGATGTCGCCGGCGTGGTAGGGATCGGTGCGGATGGTAGCGCCGCAGTTCTTGCAGGTGGAGCGCAGGTGGTGCAGGCCGCGCAGGTTCCCGCATTTGCACTCCCAGTTGCCGATCGAATAATCCACAAACTCGAGCTGGCTCACGCCGCGAAAGTCCGTGATGGGGAAGACGGAATTGAAGACCGCTTGCAAGCCGGTGTCTTCGCGCTCGCTCGGCAGAAGATCCATCTGCAGGAAGCGCTCGTAAGATTTCTTTTGGACCTCGATCAGATTGGGAATGGGGATCGTGGTCTTAATCTTGGAAAAATCCAGACGTTCACGGGTAGCGCCGTTGACTTTTGACTCCATCAGACAAGCTCCTAGAAAAGCAGACATGGGCCGATGCGCCGGCCCTTACGAGTGAGAACAACTACATGGTTAACGATAGCCGTAGATCGCCCAGGCACGATCCGCCGGCTCGCCATACTGCAGCCACGAACGGGTAGGAAAAAACGGGAAGAACCGCTCCCGAAAAAAGCGGGGGCACCGCCGCGGAAGTCGCGGGAAACCGGAGGGGCACACCAACACCCGAGCCCGCCAAAAAAAAGCCGGACGTAGCCTTCTCGCAGCTTCTAGCGAAGTGCGAAGCCATCCCTCCAATAGGTTGTGCGCCACCGCGAATCCAGCGAGCGGAATCCGAACACAAATACCCGAAGCTCCAGTCTATCATTAAAGAGATTCCCAGCGCAAGAGAGATTCCGGCGCAACCGGCGCAAGGGGTGGGCCTATGGTTCTAGGACCCCCCCGGACGGCCGGGAGCCTACTTAATCTCAACCGTGGCCCCGGCATCGGTGAACTTTTTCTTCAAGTCCTCGGCCTCTTGCTTGGAAACGTTCTCCTTAATCGGCTTGGGGGCTGAATCCACCAGGTCCTTCGCTTCTTTCAAGCCGAGGCTGGTGACTTCTCGTACCGCCTTGATAACATTGATCTTGCTAGCTCCGGCGCTGGTCAGAAGGACGGTGAACTCCGTCTTCTCCTCCGCAGCCTCAGCCGCCTGGGCGGCACCGCCCCCGGCAGCCACCATAACCGGCGCCGCCGCCGCCGCCGACACGCCCAGCTTGGTCTCCAGAACCTTGACCAGCTCGGCGGCCTCCAGCAGCGTCAAACCCTGAATCTCTTCTGCGATTTTCTGTAAGTCAGCCATTTGGCAAATGCTCCTTGGATTTTGAGGCCGTCAGCCTTCAGCCGTCAGCCAGCTTGCTTGCTGATAGCTGATGGCTAAAAGCTGATAGCGAAAAGCGGATAGCTACTTAAACTTGTTCTCCTTCACACCCTGATCGAGCACTATGGCCAGATTGCGTCCGACCGCTCCAAGCACCGTAACCAGCCGCTGGGCGCCGGCGCTAATCAGGAACAGCAACTTGGCGTAGATCGCTTCCTTGCCCGGCAGACTGGCCAACTCAGCGATCTGGGTTACATCGATGACTTTGCCCTCGACCATCCCCGCCCGGAAGGCGAACACCGGGTTGCTCTTGGCGTAGGCGGTGAGCGCCTTGGCCAAGGCCACCGGGTCCTTGTCCGCCAGAACGATCGAGGTCATGCCCTTCATATCCTTCATAAGCGGCTCCGCCGGGGTGCCCTGGGATGCCACCTGGGCGAGCCGGTTGGCCACTATCCGATACCGGCCGCCAGCCGCCCGCACCTGTTTGCGCAGCTCGAAATCCTCCTTGACCTTGATGCCCTGGAAGGACATGGTGAACAGGCTCTTCGTTTTCTCCAGCTCGCTGCGGAGCTGCTCAACCTCTTGCTTCTTTCTGGGTTTGTCTTTCACCTGTCTCCTCCCCTCAGGCCTTGGTCTCCATGGCCGATACGTCCAGACCGAGCCCCGGGCTCATGGTCGAGCATAGGGTGACGCTCATCATATACTTGCCCTTGGCCGCCGCCGGCTTGGCTTTGATGACCGATTGGATCAGTGTGGCGGCGTTTTCCACCAGAGCGTCGGTCTGGAAGCTCAGCTTGCCGACCGGGGCGTGGATGATGCCGGTCTTATCCACGCGGAACTCGACCTTGCCCGCCTTGATCTCTTTCACTGCCTGGGCGACGTCCATGGTCACGGTGCCGGTCTTCGGATTGGGCATCAGGCCGCGCGGGCCGAGCACCTTACCGAGTTTCCCGACGTGACGCATCATGTCGGGCGTGGCGACCACCGCGTCATAATCCAGCCAGTTTTCCTGCTGGATCTTGCTGACCATCTCCTCGCCGCCGACGAAGTCGGCGCCGGCCTTCTGCGCCTCCTGCAACTTCTCGCCGGACGCGATCACCAGCACGCGCTTCGACTTGCCCAGGCCGTTGGGCAACACGACGGTACCACGCACCATCTGGTCGGCGTGCTTGGGGTCCACTCCCAGGCGCAGATGCAGCTCGACCGTCTCGTCAAACTTGGCGTACTTGATTTTCTGAAGGAGCGGAACGGCCTCTTCCAACTTGTATTTACGCTGCTCGACCTGCTTGGCCGCAGCCTGATACTTCTTCCCTGATTTCATATCGCCTCGTGGTGCGAGCGGCAGAGCCGATTGACCATCCGTCAATCGATGCCTTGCCTCCCACCTGGTTCAGCAACAAAATGGTTCAGCAACAAATCAATCTACCCTACATCGACTCCCATGCTGCGGCACGTTCCCTGGACGCAGGCCATGGCTGCTTCCAGGGTGTGGCAGTTCAGGTCGGGCATTTTCAGCCGCGCGATCTCCTCGACCTGCTTGGGGGTGATCGTGCCCACCTTGTTCTTGTTCGGCTCGCCTGAGCCTTTCGCAATGTTGACCGCCTTCTTCACCAGCACCGCCACCGGCGGCGTCTTGGTGATAAAGCTGTAAGAGCGGTCGGTGTAAACCGTGATCACCACCGGAATGATCAGGCCGTCCTGCTCCTTCGAGGAGGTCTTGGCGTTGAACGCCTTGCAAAAATCGACAATGTTAATCCCGGCCTGGCCCAGCGCCGGCCCTACCGGAGGGGCCGGAGTCGCCTTGCCGGCCATGATCTGCAGCTTGATCTCGCCCTTTATCTTTTTCGCCATAAACAAAAGCCATCAGCCGTCAGCCCTCAGCTTTCAGCAACCATCCCACCAGGAAACAGTTTACTGATGGCTGAAAACTGACAGCCCAGCCATAAGCCCTCGGCTTTCAGCAACGATCCGAGGGGATGGGTTGCTGATAGCTGACGGCTAAAAGCTGATCGCTCTTCCCTTACATCTTCTCCACCTGCAGGAAGTCCAGCTCCACGGGCGTGGCCCGGCCGAAGATGGTGACCAGGACCCGCAGGGTGTTGCGGTCGGTATTGACCTCGTCCACTTTGCCGGTGAAGTTGGTGAACGGCCCGTCGATGATCTTGACGGTCTCGCTCTTGCCGAATGTCATCTTCGGCTTGGGCTTGTCGGCGGCGGTGGCCTGGCGGTAGAGGATCTGGTTCACTTCGTCGGCGCTCAACGGCGCCGGGGCGTGCCCGCCGCCCACGAACCCGGTCACGCGGGGCGTGTTCTTGACCACGTGCCACAGCTCGTCGTTCATTTCCATCTGGACCAGAACATAGCCGGGGTAGATCATCCGCTTGCTGGTCACCTTCTTGCCGGCGCGCAACTCCACGACGTCCTCGGTGGGAATCAGAATTTCACCGATCTTCTCAGCGTAGCCGAACGCCTCGGCCCGGCTGCGCAGGCTTTCCTTCACCTTGTTCTCGAAGCCCGAGTAGGTGTGGATGATGTACCAGCCCATGTTCGGGTTGGCAGCAGCAGCGGGGGCAGCTTCGGGCTCCTCCACCTCGGCGACTGTTTCCTCGGCGCTTTCCGGTCCGGCTTCCGGAGCATACTCGACCGCAACCTCGGCGGGCGCCTCAACCTCAGCGGGCGCGTGCTCCCCAGCACTCTGTTCCTCCGGGTTCGGCGCCGCCGGCTCCTCGCCGGTCGTTTCGAGCTTCGGCCCATCCACCTGTTCGTCGGTGATCTTTTCCAAATCGCTCACCTTGCGCCTTCCCCACTAAGACCGTTCCAGCTCTTTAGGACCGGCACGGTCCCTTGCGGCTCAGCCGGTCGGAACGGCCTAACGCGTGAAATAGTTGAACAAGCGGCCCATACCGTAGTTCAGAACGCTGTCAACCACCGCGAAATAAGCCCCGAACACGAAAACTGTGATAATGACGACGACGGTTGTGGCGCGCACCTGCTTCCGGCTCGGCCAGGTGACGCGGCGCATCTCCATCCGCAGGCCCTCGATGTAGTTCCGTGCCCGTTGGGGCCAGCTCTTAATCTCGTCAACCGCTCCCGATACGCCCTCGGTTACATCCTTTGCCATGGTAGCCAACGCAATTCCCCGGCCGCCCAGTGCTTGCTGCCTATCCGCTTGCGGTTGGCAGGGGCGGAGGGATTCGAACCCCCACTCGCGGTTTTGGAGACCGCTGGTCTACCGTTGAACCTACGCCCCTGCAGCATCAGATCGTAGACCGTGGATCGTGGGTTCCGGGTGTTCCCACGACTCCATGATCTTACCTGATCTCGAACCGAGCAGCCCCTCCGATTTCAGTCCCCAGCCCCCAGCCCTCAGCTTTCAGCAATCCCTCAGCCTTCGGCTATCGGCTTTCAGCAGCCGCTTGCTGACTGCGGACGGCTGATAGCTGACGGCTGGTTTCACTTAATCTCCTTGTGCACGGTATGCTTCCGGCAATACCGGCAGAACTTCTTAAACTCCAGGCGCTCCGACTTGGTCTTCTTGTTCTTCGTGTTCGTGTAGTTGCGATTCTTGCAGTCGCCGCACTGGAACGTGATGATCTCTCTGGGCATTCGACGCGCCTCTTATTCCACAACCTCAGTAACCGTGCCGGCCCCGACCGTGCGCCCGCCCTCGCGGATCGCAAACCGCAATCCCTTCTCCATCGCCACCGGCGTGATCAGGTCCACCACCAGGCTCACGTTGTCCCCCGGCATCACCATCTCGGTCCCCTCCGGCAGCTCCGCTATTCCCGTCACGTCCGTCGTCCGAAAGTAAAACTGCGGCCGGTATCCTTTGAAGAACGGCGTGTGCCGACCCCCCTCTTCCTTGCTCAGCACGTACACTTCGCCCTTGAACTTCTTGTGCGGCGTGATCGACCCCGGCTTCGCCACCACCTGCCCTCTCTCCACCTCGTCCTTCTCCGTCCCTCGCAACAGCAACCCTACGTTGTCCCCCGCCTGCCCTTCATCCAGCAGCTTCTTGAACATCTCCACCCCGGTTACCACCCGCTTCAGCGTGTCCCGAAATCCCACGATCTCCATCTCTTCCCCCACCTTCACCTTGCCCCGCTCGATCCGTCCCGTCACCACCGTCCCCCGCCCCGAGATCGAGAATATGTCCTCAATCGGCATCAGGAACGGCTTGTCCACTTCCCGCGGCGGCAACGGGATGTAGTCATCCACCGACTTCATCAGCTCTTCCACCGTCGCTTCCCACTTCGCCTCCCCGTTCAACGCTCCCAACGCCGATCCCTTGATCACCGGTATCTGGTCCCCAGGGAACCCGTACTTGGTCAACAGCTCCCGTACCTCCAGCTCCACCAACTCCAGGAGCTCCTTGTCATCGACCATGTCCGCCTTGTTCAAAAACACCACGATGTAGGGCACCCCCACCTGCCGCGCCAGCAAAATGTGCTCGCGCGTCTGCGGCATCGGCCCGTCGGCCGCCGACACCACCAG
>JBGOUJ010000290.1:0-9367 GCA_041477005.1 Terriglobia bacterium | reverse complement strand
GCCCGGAAGAAGCCGGTCAGCACGGACCGCATGGCGCTGGTGAAGGTCAGCAGCGCGGCGAAGCCCAGCAGCGGTCGCAAGGGCGCCGAAATCAACGGCTTCGGCAGACACCACGCTCCCGCCGCAAACAGCAGAGCGATCCCCAGGGCGGCCAGCAGCGTTCCGAAAAAGAGGGTCGAGTAGTATTTCCGCAGGGCGCTGCGATCGGGCGAAACGGCGTGCTGCTCATAGAATCGCAGGACCGAGTTATGGATGCCGAGCTTCGAGAAGACCGTCACCATCAGCACGATTTTCATGATGAGGTTGATCACGCCATAGTCGGCGACCGAGAACGCCCGCGTGAACACCGGGAACGAGACGAACCCCAACATCATCACGGCCACACGTCCGGCGAAGTAGTGGGACAGGTGCCGGTAGAGGGTTCGGATTTCACTCATGCATCTTGCCTGCCGGAAGCGGTATGGCTTTCATCGAGGCTGTTTTGAAATCCAACAGACACGCGGCCCGCGCGATGCCGAACGTCAGGAACATCAGCGCCAGGCGAAGCACGCCGGACCAGGATCGCGGCGGCGCGGCCTCCCGGGAACCGAGCGCCAGAGCAGCGGCCAGCATCGCGGCTAGAGAGGCGGCCAGAACTTCCCATCGCCCGAAAACGGCCGCTGCGACCGCCCCCAGGGCCACGCCCGCCAAACACAACAGGGTGTAAAAAGCGAAGAAGACGGGCTTGGCGTTCCGCATCCGGGAGATATCGCGCAGGAAGACCCGGAACACGTGCGTGCCGTGCCAGCGCTGCTTCCGGTAAAAGGCGCCCAGCGTCTGGGGCGTGCCCAGGTGCACGACGGCGATCTCGGGGAACGCCCGGACCGAGCAGCCCGCCGCGATCATACGCTGGCAGAATTCATAGTCCTCGTTGGTCTCGAGCGTTTCGTCAAACCCGCCGACCCGGGAAAAATCCTCGCGGCTCACCAGTAGGTCTCCCCCCGGTACGTAGGAGACCGGCCCTCGTTTCTTCTTTTGCTGCTCGCGCGCATACCAGCAGCGGGCCACCCAAGTGGAATCGCCGGGGATCAAGTAGGGCGCCCCCATTACCCCGCCGCCCTCCGTCCGGAACAAAGCGGCGGCCCGGCTCAGCCAGTCGGCCGGCGCGAGACAGTCCGCATCGAGAAATGCCAGCACATCGCCCTGCGCCGCTGCCGCCCCGAAGTTTCGGAGGGCGGAGATATGGACGTTCCTTTTTTGCAGAATGCTCAAGTTCAGAGAAGACTGGAAGGATTCGGCAATCTCCACCGTCCGGTCCGTCGAGCCATTGTCCACGAGGATCACTTCGAAGTCGTCCCGTGGATAATCCATGCGGGCCAGCGCCTCCAGGCATCGGCCGATGACGTTTTCCTCGTCGAGCGCCGGGACAATCACCGAGAACGCACAGCGGCCGCCGGCCGCGCTTTGGCTCGCGGCGCCCTGGCTCAGGATGGCTCCCCGGTCAGAGGGCCCTTGCACTGCATTCATGATCTGCGCCTTTGGAACGGTCCACTTGGCGAGCCGGCCACGGGATTCCGGCCGCGGCGTCTTTCTTTAGAACATCCAGGTACAGGCTGAGATAGCTCTGCGCCATCGCCTCGGCTGAAAATCGTTGGTTGACCAGAACGTGGCCGTTCTCGCCCAGCCGCCGCCCAAGCTCGGAGTCGGTCAGGAGCCGCCGGATCGCAGCCTGCAAGCCGGCGACGTCCCGCGGCTCCACGAGCAGACCCGTGCGCTCGTGCTCAATGAGCTCCGGCACCGCGCCCACCCGGGTGGCGACCACAGGCCTTCTCGCCGCCAGCGCCTCGATCAGCGCCATCGGCAGGCCCTCGTTGATCGAGGGAAGAACGACCAGGTCCAGGGAAGCGTAGACGGCGGGCATATCGTTGCGCTGCCCGGCAAACACCACGCTCCGCTCGATTCCCAGCTCCCGGCTCAGCGCCTCCAGTCTCTCGCGCTCCGGCCCGCCGCCGATGAAGGCGAAAACGACATCCGGAAGAGCGTCCAAGACAGACCGCGCCGCGCGCAGGAAATACTCCGGGCCTTTTTGCGGCGTCAGACGGCCGACCAGCCCGACCACCCGCCCCGGCCGGTCCGATATGGGAACGCCGGAAGCAGGCCGGGCAAAGGCGGAGAGGTCGATGCCGTTAGGAATCGTGGTGACCTTTTCTCGCGGAACGCCGGAGCGTTGCAAGGAGCGGGCGATCTTGTCAGACACCGCCACGATGCGGTCAAAGCGCCTCACCACCAGCCGGTCGAGGACGTGATAGACGCGCAGGGCGATGCCCCGGTCGGGCCAGTCGATGTGGTAAGTCGCAATCACCGGCCTGCCGAGATCCCGCGCCGCCGCATAACCATACAAGTCCGCCTTGTAGCCATGCATATGAACCAGATCCACGCTGTGGTCCCGGATGCACTGACGGATCCGGTCCACTGCTTTCCGGTCCGCTTTGCCCCGGCAGGAAATAATCTCCACGTGCAGGCCTCGGTTCTGAGCATGGGTGGCCACCTCGACGTGCGGCCGGTGCGCGTTGCGAAAGACGCCCACAATACTGCGGCACCCCATCTTCTCGAGCGAGCCGGCCAGGTTCACCAGCACGTTTTCGGCGCCGTAATATCCCTCGCTGCTGATGAGCTGCAGAACGACCATGCAATTCCTGAAGGAAAATCCCGCTACAGCGACCGGCTCGTGTAGGCTTTGTCGATTGCCTCCCGCTCGCCTTGAGCGGCGAGGCGGCTCCAGAGCCGGTGATACATCCGGTCGCCCAGCGCCGTCCGGACCGTGCGCTTCAGGCGGTGACGGGCGCGAGCCAGCAACAGAGAGCCGCCCGCGAGATCGAGCAAGGAGCGCAACCGCCCGGTGTCCATGTTCCGCTCGACCATCCAGCGGCCGGCCAACTCGACGCCCTTCCTTTGCTCGGGACCGAGCCAAGGCTCGGACACGTAGACGCGCTTGTAACCCGCGGCCGCGCAAGCCTCGAGCACCCGGTCATCCCATCGGCCGCCGGGCGCCGCCAGCGCCTCCACCGCAATCCCCAAGCCGTCCTCCAGCGTCTGTTTGGCCCGCCGCACTTCCTCCTCGAGCTCCGGCCGGGCGCAGTGAGTCAGAAATTTGTGCGACCAAGCGTGCGACTGCACCTCCTGCCCCAGCGCGACCATCTCCTTCAACTGAGCCCAGCTCATATAGGCCGGCCGCGTCCCGATCCAGCCCGCCGTTACGAAGAAGACGGCCCGGCAAGAGTACTTCTCGAGAAGGGGCAATCCGTAACGATGGTGAGAGGCATGACCGTCATCGAAGGTGAGCTGCGGAAGCAGCTTCGCCGCCTCGCCTTTCTCTCGAAGGTCGGCGAGCAGCCGCAGATGGGCCTCGAATTGGGCCGCGGCCACGCTGTAGCGGTAAGCCGACTCGGCCGGCACGATTTCGTGATACGCCAGGATCATCTAACGTCTCTTATCCGGCGGAAGCCGTCGCGGGCAGGACCTGCTCCCGTTCCGAGGCCAGCAGATCGCAGAAAGGCTGGAAGGAATAATCACTTAGCAGAGACACCAGCTTGGCCTCCATCGCCGCGAGGTTGGTGTAATGGCGAAAGCGGGATCTCAGCGTCCCCTGGATTCTGGGCTGCTGCGGATCGATCTCCCAGGGGTGAAAGTAGACCACAACCGGCTGCCGGTCCTTCTGCTCGAAACACCGGAACGCCCAGCGCGTATAAGACAGCGGCAGAATCCGCAGGTATCCGCCGCCGGCGGCCGGCCAATTCCGGCCGAGACGCCGCACCGTGGCCGGCGGAAATTCCTTCAGCGACAAACCGTTGGCGCAGGAGTGCGTGTAGGCGAAGCGCTCCGCATTCGGTATGCCGTACAGATCGTGCCGGATCGGGTAGATGCTGGAGCTATAGACAAATCCCTCTTCCGCAAGGATGTCGAGCGCCCAGAGGCACTCGGTCGTGATCGACCAACTGGGGGCTCGATAGCCGAGCACCCGCACTCCGCCGGCTTGCTCGATGACGTTGCGGGCGGCTCGCGTGTCCGCGCGGAACTGCTCCGGCGTCAGGCTGTAAACGGGCCGGTGCCAGTAGCTGTGGCAGCCGATCTCATGGCCGCGCTCTCGGGCTTCCCGAACCAGCGCCGGAAACCGGTCGGCGACCCAGCCCAGAAAGAAAAAGGTAGCCTTGACTTGGTGCTGATCGAACAGATCGAGGATCCGGCGGGTGTTGTCGGCGACCCGGGACGGCCACTGGTCCCAGGACTGCCGCGGAACCGCGGAGGCAAACGCCTCTACCTGAAAGTAATCCTCGACATCCACACTCAAAATGTGAGTGAGGGCGGTGGACCCGGAATAGTTTGGTGAACGCTTCGACATTCTGGCGCCCGGCCGTGATGGCCGGGACTTGCGAATCGGCGGCGCAGCACGAGACTAGGGATCGAGCGCCGGCTCGGCGCCTGAGGACGAGGGCTTCTGATGGTCTGCCTTAGCGTCCGGCTCGAACAGCCAGTGCTCGTCGCTGTGCAACAGGGAGGCAATCTTCTCGCGGATCTCGGGGCTCGGCTGGCGAAGGCCGTTGACGATCTTGCTAAGCAGCGCTTCATCCATGCCCAGCATCTGCGCCAGCCGGTATTGCCTGATGCCTGTTCTCCAAAGCTGTAACTTTAAGTTCGGATACATGCTCACTGCTCCTGAGGACTCGCGGCCTGTCGGACAAAGCTCCGCCCCTTCACTTACACGAAAGCACTTACAGGAAAGCTCGTAAGTGCTTGAAACTGCTAACTTTCCCAACCGAGCGGCCGAACAAAGTGACACTACTGCTCCCTGTCTGGATAGTAGTAATAGTCGTTAGTCTTCCACAGAAACCATTCGGGGGCGCAATTCATCACCACGCCGATCAGTCTCTTGTCCGTCACGGTTTCCAGCGCCTTCAGCCCAAGGGTCCGATCGGTGTGGTCCGGCCTCAGCACCACGATCACTCCGTCACAAGCGACCTGAATCAAGTCGTAATCCGCCACCGAGCCGATCGGAGGTGCGTCGACGATCGTGTACTTGAATTGCATCCGGAACATCTCGCAGGCCGCCCTCCAGTTGGGGGAATCGAGCAATTCGGTCGGGTTGTGGGCCGCTTTACCGACAGGGAGCACGTAAAGATTCGGAAACTGCTCCACCCGGACCAGCGCCTCCTCCAGCGAGCATTCACCGGCCAGGACCTCGGCGAGACCGGGCGAAGCGGGAAGCCCCAACAGGCTCGACATAGTGGAGCGGCGAAAGTCTCCGTCCACCAGCAGCACGTTGACGTCATTCTTGAGCGACAGAATGCCGGCAATATTCACAGAATTGGTGGTCTTGCCGTCCCGTGGCCCGGCGCTTGAAATCAGAATCAGCTTGGGCTGGGAAGGGTGTTGAATGATCTTGGTGCGAATCATCCGGTAGCGCTCTCCGGCGTGAGAGCGGCCACCGCTAAACGCAAACACCGGCGCCCCGGGAAGAAGCTGCAAGGGCAGTGTGCGAATCCGGGACCCCAACCCACCAGGCGAGGCCTGACTCGCCCCAGCCCCCTCCGCCAGCCCGCTGGCCGGGTCCGGGTTGGCTTCCCCGCCGCCAGCCGCCGCGGACTGGCTCGACAGGCCCCCAGGGGTCAAAGGCCAGTGGAAATCGCCGCCCTTTCCGGCTTTTTGCAATGCTTGGAATATTCGGCTCATAGCTCTCCCTGAGTTTGACCGTGCTTCCCCCTACCCTCGCTTCCCGCCGACCCAGCGGCTCAACAAGGAGCGCTTCTGGGACGGTAAGTATCGCTCAAGGGTAGGCAGCGAAATCGGTTCCGGCGCCACGGATGCCCCATTGAGTGGGGGGGGGTCTTCTTCTTCCAATACCGGTTCGGCCGGGGCGAGCGTTGCCCTTTCCGGCCGCTCGTCGCTGTCCAACAAGTCCAGGTCCGCCGCCACTTCAAGCACCTGCTCCATCTCGACCCTGGACGCCCCCGCCCCAAAAGCGAGCAACAGCGCGTTATCACAAATGGCGTTGATCAGCCGCGGGATCCCTCGCGACCACTGACCTATGCGGCGCACCGCCTCGGCGGAAAAAGGCAGCTCCAGACTGCCGCCGGCCTTGATCCAGCGATGCCGCATGTACTGCTCCACGTCGGTCTGGGGCAAGGGATGGAGCGCCAATCGGAACGCGATCCTCTGTTTCAATTGCCAGAGGTCTCCGCGATTCAGGACCCCGTTCAGTTCCTTCTGTCCCGCCAGCACGATCTGCAGCAGATTCCCGTCGGCGGTGTTGAAATTCGTCAACAGCCGGATTTCCTCCAGCACCTCGGGGCTGAGCTTGTGGGCTTCATCCACAATCAGCACCGCCACTTTGCCTTCATTGCAGGCCCGAACCAGGAACCCCTGCAGTTCCATGAGCCGCTGCGCCTTGCTGACAGGAACGTTGTTGATCCCGAAATCCATCATGGCCAGCTCGAGGAACTCGGACGGCGTCAGCGTGGAATTCAGCACGAAGCTGGAGTACACGCGCGTGTCCGGGATCGATTGGAGGATGGTGGTCAGCAGGGTGGTCTTCCCGGTGCCGGCTTCCCCGGTCAGCACCACGAATCCCTTGCGGCTCATGATGGCGTAGGTCAGGCCGGCCAGGGCCTCCCGGTGCGCCGGCGTCGGAAACACAAACGCCGGGTCCGGCGCCATCACGAATGGGTTTTTTCGAAGCCCGAAGAACTGTTCGTACATGATTAGACGGGGCCCCCGGTGGCCCGGGCGATAGAAGGCCTCGGCATCGTAATCCGGATTTTTATCCGAAACCGTGGCAGCGCAAACCTGTTCCCACCGCCTGTGCGCCGAGAGTCGGAATCGGGCCCAATCAAGGGCACGCGCCCCAACACCAGGACCCCTGCCGGCAGCTCCCACTCCCCGAGCAGGGAATTCCGCTTCAATTCCTTCCCCGCCGCGATGCAGATCCCGATGACCAGGCTCAGCGTCGCGCCCAGCGCACTCAGGGGACCGCGCTGCGGCTTGAAGGGCTTTTCGGGCACGCTGGCGGCATCGAGCACCGTAAACCGCTCCCCCTTCTGGCGCCTTTCCATGCTGGTGGCCATCTCGGCGTTAAACTTCTTGTCCAGCAAGGATCGGTAGTTCGCTTTGGAGATCTCGTAGTCGCGGGTCAAAGCGGCCATCTGCTGCTCGCGGATCGGGAGCCGTTCGACGCGCTTCTGATACGAGCTGGTTGCCCCCAGGATGCGAGTTCGCTCGGCCTTAAGCGTCTCCAGGTCCCGATTGGCTGCCGCCACCTGGGCCCGGAGATTGCCCACTTTCTCCCGCTGGCGAACGAGATCCTGTGCCAGTTGCGCCGGGATGGCCGCTGGGACAGGTTGCGCTGCCGGCGCCGGACGGGACGCCGGCGCCTTAGGAGCAGCCGCCGCGAGGCGCGCGTCTTCCGCTTCCTGCCGCCGCGCGCCGGCGATTTCCGCCTGAAGCCGTCTTACGTCCGGATGGTCGTCCTTATAGCGAACCAGGAGAGCGTCAACCTGCGCCTGCAGCACGTCAGACCGCTTTTGCGGTGTCGTTGTCCGGCCCGCATCGTCCGTAGCCGCAGTCCCGCGCCCGGCCCCAGAGGCCGGCTCGGCGGCCGAAACGGCAGCGGCCTGCAGCGTTTTCAACTCCGGCTCCGCAATCCCCAGCGAGTTCTCCAGCAAGAGCTTGCTCTGCTGGGCCCGGCTAATCGCCTCCTGATTGCCCTGCAGCTCGATCTGGAGCCGTGTCAGCGCTCCGTTCAGCGAGTTCTCTTGTTGTGGCAGCTCGCCGTTGTGCTCCAGCTTGAACTGGCTCACCTTGGCTTCCTGCTCGTCGAGCCTTTTCTTGGCCTCCTCCAACTGGTTCTCCAGGAACTCCGTGGTCCCTTCGGCCTGCACCTCCCGCGCCCGGAGGTTCTCCTCGATGTACAGGTTGGCGATGCGGTTGGCGACCTCGGCCACGATACTGGGGTTCGGCCCCTGATAGGCCACCCGAAAGGCGCCCGGCCGGTCTTTGGTCCAGCCCTTCTCCAGCGTGACCTTGATGTCCAGCCGCATCAAGTCGATGATTTCTTCCTGCGACAGTGTTTTACGCTCTTCGCGGTAGAGGTCATAGGTCTCGATGATCTTTTGCAGCCTGGTGCTGCTCAGAATTTGCTGGCTGATGGTCGCCAGCCGGTCCTGAACATCGTTGTTCACCGTAGAAGTCACGTATCGATCGGGGATCTTTTGCGAATCCACCAGGATCAGCGTCTCGGCCCTGTAAATGGCCGGCAGCCGGTAGATCCCCACGATGGAGACGGCGCTCAGCAGCACCCAAACGATTGCGATCAGCGCCTTGTGCTTCCACAACATCCGAATCACCGAGCGCGGAGAAAGCTCAGGCCGAACTATTGAGGATTTTTGCCAAGTCATATGTCGCTCAAAGCCGCTGTCAACATCTTGTTGAGCGGAACCAGAAGTAAAGCACGGCAAGGGCCAAACATCGGAACCTGGTTGGAGCCTTCACGAAAAAAGGCGACCGTATTGCGGGGTGTTTGCGGGGTGTTGGGTTGAGGTTCTAGAGCAACGACGGGTGGTACGCAGAGACGTGGGGCGTGCTACTTAGCGAACCGAAACGACACGCCGGCCAGCGGCAAAGCGGAACCCGTCCCTCGTTCCGATTTACCGCAGGCCAGCGCAAGCGAAACAGGCGGCTGGCACTACACCTTTTTCAGAAGCCGCCGGCGCGCCATTCCGGCCAGACCGATCAACCCCGAACCCAGCATCATTATCGAAGCCGGCTCAGGC
The DNA here is from genome assembly GCA_041477005.1 of Terriglobia bacterium. GTDB lineage: Bacteria > Acidobacteriota > Terriglobia > Bryobacterales > JACQDG01 > JBGOUJ01. Next base: position 566 of record JBGOUJ010000290.1, on the reverse strand, counting down.
ACGTCGGCCACGGTATTGTCCAGGGAGAGACCCAGGATGTTGTTGCGGCCGCAGGAACGGTCCGGGCATCCAGGTCCGGTGCAACCGTCTGCCGGAAAATGTGAAGACGTGTAGAGCGCGGTGAGGGTTCCCGGCATGACCCCATCCGGCAGGCCGAAGTAATCGAGAAGCTTGCCGTTCTCCTGGTCCGTTAGGGGAGCGAAGAGTTCTTTCCAGCCGTTGGGGAGGTTTAGAACCAAGGGGTTGTAGGGAGGGTCATCAAAATGCGTCCCAAGGAAACCTGACCACAATATAGGACCGCTGATGTCGGCTGGATCGAGGATGCTGTAGCCATTCCCGTCCATATCGACCTGTCCAGTTATCACAAACGACCCACCGCCGTGGAACTGCCCCGCACCCGAGTAGATCCCGGTATTAAACCATAGCGTGCAATTGAGACAGCTTAGGGTGTCGCCGGAGTGCAAGCCAGTGCCGACGCCCTGAATCGTGTCTACCTTGATGTTACTGCCGATAAGCGGCGCCGTCCCCCCGCCCCAGGTAATATCTCCGCCGCCGCTCCCACCGGG
>JBGOUJ010000289.1:0-9371 GCA_041477005.1 Terriglobia bacterium | reverse complement strand
CTGATCTGCGACATGTGGAACAACCACTGGTGCTCCGGCGCGGCGAAGCGCGTCGACGCGTTGGCCCGCAAGATGGCGCCTTTCGTCGACCAGGCCCGCGACCACGGCATCCAGATCATCCACTCGCCTTCCGAGGTGATGGATTTCTACGCCGGCTCGCCGTATCGCCGCCGCATTCTGGAGATGCCGAAGGTCGAGCCGCCGCCGAATCTCAGCCTCGCCGACCCGCCCCTCCCCATCGACGACTCAACCGGCGGCTGCGATACCCCCGACAAGTTCTTCAAGGCCTGGTCCCGCGAGATTGCGACGCTCCGCATCGCCGGCAACGACGTCATCTCCGACAAGGGAACCGAGATTTACAACCTCCTGCGCGCCCGCGACATCAACAACGTGTTGGTCATGGGCGTCCACACCAACATGTGCGTCCTCAACCGCACGTTCGCCATCAAGCAGATGACCCGCTGGGGCATGCGCTGCGTCCTGGTCCGCGACCTGACCGACTCCATGTACAATCCCGAGAATCGCCCCTACGTCTCCCACGACCAGGGCACGGAGCTGGTCATCCAGCACATCGAGAAATACTGGTGCCCTTCGGTCCTCTCGGCCGACGTCGCCCGGGCTCTGGCGAAGCAATAGGGTAAGGCTCCGGCTGGCCCGTCAGAGAAATGAAGATTGAACCTTTCGAGATGGAGCGTCTCCAATCGCAGTGGGAGAACCTCGTCGAGTACAACCTCTCGGAGAGCAGCGTCCACCCCATGGCCGTTGCCGAGCTGGTCGAGGACGAGAAGCTGCTGCGCGAGCTGCTCGATCAGAAGCTGGGCTATAGCCAGACGAACGGAACCATCGAGCTGCGCCGGCAGATCGCCGGCCTCTACCCCGGCGCCGACGTTGACAACGTGCTCGTCACCACCGGCGCCGCCGAGGCGAATTTCCTCGCCGTTTGGCGCGTGGTCGAGCCCGGCGACCAGATCGTCCTGATGCTGCCCAACTACATGCAGATCTGGGGACTGGCCCGGTCGCTCGGCGCCAGCATCGTTCCCTTCCGCCTGTGCGAGGACCGCGGCTGGTCGGTCGACCTGGAGCAGCTCTCCCGGGCCATCTCGCCTGGAAGTACCTCGCTTCGACGCGCCTCGCCTCCGACGAGGCTGATCGCCGTGTGCAATCCCAACAATCCCACCGGCGCCGTGCTCGCCGAAACCGAGATGCAGGCGATCGTCGACGCCGCCCGCCGCGCCGGCGCCTGGCTCCTGGCCGACGAAGTCTACCAGGGCGCCGAGCGATGCGGCCCAACCACGCCGTCGTTTTGGGGCCGCTACGACAAGGTGCTCATCACCAACGGCCTCTCCAAGGCCTACGGTCTCCCCGGCCTCCGCGTCGGCTGGATCGCCGGCCCGAAAGACGCCATCGCCGATCTCTGGGGCTGCCACGACTACACGACAATAGCCCTCAGCACCCTCAGCGACCGTCTGGCCCGCATCGCGCTGGCGCCGTCAACCCGCCAACGGATACTGGAGCGCACCCGGAGCATTCTCCGCCGCAACTACCCGCTTCTGGAAGAATGGATCGCGTCAAACGCCGGCCTGTTCACCTGCGTGCCGCCCGCCGCCGGCGCCATTGCCTATTTGAAATACGATCTCGAGGTCAGCTCGCCTGAGCTGATGCGAAAGCTCCGGGATGAGAAAAGCGTCCTGGTGGTCCCCGGAGACCACTTCGGCATGGATCGCTATTTGCGCATCAATTACGGGCCCCCAGCCGAAGTCCTCCAGGCCGGGCTCGACCGGATACAGGAAGCGGTGCGGGAGATCCTCGCCGCCTCGCCCGCCGCCCGCCGCTGATCGCGCCCTTACGGATTCCGGTTCAAACGTTCGCGCATCTCGCGCATTTTCTCTTCCTGGACCCGCCTCAACTGCTCCTGCATCCAGGCCGCCTACGACCGGGGCTCGCCGCCCATCCAGGAAACCACCCAGTCGTCGCAGGCCACCTCTCGCTCGAAATCATAAGAGTTACCACCCCGGCAGCGACAGCTCCCCGCTCATTATCGCCCGCGCGACGGCCGCGATGTCGTCCTGCAGCGGCCGGTCGGCTTCCACGAACGTGCTTCGCGACCGCACGGCCCGGTAGACCCGGCGGGTTCCCGCCCCGAGCTTGGCGGCCGCTCCCCGCAGATCGATTCCCTGGCAGGCGGCGAGCAGCAGGATGGCGACCGCGTTCCGGGTGCAATCGAGGGCGTCGCGCGCGGTGAGCGCCGCGTGTACGCCCAGGCTGACGATGTCCTGATTGTGCTGCTCGGTCGAGACCGGGTGCACCAGGCTCGGCGAAGCCATCTGCCGCACCGCGCAGGCGAGCGCCGCCAGGCTCAGTTGCATCCCCTTGAATCCCGTGTTCACACCCGGCTCGGCCACCAGCGCCGGCGGCAGGCCGTGGGAGAAGCGGTCGTCCACAATCACCGCCATCAGCGAGTGGGACCAATTGGCCAGGTTGGCGAGATCCAGCTTCAGCCCATCCATGGCCCGCGCGATGTGGCCGCCGTAGAAGTTGCCGGTGTGGTACACCCGGCCGGTGGCGGGATCGACCAGCGGGTTGTCGTTGGCCGAGTTGGCCTCCATCTCGACCACCGCCCGCGCCGCGCCGAGCGCCTCCTGCATCGGGCCGATACCTTGCGGGAGGCAGCGGATCGAGTAACCGCTCTGGATCGCCTCTTCGGACCGGCCCGCCGCCCTCTGGCTCTTGGCCCGCCGCCGCAGCTCGGCCGTAGAGCCGACCGCCCGCGAGCCTTCGAGCAGCCGCCGCAGATACCGCCCCACGCTCCTCTGCCCGGCGTGCCCCTTCACCCGCTGCACCCAGTCTTCGAAAGGCTCCGTCGAAGCGCCCAGCGCCTCGACGCACAGCGCTGCCGCCGCCAGAAACGCCCGCAGCACGGCGTCGGCGTCTTCGACCGCCAGCGCCGCCGCGGCGGTCATGGTGGTGGTACCGTTGATCAGCGAGATGCCTTCCTTGTAGCCCAGCCGGAGCGGCGCGATCCGGGCCTGCTGGAGCGCCCGCCGCGCCGTCTGCACCTTGCCCCGGTACGCCACCTGCCCCTGCCCGACGAGCGCCATCGCCACGTAAGCCGAGGGAATCAGATCGCCGCTCGCCCCGACCGACCCGTAGCGCGGCACGATCGGCGTGATGCCCGCATTCAGCACCCGCACCAACTGCTCGATCACCCCCACCCGCACCGCCGAGTATCCGAGCGCCAGTGTCACCGCCCGCAGCAGCATCGAGGCGCGCACGATCTCCCCGTAGAGCGGCGGTCCCGTCCCGCAGCAAAGCTGCTGCAAAGTTCTCTCCTGAAACTGTTCCACCGCGTCTTCCGGCAGCAAAAACACAGCGTTGGTCCCCACCCCGGTGTTGACCGCGTAGATGATCTCCCCGCGCTTCAAAGCCGCCGCGATCCATTCCCGCGACCGCTCGATCCGCCGCCGCACGTCCACCTTCCCGGTCAACTCGACGCGGGCCCCATATCGCCCGACGGCAACAATGTCCTCGACGCCAACCCTCCTCCCTCCGATCTCCAGGACGTTTTTCATCTGTGTTTATCTGTGTTCATCTGTGGTTTCTGATTCGGTTCTCGTACCACACGACGTTGCGGCTCTGCTGCCCCGCCACCAGGATGTCCAGGTCCCCGTCGCCGTCCATATCTACGAGCCTCACGTCATACGCCGCCTGATCCCGATAAATGGGATGCATCGTGAAATTTCCCTTGCCGTCGTTCTCGAACCACGCCAGCGTGAAGTCGTCCTTGGCGCAGGTCACTACGTCGATGTCCCCGTCGCCGTCGATGTCTCCCACGGCCAGGCTGTGCGGCCCGGTCAGCGTGGTGCTGATCTCGTGCGGTTTCCAGTCGGGCGCCTCGAACCACACCAACCCCTTGCCGTGCCCGCGTGAGGCCACGAAATCCATGCGCCCGTCGCCGTTGATGTCGGCCATCAGGATGTTGGTCGCCCCCTCCTGGCCGGTGGCGATGACGTGCTTCTTCCAGGCCTGCTTCGGATCCTGCGGCGCCTCCCACCAGGCGAAGTAGTTGCCTCCATCGGCGAGCTTGGCGCCGGTAGCGGCGTCCATGCGCCCGTCGCCGTTTACATCTCCCAGCCCCACGTAATGGCTCAGCCCCGGCGCGTCACCCCGAGCAAACACGTACCGCTGCCAGCGCTCCGCCCGGCGAGGGTTCGGCGGAACCTTGAACCAAGCCAGCGAGTTGGCGAACGGCCCGGTGGGTAGCGCGCTCGTTCCGGCGAGGTCCGGCTTGCCGTCGCCGTCGATGTCGCCGACCATCAGCCCGTGGATGCCGTTGACCTGGTCATCTATCAAGTGATACGGCCACGGCCCCTTCAGCGGATCGGCCGGACGCTCCAGCCAATAGATCAGCCCCGGCGTATATCGAGTTCCGATGTAGTCGGGCTTGCCGTCGCCGTCCACGTCCATCACGGCGCTGTGGATGGCGTCAAGCGGCCCGGCGTGAATGACGACTTCCTTCCAGTCGGGCGCCGCGTAGAGCCGTGTCTTCCCCTCGCCGTTGACGATCACGTCCACCCGCCCGTCGCCGGTGAAGTCGGCCGCCACGGCCGTTTGCGTGGCATACCCCGAAGCCACCACGTGCCGCCCCCACTGCGCGTCGAGCGCGGTGTTGGGCGGGTCGATCGCCGCCCGGATCCGCTCGTAAAGCTCCCGATGCGCCTCGGTCACCCGCCGTCCGGCGGTCTGAGGGAGGAAAACGCCCACCACGTCGCGCCGCACGTCGCCCCACACGAACGTCCCGCTCGAGCCGCTGTGCGTAAAGATGGCGTCGGCGAGCGGACGCTTGGCCGCGGGCGGCTGGAGCGACCATCCGAGACCCCGCACCTCGGGCAAAGATGGCGTCTGATCGGCCAGCATCATCCGCACCGTCTCGGCCGCCAGCGCCTGGGCGCCGTTGTAGCGGCCCTGGTTCAAGAACATCTGGACGAAGGCTGCGATGTCCCGCCCGGTCGAGAAGAGGCCTCCATTCGGTGCCGGGTTGGTAATGCGCAACGAGGGGTCGTAGCGGTATTCGAGTTCCCGCGCCGTCGCCCCGGCCCGGTAGAGCGCCGCCACCCGCCTCGCGTCGGCGGCGGGCGGCTGGAACGAGCTGTCCTTCATCCCCAGCAGCCCGAACAGGCGCGTCTTCAAGAATTGGTCATAAGGCTGCCCCGAAGCGACTTCCACCACCCGCCCCAGCGTCGCGAACCCGGCATTGCAATACTGAAACCGCGAACCCGGCTCGAACTCCAGATTCATCTTCCCCGCCTCGTCGCCGATGTCGGCCAGCCGCCGCGCCAGCCACTCCGGATGCATGGTCGGCATCTTGCGCGAAGGAACGTCGCGCGGCAGCCCCGACGTATGGGTCAGCAACTGGCGGATCGTGATCGCCCGATGGCCGAGCGATTTCCCGCTCACTACCAACTGCTGCGTCCGAAAAGCGGGGATGTATTTTTCGACCGGTTGGTCGAGCCCCAGTTTCCCCTCCTGGACCAGCATCAGGACCGCCGTCGCCGTAACCGGCTTGGTCACCGACGCCATCTCGCAGATCGTATCGGGCGCGAACCGGATCCGGTTCTCCACGTCAGCCCACCCGTAGGCGTCCTGGGCGACGATCGAACCGTGCCGCGCCACCAAGATGACGGCGCCGGCCATCACGTCGGCGTCGATCGACTCCTGCACGCGACTCAGCGCGCTCTGCAGTCTCCCGGGCGAGACCCCCACCGACTCGGCCGAAGCCTCCCGCAGGACCGGCTCCGCCGCCCGCAATGTTCCTGCCAACAAAACCGCTACAAGAAAATATCGCTGTCTCATATTGGTAGGCCTTTTAGCCGGGTCAGCACAGCCTTGGTGTCAAGAAGATACATATCTACCGAAACCGCAAGGGCGGCCGGCGCCTGAAGGCGCGGCGATTCAGAACCAGATTCTCGTGCCTTGGCGCTGGCGCAAGGAGCAGCTTCTTCAGGCTGGGTCGAGAAGCCTCTTGTAGCCGCCGCCATTCAGCGACCGGTAACAGGACCGCCGCTTCAATGCCACGCCGTATTACAATTTGCGGTCCTTCCCTGAGACTTGCCTCGAGAAACTCACTGAAGCGGGCCTTCGCATCCTGAGCTTGCCAAGAACCCATGCGTTGCTCCCTCCTGACTAGTTATAGCATTTGTTCGAAACGTGTCGGCAGGAGGATACATTGAGTCGTCTACCTGCACGTACGCTACCGTAGGAGAATCGAAAACCTGGGAACCTCTCTCTGCGTCTTCCGCGGTTGATTGACCCCCGCGGAACGGCTATTCCTCCCAGACCATGATGAGAAAGCCCAAGCCCATTTCACAACTGCCCAGGCGCAGGTACGTGAGGAGTTACCACGACGGCGTCCGCAACAATCAGATCGACCCGGCGCCCGCAAGCCAACCGAGCCGTTGATTGTAGACCCGAATTCACCGCAGAGGCGCAGAGCCGCGGAGATCTCTTGTTCTTAAGGGCGCCCGCGGCGGTAGTCAGGTCGCTCGCGAGGTTCTCCGCTGGGTGGCTCGAGACCTGCCACACCACAGTAGGGGCGTGCTTGCAAGCCCGGAATACGTTAACGTAATTTATGAAATCATCCACTGACCAGTGACCAGGATTGACCCCCAACTTCCTGGCTCTGATTTCGGAGATGGAAATGAATGTTAGCGACAGGCCTCCCTTGAACCGCGAGGATCGAGATCGGCAACTGGAATCCGCGCGGACGGAATGCTCGCGCTTGGGCCAGGAGAACGCCAGGCTGCGAGAGCTGCTGGTCCGTCACGGCATCCAGCCAGATCCTCAGCCGGAGAGCACGAATGGCGATGATAGCAGCACGACCGCTGACTTCCCGGTAAGGAATCAGTCCCCGCCGGAGGTCAAGCTGGCGCTGTTCCGCAGCCTGTTCCGCGGGCGAGAAGACGTGTACGCCGTGCGATGGGAGGGCAAAGCCGGCCGGTCGGGCTATTCGCCGGCGAGTGTCCGGGACTGGAAGGCGGTTCTTGCCAGCAGACCCGAACAACGGAAACGGGTGGATCGGGAAACGCGGCGACTCTTACCCCTGACCGGCGAGGTCGTCCGCGGGCACCTCCTAGGGAAGCACACGATCGGTCTTTATCCACTTCTATGGGACGAGACGTGCTGGCTGCTTGCCGTCGATTTCGACAAGGCCACCTGGCAGGCCGACGCCGGGGCCTTTCTTGCCGCCTGCCGGGAACTTGGCGTCCACGCTTCCCTGGAGCGCTCTCGCTCCGGCAACGGCGGCCACGTCTGGATCTTTTTCGACCGCGCGATCCCGGCCGTCACAGCCCGTCAGCTCGGCTGCGCCATCCTGACCCGTTCCATGGAGCGCCGCCACGAGCTGGGACTCGATTCCTATGACCGATTCATCCCCAACCAGGACACGTTGCCGAAGGGCGGCTTCGGCAATCTGATCGCTCTTCCACTACAGAAAGGGCCGCGCGAACAGGACAACAGCGTCTTTATCGATTCTGAATTCAAGCCGTACCCGGACCAGTGGCGGTATCTCTCTTCCATTGAGCGCGTTCCAGCGAAGCAGGTCGAAGCCGTAGTTCAGGAGGCCGCGCGCCACGGAGACATCGTCGGTGTCCGCATGAGCCTGGCCGATGACGAAGCCGGCGAGGTCCCGTGGACATTACCGCCATCCAAGCGACGAAGAGAGAAACCGATCACGGCGCCTCTTCCGAAACGCGTGCTCATCGTGCGCAGCAATCTGGCGTACGTGGAGAAGAAGGACCTGCCTCCGGCTATGCTGAATCGGTTGACCCGTCTGGCGGCGTTTCAGAACCCGGAGTTCTACAAAGCCCAGGCCATGCGACTCTCCACGTTCGGCAAGCCCCGCATCATCGGCTGCGCCGAGGAGTTCCCGCAGCATATCGGGCTGCCTCGCGGCTGCCTGGATGAGGCGGTGCAGCTCTTTCAGGCTCACGGTGTGGATCCCGAGATTCACGACCAGCGCTTTGCAGGCAACCCCATCGACGTTGCTTTCCACGGCCGCCTTCGGGCCATGCAGCCGGCGGCGGCTGCGCAGATCATCGAACAGGACGACGGCATCCTGTGCGCACCCACGGCCTTCGGAAAGACCACCCTGGCCGCCTGGTTGATTGCCCAAAGGAGACGGAACACTCTGGTGATCGTGCACCGGCGCCAGTTGCTCGACCAATGGCGGGAGCGCCTGGCGTTGTTTCTCAACCTGCCCGTCGAATCGATCGGGCAGATCGGCGGGGGAAAGGTGACCAGGACCGGCTGCGTGGATGTTGCCGTGATCCAAAGCCTCCAGCGAAAAGGAGAGGTCAAAGATTTTGTCGCCTAGTATGGACAGGTGATCGTCGACGAGTGTCATCACCTCCCGGCTTTTACTTTCGAGCGGGTGCTGAAGCAGGTCAAGGCGCGATACATCCTCGGTCTGACGGCGACGCCGGTTCGCAAAGACGGTCATCATCCGATCCTTTACATGCAGTGCGGCCCGGTCCGATTCAACCTGAGCGCCCGAAAGATGGCGCAAACCACGCCGTTTGCGCACCGGGTGATTCCGAGATGCACGGAATTCCGGATCTTGCCGGAGGCGACCGACGTGACCATCCAGGATCTATACGCCGCGATGGTGAACGACGCCGCCCGTAACGAGCTGGTTGTCACCGACCTGGTCCAGGCAATCCAGGCCGGACGGTCTCCGTTATTGCTCACCGGACGGACCGAGCACCTGAGCCACCTCGCCTCGTCTCTAGAGGGCCGCGTCAGGAACGTTTTCGTCCTGAAGGGCGGCATGGGGCGAAAGCAGAGGAAAGCGGTTGCCGAGGGCCTCGGCGCGGTAGCGCCCGGCGAGCCACGGGTCATCCTGGCGACGGGGAGCTACATCGGGGAGGGGTTCGACGACGCGAGGCTGGACACTCTGTTTCTGGTAATGCCGATTTCCTGGCGCGGAACGCTGCAACAGTATGTCGGCCGGCTGCATCGCCTGCACGACGGCAAGAAAGTTGTGCAGGTTTACGACTACGTGGACATTCACGTTCCGATGCTGGCCAGAATGTATGAGAAGCGGCTCCGGAGCTACCAGGCGCTCGGGTACACGGTCGAGCACCAGTCTCAAGAGAGGCCAAAGAAAGATCCGAGATGGCTGCGCCCGCAGAAGGTGCTGCTTCGAGTCAGAGTGGACTGGGGCCCTGGCCCGGAATCAGAGAAGATCGAGCCGCCGTGGTGAACATCGAGCGCCAGTTTACTCTTGTCCGTCTCATCGAGGATTATCGAAAGCGGCGCCATCTGAGAGCTCCAAGTGAGCGTGGTAGCGAATAGCTCGCCGCTCATCTATCTCGGCG
>JBGOUJ010000288.1:0-9402 GCA_041477005.1 Terriglobia bacterium | reverse complement strand
CCCCGGCGAGTGGGGCTGGGGCCGGCGATCCCCCTGGCAGCGACGCCCCGGCGAGTGGGGCTGGGGCCGGCGATCCCCCTGGCAGCGACGCCCCGGCGAGTGGGGCTGGGGCCGGCGATCCCCCCACAGGTGAGGCCCCGGTCGGCGGTCCCTCCGCGAGCGAGGCCCCTGCCAGTCCCGGGCCCGCGCGGTTGAGACGCTCGGTCGCGTAAAAGCGCTGGCCGTCGATATCGCTCAAGGCCAGGTGCGCCAGGTACAGATCATCCACGTCCCAGGCCGTGGTGCGCGCGGCCGGACGGGCAACGGCCTTGCGAAAGAAGGTCAGCTCGAAGCCGAAGCGGCGGCCAGCCCGCGTCTTCAGATTGCCGGTGTAATACCACCACTCTGTCTGGAAGTTGGGATGACTGAAATGGTCGCGGGGAAACTGGAAGCGGTAACCGGGCAGGGCGAGGTCGAAGAGGAGGGCGGCGAGCAGCAGCAGGTTACTCTTCATGGACGACCTCGATCGGGTTCAGGCGCGCGGCGGTGCGCGCTGGCCACCAGGCCGCGGCGAGCGTGGCCGCGTAAATCCCCGTAAGGGCGCTCGCGAGCAGGGCCACCGGCCAGTGGAACTGGATGGTCCAGCCGAAAGATTGCTTGTTGATGACAAAGATCAGAATGAGCGAAAGCACAACGCCCAAAGCGAAGCCGATAAGGTTGGCCGCCAGGCCGAGCAAACCAGCCTCGAAATAGAGCAGCCGGCGCACCTGCGGGACCGAGGCGCCCAGGAAGCGCAACACGCCGAGCTCGCGGCGGCGGTCGAGCACCAGGGCGAGCAGCGCGCCGGCCACGCCCAGCACCGCGACCAGGATCGCCACCGCTTCCAGGGCGTAGGTGATGGCAAAGGTTCGGTCGAAGGTACGGATTGCTTCCAGGCGCAGGCGGCTGTTGGGCACAATCAGGATGGCGCGGCCGGCGATGGCGCGCTCGATCTCGCCCCTTACCTGCTCCGGGTCGGCGCCGCGAGCGACGTAGACCGCGAGGTTCGAAGGCGCCGGGTCGGGAAGATATTTTAGCAGCGTCGCGCGATCGAGGATGATAAAGCCGCGCTCGTTCGAGTAGTCATAATACACGCTGAGGATGCGGAAGCGCCGCACCTGGCCGGCGAGAGGCAGCTCAATTGAATCGCCGGCCCGAAGGCCGTGTTTGTTGGCGAAAGGCTCGCTGACGATGGCGTAGTCGCCGCGCGGCAGCTCGGCCAGGATCCGGGCGCGGTCCGGGGCGCCCTCGGGGCCCGGCAAGAAGCGCAGGCGGCCGAAGCGGGCGATGATCCGGCTTTCGCCGCCGGCCAGGGTGCAGGTCAGGCCGCCAAAGCTGATCTCGTAGGCGCGGAAGCGGTCCACGGCGTCGACGCCGGGCAGCGCCTCGATCCGGCCGGCGACCTCCGGCGCGAGGGTCGGGTGCTGGCCGGCGCCGGAGCGGCCGGCGGGGCGAAGGTAGAGGTCGGCGCGGAGTTGGACGTCCATCCACACGAGCACCGTCTGGCGAAAGCTGCCGACCAGGATGCCCACGCTGGCCATCATGGCAACGGCGGTGGAGAGCGCGGCGACCAGGACCGAAGTGCGGTTGAGCGAGGCAGCCAGGCTGCGGACGGCAAGCGAGCCTTCGACGCCGAAAGCGCCGCGCGTGAGCCGCGCCGCCGCCAGGACCACGGCCGGCGTGGCCAGGGCCGCGGCGGCGATAAGAAGAAAGGTCGCCAGGTACCCGAAGACCGGCTTGCCGTCGAAGGGTGGCAGGCGCGAGGCCGCGGCGGCAGTGATAGAAAGTGTTAAGGCGGCCAGCAGGTCCCGGCGCCAATGGAGACGCGCGTGATATTCCCGCTGGCCGCGGGCCATGGCCTCGGTCGGGGCGACCTGGGTGGCCTCGCGGGCCGGAGCCAGCGCCGAAAGCAGGGCCACACCGAGGCCGGCGCCGATCCCCGCCAGCATCGAGAGCGGCGTGAACGCGATCGGCGCCGGCCGGCTGCTAACGTAAAGCGACTGGACGGTGGCGGCGAGCAATTGAACGGCTCCCTCGGCCATCAGGCGGCCCGCGGCCAGCCCCAGCAAGGACCCCACGAGACCGAAAAACGCCGCCTCGCCAAGGAACGCGGCCAGCACGCCCGCGCGCGTGGCGCCGAGCGCCCGCAGAATGCCGATCTCCGCGCGGCGGCGAACCACCGAAATAGCGATGGTGTTGTAGATCAGGAACGCGCCCACCACCAGCGAAATGTAGCTCAGCACCCGGAGATTCCAGCGAAAGGCGCTGAGCATCTTCTGGTTCTCCTCGCTGCGGGCGCCGGGACGCCGAATCGCCACGTCCGCGGGCAGCTCCGGGCGCAGCAGCTTCTCCCAATCGGAGGCGCCGGCGCCAGGCGGCAGCAGCACCTCGATGCGGTCGAGGCGTCCGGCTCTACCGAGGGCTGCCTGTGCGGCCGAGAGGTCCATCACCACAAGATCCTCTTGTGTGAAGCGGGCCGGACCTTCGAGCTGCAAGATGCCGCCGACCGTGAACTCGCGGGCGCCGTCGTTTAGGGTGAGGTGAAGCTTCGTGCCGGGGCGCATCGCGAGGCGGGGGCCGACCCAGACGGAACCAGCCAAATCTTCGAAAACCGCTCCTTTATGGTCGCGGCTCGGAACAGACTCGGTTTCGGCGACCAGGTCTAAACCGACTAGCGGCACGGTCCGGCCGGAGTCGACTCGGGCGAAATCGTCAATGCGGGGGCGAAAGCGGAGCGGATAGGGCAACTGAACCAGGCGGGCGAGCAGCCGCTCATCGAGGCCGCCAACGGCGCTCAGCTCGAGATCGGTCTGGCCGGCGAGGGATTCGAGCGACGAGCGGAACGAGCCGGCGGCGGCCGTTCCGGCCAGATCGATCGCCACCACCACGCCTACGCCGAGCGTCACCGCGAAGAGGGTGAGCGCCGTGCGCAGGGGCTCGCGACCGAGCGGGCGAAGCATCAGGCGGTAGAAGAGGACCAGTCGGGGAGTCACGAGCGGCGAATCTCCTCGACGCGGCCGTCGCGCAGGCGGACGACGAGATCGGCCGCGGCCGCCGCTTCCATGCTGTGGGTCGCCATCAGAATGGTGGTGCCGAGATCCGCGACGGTGCGGCGGAGCAAAGCGAGCACGGCGTCGCCGCTGGCCGTATCGAGGTTCCCGATCGGCTCATCAGCCAGTAGAAGCTGCGGCCGATGCATGATGGCGCGCGCGATGGCAACGCGCTGCATCTGGCCGCCGGAGAGCTGGTGAGGAAAACGCGCGGCCAGTGGCCCCATCTCGACCCACTCGAGGCATTCGCGTGCCCGCGCGCGCGCACCGGCCCCGCCCGCCAGCAGCAGGGGCAGCTCGACGTTTTCTACGGCGGTCAGCGTCGGCAGGAGCTGAAAGAACTGAAAAACGAATCCCACCTGGTGGCGGCGGATTTCGGTCAGCGCGGCGTCGCCCAGCCCCGAGGTGCATACGCCGCCGAGCAGGACGCGGCCGGAGGTCGGAAAATCCATGGCCCCGGCCAGATTCAGCAGCGTCGTCTTGCCGCAGCCGCTGCGGCCGACCAGGGCCACAAACTCGCCACGGCCCACTTCGAGCGACACGCCGTCCAGAGCGCGCACCGCCGAGCCGTCGGTCGCGTAGTCTTTGGAGACCTGCTCCAAGCGGAGGATCACGCCTTTAGGGTACCTGTTGGAGAAGGATGCCGGAGGCCCGGCGGGGGTGACATCGGGATTACTTCTTGAACAGGTTCTCGAAGGCCTGCCGGGGGTCGCTCGGCCGCGCCGCCACGGCGCCCGATCCGCCCGAGGTCGTTTCCCGCTCGCTCGACATGCGGATTTCGTAGAACGTGCACTGGTTGCGGGCGTCCTTGGGGGAGACGCGGGCCAGGATCGGCCGGGTGCATTCCCAACGGGTGGAGGTATCGAAGTGCACGCACTGCTTGCAGCAGTGCAGCTCGAAGTTGCAGCGAGGGCACTGGGCGTTGGGATCGAAGCCTTTGGGGAGCAGGGCGCCGCAGTTGGCGCAGCGGGCGACGGTAACGCGAGGAGGGAAGTTCGGGGTCCGCGGTCCTATTCGCTCGCCGGGAGGGCGTTTCTGGGGGCGCTGTTCGGGGCGCCGCTCGCGGTCACTATCCTGGTACCCGTGCTGTCGGTATTTTTGGTCGCTCATGGGAAGGTCCTGCCAACCGCCGTCGCTCCGAGCCGCGACCGCAGGAAGCCGTGAAAGAATCGAGCCGACCAAAAGATTTCGCGCAAAAGCGCAAAGCAAACCAAGAAGTTTTTCCTGGCGTACCTGGCGTCTTTGCGTAAGATCGGCATTTCTTTCGCGTCCTCTAAGGGGGCGGTTTCCGGATCGCGCGCGAGCCGCGCCTAACGCCGGCGGCTCGGAATCGGGGCGGTTGCTAGGCTAAACGTTCGCTTTCTGGTACTGCTCCGCCCAGGCCCGAAGAAAGACTGCTCCTCAGCTTTCCTTGATCCAGGCGTGCCGGGGGTCGTCGCTCCAGGCGCCGTAGGTGCGGCCTTCGCCGGCCAGCGCCCACGTATAGTTTAAAGTATAACCCGGAAAAGCGGCCACCGGGTGATAGCCCCTCGGTATCAGCACCGTGTCGCCGTCTTCCACCGTGTAAGCGCAGTCGAAAGGCTGCGGGTCGGCCGGATCGGTATAGACGCGCATGAAGCCAAAACCCCCACGCGGCTCGACCTGAAAGAAGTATACCTCTTCCATGGGAACTTCGGAAGGTGGGAAATTGCGGTCGTGTTTGTGAGGGGGGCTCGAGGACCAGCCGCCCGGCTCGTTGACCGTCTCGCCGACGATCAGGTGGGCGGCGTCCACGTTGTCGGCGATGTGGGTATGGACCGTGCGCTGCCAGTTCTGCTTGCCGACGTGCTTGCTGACCACCTGGTCCCGCGAAATGAAGACCGGCTTGCCGCCCGGCTGGCCCAGGGCGCCGGCGATCCCGACGCGGGCAGCGTCGCTGAGCAGGGTCAGCTTGAGCTTCGCCCCGGCCGGCACGTAAAGCATCTCGCCGGCGTCCTTGATCGAGGCGCGGCGGGTCTCACGGTCCAGGCTTCCGGCTGGCGAGTGCACCTCAACACGCACGGCGCCGGGATAGAAATCCACCGCCAGCTCTTCCTCGCCGCTTTCGGTGGTGTACTCGCGCAGCCTGTCTCCGAGCTGGACTACGGCAAACGAGAGGTGCTTCAGATCCCGGCCGCGCTTGGCGATCGGATAAACGCCGGGTTCACGCAGGGGAGACTTGATCTGGAGATGAGGTTGCATGGAGGCCTCCGTAAGCTGCAGCCGTCAGAACTGCAAGCCGTCAGCCGTTAGCTTTCAGCCGTCAGCAACCCCTCGCTTGCAGTTGCCTGTGGTTGCGGAGAGCTGAAAGCGAGCTAAAATCAGCCGTCAGCAGGCAGCTTTCAGCCGTCAGTAACCCCTCGCTTGCCCGGTTGACTGGGGTTGCGGAAAGCTGACGAGTTGCCGGCTCTCGGTCGCCCAGATTTCAGCCACCGGAAACCACCGCCGGCGACAGCGGTTGCTGACGGCTGACGGCTGATAGCTGATAGCTGCCGTCCGATAGCTGACCGCTGACGGCTGCGGTACAGCTATAACTATAGTATGTCAAAACAGAAGACGCTATCTTCGATTCTCGATATCGGCATCGTCCCGATCATTCGCGCCGGCAGCGCCGAGGCGGCGATCCAGGCGGCGGAGGCGGTTTACCGGGGCGGCATCCGGGCGGTCGAGATCACCATGACCGTGCCGGGGGCGCTGCGGGCGCTCGAAAAGGTGGCCGACCTGTTCGGCGACCGCATGACGCTCGGCGCCGGCACGGTGCTCGACCCCGAGACCGCCCGCGCCGCGATGCTGGCCGGCGCCGAGTTCTTCGTCACCCCGGCGCTCAAGCTCTCCACCATCGAGATCTGCAAGCGCTATTCCAAGGTCATCATGCCCGGCGCGCTGACCCCGACCGAGGTGCAGACGGCGTGGGAAGCCGGCGCCGACCTGGTGAAGATCTTTCCCTGCGGCAACGTCGGCGGGCCGAAGTACATTCGCGCTTTGAAGGCGCCGTTTCCACAGATCGAGATGGTCCCCACCGGCGGCGTGAACCTGGAAACAGCGGGCGATTTCCTGCGGGCCGGAGCGGCTGCCGTGGCTGTTGGATCCGAGATGGTCAACGCCCAGGCCCTCGCCGATGGTAACCTCCAGGCGATCGAAGAAGCGGCCCGGAAATTCCTGGCCGTGGTGACGGAGGCCAGAAAGGCGATGGGCGGTGGGCGCTAAGGGTAAGACGATTCTTGGCGTCCTGGCGTCCTGCTGGCTGGCCTTTTCCGGCCCCGCCGCCGGCGCCGAGAAGCCCGACATCACCGCCGGGCAGGCGGCGCGCGACGAGGCGGACTTTTTCGGCCTGATCCCGGACTCCATCGGCTGGAGCCCGGACGGCAGGCGATTCTACTACCACGCCGGCGCCACCAAGGCCCACCGGCCGGACCAGAACGCCGTCTTCGAGGTCGGCCGCGACGGCGGCAAGCCGCGGCGCCTCTCCGAGCAGGAGCGGCTGCGGCTGCCCCCGCTCACGGCCTTCACCCCGAATCCTGAGCTGCGCAACTTCAGCCGCGACGGCAAACTTTTCGTCTACGAGCTCGATGGAGACGTCTTCCTGAGGAGTCCTTCCGGCGCAGCTCGCCGATTTACTTCGCCCAGAACCTCCGCGATCCGCTGCTGGTCCTGCATGGCATGGTGGACAACAACGTGCTATACCAGGATTCGGTGCGGCTTTCGCAGCGCTTGATCGAGCTGGAGAAGACCGGCTGGCAACTGTTTTCTTACCCGGTCGAGAGCCACGTCTGGGAGTACGAGACGACGAAGCTCGACTGCCTGCGGCGAATCCGGGACTTTTTTGATGCGGCGCTGAAGAGATAAGCGCGTGGGACCGGCGCTCCCGCTGGCCGGCCGCCCAAAAGGAGGCAACATGATCGGAAAGATAGACCGGCGCGAGGCGTTCAAGCTGGCCTTGTTCACGGCCGGGGCCATGACCGCGAAAGCGGCCAAGACCGAGGGTCCCGCGTTTCGCGGCCTCAAGGTCGGCCTGACGTCCTACTCCACGCGCAAGCTCACCCTGGAGATGACTCTCACCGCCCTCAAGGCCATCGACGTCCACTACATTTCGCTCAAGGACATGCACCTGCCGCTCTCCTCGACGCTCGAAGAGCGGCAAGCCACCAGGAAAATGTGCCAGAAGTTCGGGATCGAGATCCTGGGCTGCGGCGTGATCTACCTGAAGAACGATGAGGCCGGCATCCGCCACGCCCTGGACTACACCCGGGACATCGGCGCCCCGGTGGCCACAGTCTCGTTTGAGCCGGAAACGCTGCCCGTCGTCAACCGGGTGATCAAGGACTACGACCTGATGGTGGCCATCCACAATCACGGCCCCGGCGACAAGAACTTCCCTTCCCCGCTGGGCGTCTTCGACGCGGTCAAGAGCCTGGACCGCAAGATCGGCTGCTGCGTCGACGTGGGCCACACCGCCCGGCTGGGAGTCGATCCGGTCGAGGCGTTGCGCAAGTGCGCGCCGCGGCTCTACGGCATCCACATCAAGGACCTGAGCGACACCAGCGCCAAAGCCCGGGGCGTGCCGGTGGGGACAGGGGCGCTGGATGTCGTCGGCATGCTGCGCGCCCTGGCCGACATGCGCTTTTCGCAACTCGTGGCCTTGGAATACGAGGTCGACGCCGACAACCCCGTCCCCGGTATGGCCGAGTCGTTCGGCTTCATGCGGGGCGCGCTGGCGGCGATTTAGGGAGACCGTCGGACCAGGCCCGGGCGCTCCCCGGGCCGGTCAAAAGGGGCGGCGCCCGGCGATTTCGTAATACACGACTGCAAGCGAACCTCGGCAGCTTGGTGGACTTTCGACCCCAGTAGTAGGCTAGCGCCTTCGCTATACTACAGTCAGTGAGTTCTATGGCCAGGCTGACGAAACTGGGGGTCGGCGGATTTAAGTCAATCAAAGACCTGCAGCCGCTCCACCTGCGGCCAGTCAACGTCTTTATCGGCGCGAACGGCGCCGGCAAGTCGAACCTCCTCTCTTTCTTCCGGCTTCTTCATCGGATCGCTGACGGAACACTCCAGGAGTTTGTCGGACAAGCCGGCGGCGCGAACACTCTTCTCTACTACGGAGCGAAGGAGACTCCCGCCCTTTGGGCCTCGTTAAGCTTCGATGGCAAGACCGGGGAGAAAAGCTATATTTTTCGGCTCTCCCCAACGGCCACTGACTCTCTGATCTTCTCGCAGGAGCAGGTCATTTACCCGGTCACGAAGAACTCCCACGCGCGGCCGAGAGAACTGGGATCCGGCCACAGGGAGAGCCTCCTGATGGAGGGTGAAAACCAATTCAATGAGATCTGGGATCTACTGGCCGGCATCCACGTCTTCCACTTTCATGATACCTCCGAGACCGCCGCCATCCGCAAGCACGGAGACATCGCGGACAATCGGTATCTCCGCAATGATGCGGGCAATCTTGCAGCCTTCCTCTACAGCCTCAAGCAGCGTCAGCCAAAATACTACCGGCGCATCATCGAAACAATCCGCTTGATCGCGCCGTTCTTCGACGATTTCGCCCTGGCCCCTTCAAAAGCCAACCAGAACTACACCCTTCTGACGTGGAGGGACCAGGATTCGGATCACCTTTTTGGCCCCCATCAGTTGTCAGATGGGACGCTGCGCGCCGCGGCACTGGTAACCCTGCTGCTGCAGCCGGAAGACGAGCTGCCTGGGGTCATCGTGCTCGACGAGCCTGAAATCGGACTCCACCCCCACGCCACGGAAATACTCGCTTCGCTGGTGCGCAGCGCATCCAATCAAAGCGTATTGATTCTGGCCACCCAGTCGACTTCTCTCGTCAACTACTTCGAACCCGAAGAGATCGTTGTCGTCACCCGCAGTCGCTCCCAGAGCTATTTCCAGAGGCAGGATTCCACTTCATTGCAGACCTGGCTCAAAGAGTACACGATTGGCGAGCTGTGGGAGAAGAACGTCATCGGCGGCGCGCCTTCGCGATGAGGCGGTTGTATGTCGTTTGCGAAGGACTAACCGAGCTAGATTTCGTTCGCGATGTCTTAGCCCCGCATCTGGAAGGTCACGCCCCCGGTGGTGTCTCGGCGCAGCCGATCAACCTCAGGGGCCGGCCGAGTTACCACAAGCTCAGAAAGGACATTCAAGCGCTTCTGGGCACTCCGGATCTTCATATTTGGGTCACAACGATGGTGGACTTATTCAATCTGCCGGGAGATTTTCCAGGCCGCGTTGATTGCGATGCCTACACCAACCCTCGCGAAAGGGTTAAGGCCTTGGAGGAGCGATTTGCTGCTGACATTGCCGACCCGCGTTT
>JBGOUJ010000287.1:0-9414 GCA_041477005.1 Terriglobia bacterium | reverse complement strand
GTCGTCTTCAACACCGACAACTTTGCCATACCGACCACCCAGCAGGTTCTAGAAGGCCGGGTGGCCGGCTTCTTCCCGACCCCAAAACCAAAGGGGTTTCATGAAATCGTGCCGTACGAGCATCGCTGGATAACAGAACTGCGAGTGGAAGGCCTGAGTTACCCACGTCACCCGGCGTTGGGGAACTGGATTATTCGCCACCACATGCTTTCGACACAGGAGGTCCGCGCGGGAGCAAACGGCTTGTGCTATTTTTGCCCCAATACTGCTTATTTCGGCGGTGACGTTGACACGGTCTTAGTCCGGCCTCAGGTCCGCGTGCCGGACGCCGCTGAGGTGTTCCGACGGGTTGCGGATGCGAGCGGATGGCTCACTAAGATCTCAGACAAAGGTTTCTTCTCGCACGACACGGTGAGCAGAATGGGCGGGCTGGAATACGCGGCTGCGCTCGTGCGTCATCCACGACACGCGGCGGTGTTGAAGGAGTATCTCAAGGATTCCAAATGTGACTCCAGTGGTGGTATTTACCTGGCTTCCGACCGGCGGAGGTATCTCGATTTCGCAAGCATCGCTGCAATCATCGGGGCCACGCCGGAAGCGGCTTCGCTGATCGACTTGCTCGTGGAGAGAACGCTTCTGCATCGAGGCACGGTTCTCAAATGCGAGTATTGTCGCACGGCGGATTGGTTCCCACTCGGCGACCTGAGTGACGAGTTCAGATGTAAGCGATGCCGACGAGATCAACGCATATTGAGCAAGCACACGCTTGAGCGCCACGAGCCGTGCTGGTACTATCAGCTTGACGAAATCGTGTACCAAGGGCTTCGCAACGATATGCATGTCCCAGTCTTGACGCTAGACTACCTCCGGAGAAAGAGCACAGCGTTCTCCTACGCCGACGAACTAGAAATTTGGAAGCCAGGTCTGCCTAGACCGTTTATAGAAATTGACCTATGCTGCATATGTGACGGGACGCTGACCATTGGTGAGGCAAAAACGACACGGCGTATCGAAGGGGGCGGAAAACGCGAAAGACGCAGCCTGGCAAAATACAGGGAGGCCGCGCTGGGCCTCGGTGCCCGGCGGTTTGTCCTTGCGACAACGGATGCTTGGTCCAGTGAGACGGCTTCGAATGCCGAACAGGCTTTCGCCGGCACAGGGGTCGAGGTCGTGCCTCTTTCCGGCACAGAGATCTCGAAGGCGTCGTAAGGCCAGGCGGCGTAATTCGCCCCCAAGCGGGTAGGTCCCGATAAACGCCCTCCAGGGAAATAGTGACGGGTCGCCTTCGCATCCGTGATGGTCCGCGACCGGAGCGATGACGTAAATCGCGGACGTGGAGAGGTGTCACGCCTGGATTCGACCCATTCCGGGCGAATCGCCTACTCGGCTATCCGGGGGGAGGGCTCCCCGCTAGCCGATAGGAGCCCGTACGGAGGCCCTTCAACCCTTTCCTCGCGCGAGTTGCAACACACCGCGAGTCGACGTCCAAGGCCCGTTGCGTTCTGCCGGCGCAATCCCAGTTTCAAGCACCCTTGTCGCCACTGTGATCTTCGCGAACACCTTGAACGGACCATGGTTGCACTCCCCGTTGGCCATGCTCTGTCACTTGAGGCCGAGTTTCCGGCGAACCTCCGCGCTCGAAATGCCACCCTCCTGGCTCATACGGGACCGGGAACGCTCGATCAGTTTGAGAAAACGGGGGTTCGAACTCAGTGATGCCGTTTCAAGGTCAGTATTCTCCAGGGGAAGAAAAACCGCTACCGGCTTGCCGTGATCAGTGACAACAAGAGGCTCTTGGCCGGCCGCACGGGCGCAGTCGGCCAAGCTCAGCGTCGCATCGTCCAGTTCTATGGTCTTCATAGAACCATCTCCTCCCCAGCGATGCGGACCACGTTTCGATCCTTAACCCCAACGGCCAGCACCCGAACGATCCGGTTCTTCCTGCACCCATAGTATACCCGCAAGGGCCCGACCCGAAGCTCCCACGGCGCGATTGGATTCGGTCTCATAGGTTTCCGGTTCCGCGTCTCGACTGTCGGTTGATCCGCCAACTGTTCGTCGACAGCATCGGACTTCACGGGACCTATGTCGTGTAGGCGTCGCGTTGGCTCATCCGGTGGTGCTCCATTCAGGAAAATCGCTCCCATCTCAGCCCCGCACTTCACGACAACCGATGACTTCAGGCAAACAGCCGAAGGGTGAAGCTCTCCTGCTCTTCAACAAGATCCGGTTCTGTGCCATTGTGTACCCTCATCCCCTGGATAATCTTGCGTGGGACGCCCATGCCCATGTGCTCTAGATAGCGATAGTCACGCATGACGTCCTTAATGAGCTGGTTCCGTGCCGCCCGTGTTCCTGCTCGCATCCGATCCGGTGTAATGCCATTGGGAAGCCTTCCTGGCGATATGATTTCCAGCCGATCTCTGTAAACGGCCAACTCGATGTCCGTGCTGGAGAGAAGGTAGTCACGATGAATGAGCGCATTCACTATGCCCTCGCGCAGAGCCTCCGGCGGATAAGTGGGCTTCTCGATATTCCTACCGTTTTCAAGCACGGCGGTAACGGGGGTGTTTCGTCGTACAAAATCTAAAGCCTGTTCGACCAAGCCATTTTCTACCACTGCTCCGTTGGCGTCGAGCAACGGCGTCATCGGGCCACGGAGCGCGACGCATTCGCGCGTGGCATAGTCCTTTTGGGTTCCGGGAAAGGCGGCGGCGTCTATGCCCGCCTGCGGAAGAAACCGGTTTGGCGTCTTGCCAAACATGAGCATCCCGCCAACGGTGACGCCTTCCTCGGTCATGATCTCGGTATTGACGAGCAGGATTCGCCAAGCTGCCTCATCTTCGTCGAGAGGCGCCGTCTGCTGGCGAATGCGGCTGAAATAGTCCCGGAGCCGCCTGCGATCGAGGTCGTCGAGCGTTGCCCCTGAAACAGGCCGCAATTCAGCGCGGATCGAACCACGCTGCTGGAAGAGCCGTCCCAGCTCTTCGGGGCTTGGTTCCCTGCTCTGGGTTCCAACTCGGATGTAATAGGTGTTCCGGTTGTTGTGCCAAAGGCTATGAACATCATACCCGCGTGTCACACTGACAATCGCCACGTCCTTCCCCGGCTCGACGTCACGGACAATCTCGAAGAAGGGAATGATGCCAGGCCTGATCTTGTCCCGACAGGTGGTCATCACCCACTCTTCCAGGCCGGGCCTCGTGATGCCTGATATGGTGCCGTCATCCTCCACGCCAAGAAGCACCATGCCGCCACTGAGGTTCGAGAAGGCGACAAGCTCCTTCGCGAGGGCATGGTTCTCCAGCACGTCCCGCTTAAACTCAACGCCGGAGCTTTCTCCGTTGTTGATGATCTCCAAGAGCTCGGTGTGTGTCGTCATGCTTCAGAACCCATATTTGGACCGGCGCATCTCAAAGGCGTCTTTGCCCCCTTCGAGGATCTCTTCTACCAGCTCGCGTACAGGCCTGGAGTCGATTGAGCCCATATGCTCGGGTGAAATCTTGGCGTGGCCTTCCTTGCCCTCACCCGAGGCGGCTAAACCGAGGATTAGCTCCGCATCGCCCAAGACAGGAATATTCGCGTTGTGAGTGGAGAGCACGAATTGCCGCCGGCGCTTCTCCTGGCGCATGATCGGCACCACTCCTTCGGTAATGAAGCGGTTATCGAGGTCATCTTCCGGCTGATCGACAACAAGAGGGGCCTCGGACTCCAGCAACAAGAGCAACAGCACGGCTGTGGCCTTCTGTCCGGTGGACAGCGGTTCCAGCGTCTGCCACGTGGGAGGATCGCCGTCCGGCGCCGTGTTCAGTTCGATCTTGGTCGTTGCCGGAAGGTCAAGCTCCTCGATCCTCATAAATAGTCCAAGGTCGGCTTGGGCGATACGTTCGGCTGAGCCTGGAGGCAATTTGTAGCGCTGCATAAGCGCCTCTTTCCCATCCCGGCAGCACTGGGCAAATTCTCGCAAGGACAGTTGCTCGGTCTCACGCAACCGCTCCAGCGCGGCGTTCAGGTTTCCGCCGACCTCTCTCAACAATTGGTCGAGGGGATCACGGTTGCCGGCCATTGTTACTTCCACCTTGACCCGGTCACGGAGCTTACGCGAGACTCTTTTCGCCGCGCTCTCGAACTCGCGATACTCGCTCGCCCGGATGTCATCCCATTCGGCCAGAAGTTTCCGGCGGTGCGCCTCGTGCGCGGCTAGTTCGCGCTTGAGGACTTCTTTCCTCTCCCTCAGCGGGCGAAGCTCCTCGATCTGCTGCCGTAGCCGAATGAACTCGGCTCCGTCGATCTTGACCTTCTGAAGTTCGCGCAGCAGTTTCTCATAGGTCTCCTCGATGATCTTCCGCTGCTCGCTCCAACGGGCCTTTGTGTTCCCCAAGGCACTGTCCGCTTCTGCCAGCGCCTTGGCGAGCTGGACAGCATAGGCCTTGAGCTTCGTGCTTAGAGCGCCCAGAATCGTTTCTATCTCTGCCAGGAGGGCTGCGTTCGGAAGCCCTTCGAGTGCCTTCAAAGAAACGAAGGCGGCGTCGAGAGGAAGCGCCTCCATCAAATCGCTGTGAAGGGTGCGAATAGGCTCCAGCCGTTCGGCGACATTCGCAAATACGCGTTCTTCCCGGATTAGAAGGCTCTTTTCCTTCAGTCGCTCTTCAAGCCCGGCTTCCTTGAAACGCTCCTGGGTCTCTTCCAGTCCGGGGAGCGCCGCCAGCCGCTCATCGAGAGACTTTATCTCGCGGCGGACATCCACAATGCGGCTTCGCGAGCGCTCGAGCTCTAGCCTGAGTTTCGTCTTGCGCCCCGAAAGGGCCGGATCACGGACAACGAAGCGTTCCAGCAAAAGGGTGAGCTTCTCCCGGCTTTTGGTGAGTTCGGATATCTCGTGCTGTCCGAACACCTCTACGCCTGGCATCACATCTCGCGGCGAGAGGGTCAGCACTTCGCCGGTCTCGTCCTTGACGATGGGGGGGTTCGGAACCGACCGCTCGATCGTATAGCAACGTTGCGAGGGCTTGTGTGAGCGCACCAGCAATGAGATCTTAGTGCCGGAGCGAAGCACATAACGGACAAAACCCTCATGCGCCTGCCGAGCCTCTTCTCCGAGCGGATCGAGGCCAAGCGCATAGCGCATGCTCTCGATCATGGTTGATTTTCCCGTCCCTCTTCCGCCCACCAGGACGTTAAGATTGCTGTTGAAGTGGACGGACGTGCCGCCGAGGAATCCGCCTTCCCAGGTCACGGCCAGAAATTCGGCATGCGGTTCCGGTTGCGGGTCACTATGCAGACGGATGCGTGATTCAGGGTCAAGGAAGGCCTGTCGTAAGGCCTCGACGGAGACGTTCGACATTTTGATGAAGCAGGACGCGCCATCCTTCTTCAAGTCCTCCGGGCTATTCACATCCGAGGCGTTAATGACCGCCACCGGGCGGTTGCGATGGTGCTCTGCATCCTTGTTCTCCAAGATCGGCCGGAGGTTATCTGGCGCCTCGGAAATCGGGCCGGTCAGGGCGCAGGCAAGAAGGTCGGGCGACCTCCACGCATTGACGCGGGGCTGTCCGGAGAGCTTCTTCAGAAGCCCGCCATCGGCGGCAACGTGCGCGGCAATGCAGGTTGCCGTCCACCTTTTCGCTTCGGCAAGGAGCTCGATGGAATCCAGGCTCCCGGTGGGCGAGGCAGCTTTGATATCGTGAACTCCGCACTTGCCGATAAAGCGTTCGAGCACATCGTCCTTGTCGGGATCGAACAGGCACAGGAAATGGACACCATCCTTGGTGACGGCCTCAAAACCGCTGAAGGCGAACACCCCGGCAGCACGCGCGGCCTGTACCAGGCCAGCGGATTCCCGAACCCGGTAATGGTCCGTCACGCCGATGACCTCGATTTCAGCTTCGTGGCAGGCCGCGATTATCGCCGCGTTGTATTCCGCTTCCGTGCGGAAGGAGGTTTGCTTGCTGTGCCGGCTTAGGTACGCGAACGGGTTCACTTGCAAGGCGCACCGGTAGAATCGCGCGCCGTTTGGAAGTTTCAGGGCGGTCTTTAAACGCGCTGATGTGGTCGCTGTCGCGCTGCTCGTTTTGACTGTCATTGTCCCGCCTCGGTCAACGCCCTCATTCGTGAGGTTCTTCCCGCTGCTTCCCAGACAGTGGCCGTTGATCGGCAATGTACTTCTCCGCCGCGTCACGCACGACCCACGCCAGCGAAACCTTTTTCCGTTTAGCAAGCTTTTCGAGGGTCTCGTAGAGATCCGGCGGGAAACTGATCGACGCGCGAACGGAAGATGCGCTCTGAGGTTTTATGTCTCTCGCCCCTGGCTTCTTCTCCTTCATCTGTGGCCCCGTAATCGCCTTCACCACATTACACCATATCGGTGAAAATGATTGTTGGCTCTGGTCCGGTTCAGCCTGAGCTGGAGAAGAACCTACCACCAAAGACCCAGCGATGAATTGCGGTTTCCGCAGCGGTCTCTACGTCGTCTCGGGCCCGAACACTCCCGCCAAAACGCCGTTTGCGGAGTGTGGGCCGGCGCCGGTGAGGATTACCCGCCCGCGAGAAACTCCCACTTCGTTGACCGATCCGGCATCGCTGGGTCTTCCAGTCGGCAAGTCGGACAAGTGGCCCGCCAATTTCAGATCCCCCGAAACGGGCATCGAGTCAATGAACTCGCTGGATCCTAAAGCCGCTGCCCCGACCTGCTGCAAGGGAGTCACGCCCTCGGCGAATGATGCGATGCAATATTATCAATCACTTAGCTCGCGGCATCCCCTTCCGCGGCCCACCCCGGGCTTACGATAGACGTAGGACGTCCTCACGGGCTCCGAAGCTCTTTGACAAGCAAAAAATTGCAAAACCAACCCACCCCAAAACCGGACACTTCCCAAAAACCACCCGTAGATTCAACAAGTTACCGATCCGCGACCGCCGGAGGGAGCGGGTTCCGCCTCGCGCCAGGGCAACGATAAGTCGCTCGCAGCGGCGGAAGGCGGCGTTGGAACTGCTGGTACAACGCCCGGCGGGTCCCCGCGCCCCCATCGACCCGGCCAGCCCCCGGCTAAACCGACGCCCTTCCGCAGCGCCTTCCAATAGTTTTCTTGACCCCCACTCTCCAGGTGCTCCGCCAGGCCCTGCGGGAACCCTGGGTGGTCAAGAGGACTCGGGTCCCGGAACCCTGTGCCTGTAGCTCAAACCTGGCGATCGAATAGACGCCCTCCGGCCACGAAACCACGCGCCAGCCCTGAACGATCCGGCGGTTCGGCGCCAACTCGAGGTTTCGTCCCACGATGTGCCCGGCGAAAAGCGAGAAGGCGCCGCCAGCTTCGCGGAAGTACGTGATGCATCTCGGCCGCGCGGCCGCCCGAAAACGCGCTGAACTGCTTGGCGTCCAGGAGCGCTTCGTAAATCCGCGGCGGACTCGCCTTGAAATCTTCCTCTTGATAGATGGCCTTGGCCATGGTGATTGCTTTCGTTCCTGCCGATTCAGCCGCCGCTTTCTGGGCGCCGGCTTGGGCGCCCGCTATTGCCAGGGCTCCCGGCCCCGAGGGCGCTCCCGGCGATCATTTGCCGTCGTGAGTATGCATTGGCGATGGCCGGCGCCGTCAGATTCGTCTTATTCAATCATCGCCCTTCTGGCCCCTACCGAGCCCCGCTCCCAAAAGAGTCACGCCCTCGGCAAATAATGCGATCCAGTATTATCAATCACTTAGCCCGCGCCACCCCCTTCCGCCGCCCACCCCGGGCTTACCATAGACGTAGGACGCCCTCACGGGCCCCGAAGATCTTTGACAACCAAAAAATTGCACGAACGAAACCAATTCGCCGGCAAAACGGGCCGGCCTCGCCCCCACGTCGGCCCGCTTTGGCTTCCGGGAACACCTCCGGCCTCGGCGACTTCCCGCTTCTGCGGATCACAGGTTCGGCGCCCGACCGCGAGGAAGGGCTAAGTCTCTCAGCACTGTTGCTCTCAGCACTGTTGTACACTGATGTCTTCTCGGGAGGGCTTCATGCGACTCAATCGGGCGTGCCTCGTGGCGGGATTTGCGGCGCTGGCCTCTCTGGCCCTGTTTGTGACCGGTACCGGCGCGCAGCCGGCAACGGTAAAGCAGATCGCCCCCGGCGTGTGGTTCCGCGAAGGCGAGCTCAAGGACCTCGGTCATTGCAACAACATCATCATCGAGATGAAGGACTACCTGATCGTGGTGGATGCCAACTTCCCGAGCGGCGCCCGGCTGGCCATGGCTGACGCCAAGAAGGTCTCGCCCAAGCCGGTTAAATACGTCTTCGACACCCACCATCACGGCGACCATGCCTACGGCAACCCCGTCTGGACCCGCGCCGGCGCCACCACCCTGGCCTACATCGGCGTCACCGAGGAGATGAAGCGTTACGAGCCGAGGAGCTGGCAGGATTCGGCGAAGCAGCGCGAGGACGTGCGGGATCTGAATCTGCCGACCGCCGAGCCGCCCAAGCAGACCTTCGACAAAAGCCCGTTCGTGTTGAACGACGGCAGCCGCCGCGTGGAGTTCCATTTCTTCGGCTGGGCCCACACCCGCGGCGACGGCTTCGTCTATCTGCCCAAGGAACAAATCGTTTGCACCGGCGACGCGGTGGCCAACGGCCCTTACAACTACACCGGCGACGGCAACATCGCCAACTGGGCCGGCGTGATCCGGCAGGTTGCAAAGCTGAAAGTGACCCACGTCCTGCCCGGCCACGGCGGACCCGGCGGCCCGGAAGTGCTCACCGGCCAGGAGCAGTTTTTTGTCGAGTTGAACAAGGCGGTCAAGGCTGCCGTAGCGCAGAAGAAGCATCTCGAAGACCTCATCCAGAAGGATGGCCGGCGGTTCGTTTCCACCTCCATCCAGTTGCCGGCGAGCGTAAGCAACTGGGTCGGACCGAGCCTTCCCAACCAGGTCCAGGATACCTTCGAGGAAATCACCGAGGGCAAGCCCCACGGCGAGATCCGCGGCGGAAAATGACCGCGCCGTTCCGCGACCGTAAGAAGGTCTAAAGGAATGGATGGCCGCGAATGAACGCGAATAAACGCGAATGAAAACAATGGCCCCATTCGCTTGCATTCGTGTTCATTCGCGGCTGAAAACGGTTCGCGGCTCGAAAGCCCGGCGTAGGTTTACGCTCGGCCGAGCGTGCAGCGGGCGGCGGCCAGGCGCCATCGGTTAGAATGGGAGAACTCGTGGCTAACCCAGCGATCGCCATCACCGCCACTCCGGCCCGGTCCCTGCGCTGGCTTGTGGTGGGCCTGCTGACCGTCGGCGTCATCATCGCCTACATTGACCGCACCAACCTTTCTTTTGCTCTGCCGGTGATGCCGAAGAGCTTCGGGCTGACGCCGCAATCTTCGGGCCTCGCGCTCTCGGCGTTTTTCTGGTCCTACGCGGCGCTCCAGATCCCGGCCGGATGGGT
>JBGOUJ010000286.1:0-9425 GCA_041477005.1 Terriglobia bacterium | reverse complement strand
CGGCATCTGAGGCAAAGCGGGAAAATCCATAGCGCAGGATCGGGTTCAGATAGCTGAAAATCACCAGCGGAATCTCCGACCGTCGCCGGATCCGCACGACCGCATCCAGAACGCCGGTGAGCGTAGTTCCCGCGCGCAGCGCCCTCTCGCTCGCCCGCTGGATCACCGGCCCGTCGGCAATGGGATCGGAAAACGGTACGCCCAACTCGACCACGTCGGCCCCTCCGCGCTCCAGCGCCTCCACCAACGCCGGCGTATGATCGAGCGTCGGATCACCAGCCGTCAGATAGGCGACCAGCCCCCGCTCATCAGCCTGCTTCAGTGCGGCAAAGCGCCGCCCAATCCGTGTCATAAAAAGCGAATGGAACCACTGATGAACACAGATGAACACAGATCAAAAAACGCAAAGCAGGGAATCGGGTTCTTATCTGTGTTCATCTGCGTTCATCTGCGGTTCCAAATCTGGGAGGTTTTCCCGGTAGATATCCATGTCCTTGTCGCCGCGGCCGGAGAGGTTGATCACGAAGACTTGTCCGCGGGCGCCGGGGGCCCGCTTCACCACTTCGGCGACGGCGTGGGCGGATTCGAGCGCCGGCACAATGCCTTCCAGGTGCGACAGCAGTTGCGCCGCTTCGAGTGCTTCCTGGTCGTCGGCCGAGACGTATTCGGCGCGGCCGCGGTCGTGCAGCCAGGCGTGCTCGGGACCGACCAGGGCGTAATCGAGGCCGGCGGAGACCGAATGGGTCAACGCCACCTGGCCGTGTGCGTCCTGGAGCAGATAGCTCTGAGCGCCGTGCAGGACGCCGGGCATCCCGCCGCTGAAGCGGGCGGCGTGCTCACCGAGGGCCGCGCCGCGTCCGCCGGCTTCGACTCCGATCATGCGGACGCTTTCATCGGTCAGAAATGGATAGAACAGGCCGATGGCGTTGCTGCCGCCGCCGACGCAGGCCACCAGTGCATCGGGCAGGCGGCCTTCTCTCTCCAGAATTTGCCCCCGGGCTTCTTTCCCGATCACGCTCTGAAAATCGCGCACCATCCGGGGATAGGGATGCGCGCCCAGCGCCGAGCCGAGCAGGTAGTGCGTGTCGGCGACGTTGGTGACCCAGTCGCGCATGGCTTCGCTGATGGCGTCTTTGAGCGTTCGACTCCCGGCGCCGACGGGAACCACCTCCGAGCCGAGCAGGCGCATGCGGAAGACGTTGAGGCGCTGCCGCCGCATGTCTTCCTCCCCCATATAGATGATGCAGCGAAAGCCGAACAGGGCGGACACCGTCGCCGTGGCCACGCCGTGCTGGCCGGCGCCGGTTTCAGCGATGATGCGGCGCTTGCCCATGCGCCGGGCGATCAGCGCCTGGCCGAGGCAGTTGTTGATCTTGTGAGCGCCGGTGTGGAGCAGGTCTTCGCGCTTCAGGTAGAGGCGCGCCCCACCGAGGTGCTCGGTCAGCCGGCGGGCGAAGTAAAGCGGCGTGGGCCGGCCGGCGTAGTGCCGGAGCAAGTCCGCCAGCTCAGCTTCGAAGGCGGGGTCTTCCCGGGCCTCGGCGTAGGCCCGCTCCAGAGCTTCGAGCGGAGCCATCAGGACCTCGGGCACAAACCGGCCGCCATAGGGGCCGAAGTGGCCTCCCGCGTCGGGGCCGAGTAATTCGGCGACGCTAGACATCCTTGCCTTTTCTGGCATTCTCCAGGTACTCCCGCAACTTATCAGGGTCCTTCACGCCCGGCGCTCGCTCCAGGCGCGAGCTGGCGTCGACGCCCCAGGGATCGGCGATCCGGATCGCCTCGCCCACGTTGCCGCCGTCGAGCCCGCCGGCGATGATGATCTTTCCATAGCGGCTGGCCAAGCGGGCCATTTCCCACGGGAACGGCCGGCCCGTGCCGCCCCACGTTCCGCTCTCGCCGGCGGTGTCGAGCAAGAACGCCTCGCACGGGTATTGGCCCAGCGTCGCCGGGTCCCAGCCCTCTTGCACCCGCACCGCTTTCCACACCCGGAGCGGGGCGAGCATCTCGCAATCGTGGCCCGATTCGTCGCCGTGGAGCTGGATCACGTGCAGGCCGACGGCGTGGGCCGTCTCGACGATGCGGTCGGTCTCTTCGTCCACAAAGACGCCGACCTTCAGCACATTCCGCGGCGCCACCGCTCCCAGAATCGCCGCGCGGCCGAAATCGACATAGCGGGGGCTGGGGGGATAGAAGTTGAACCCCAGCGCCGTGGCGCCGTCCCGCGCGGCCAGCATGGCGTCCTCCACCCGGGTGATGCCGCAGACTTTAATGACTTCCAGTGGCACGGCGCACCCCCGCCAGCAACGCTCCGAGCGCCGCACCCGGATCGGCGGAGCGCATCAGGCTTTCGCCGACCAGGAAAGCTCGATAGCCGGCCGCCGCCAGCCGGCCGACGTCCTCCGGCGTGCGGATGCCGCTCTCGCTCACAGCCAGCACCTGTGGCGGAATGTGCTCGGCGAGACGGAGCGAGGTCTCGAGCGAGACTTCAAACGTCCGCAAGTTGCGGTTGTTGACGCCGACCAGGTCGGCGCCCGCTTCCAGGGCGCGATCCAGCTCCTCGCGGTCGTGCACCTCGACCAGGGCGTCGAGGTCGAGATCCCGCGCGCGCGCGAGCAGCAGGGTCAGCTCATCCCGCGAGAGGATCGCCACGATCAGCAGCACGGCGTCGGCCCCGTGCGCCGCCGCCTGCCACAAGTGATAGACGTCGAGCGTGAAATCCTTGCGCAGGACCGGAAGCCGGGTCACGGCGCGCGCCTGTTCCAGGTGCTGGAGCGCACCTTCGAAGAACTGCTGGTCGGTGAGCACCGAGAGGGCCGTCGCGCCGCCGGCCTCATAGCGGCGCGCGATCTCGGCCGGGTCGAATTGCTCGGCGATCACTCCTCGGGAAGGCGAAGCCTTCTTGATCTCGGCGATCACAGCCGGGACGCGATAGCCGCCTCGCGCCGGGACGCGCCCCCCGCTGCGCTCCGCGGTGTGCTCGCCGCCCCACTCCAGGGCGCGATCGCTGCCGCGGCCCGGGGCGCGCCCCCCACTTCGCTCCGCAGTGTGCTCGCTGCCCACGTCCAGGGCGCGACCTCCGCTCCGCTCCGTGGTGTGCTCGCTGCCCCAGTCCAAGGCGCGCCCGCCGCTGCGCCCCGGGGCGCCCTCGTTGCTTTGGTTCGGCGTCCGCCCGGGGGCGTGGCTTCGCTCCGCCGTGCGCCCGCCGCTGCGCTCCAGGGCCCGCCGAAAGCCGCGGCGCGGCGCCAGTTGGGCTGCCTTCTGGGCCAGTTTCTCCAACTGCTCGAGCGGCACGCGCCCCTGGTCGAGCAGCAGCTCGGCCCGCTTGCGGACCACGATCTGGTCCAGCACGGAAAGTTCGGATGCACGCACGAAAACCACCCCAGAATCCCGGCGGATGCAGATTTTCATCGTAGCGCAGCTTGCATTTGTTTGCCACGGCTGTTTCTGGCAGAATGAACCAGAGTCACGAAAGAACGAATCGCTGTCATGGCAAACATCTGTGTGGTCGGCCTGTGGCACCAGGCCTCGGTGGTATCGGCTTGCTTCGCTGATCTCGGGCATCAGGTTTGTGGCGTGGGCGACAACCCGGACGTGGTTCGCGAACTCGGCGTGGGCCATCCGCCGGTCTATGAGCCGAAACTGGAAGCGATTCTGCGCCGCAATTTGAAGGCGGGGCGGCTGCGCTACACCACCGATTATGCCGAAGCCCTGGCCGGCGCCGAGTTTGCCTTCATCGCCATCGACACGCCGGTCGACGCCGAGGATCGCTCGGATCTGGAGACCATCCGGGAAGCCGCTCGCTGGGTGGGCCGCGGGATCTCCGGCGACCTGGTGGTGTGCGTCAGCGCCCAGGTGCCGGTGGGGACGTGCGAGCAACTGGCGGGGCTGATCCGAGAGCAGGCGCCGGGGAGGCGCTGCGAGGTGGTCTACGTGCCGGAGTTTTTGCGGCTGGGGACGGCCGTGGATAGCTTCCGGCTGGCCGACCGCTTCGTGATCGGAGCGGAGAACCGGCAAACGGCGGAGGGCGTCGCGACTCTCTATGAGCCCCTCCAGAGGCCCATCTTGATTACGGGCCTGCGCTCGGCCGAGATGGCCAAGCACGCCTGCAACACATTCCTGGCGACCTCGATCAGCTTCATCAACGAGATCTCCAATCTGTGCGAGGCGGTGGGCGCCGACGCCCTGGAGGTGGCGCGGGCCATGAAGCTCGATCGACGCATCGGCCCGCACGCCTTTCTGAGCCCCGGCCTGGGCTTCGCCGGAGGGACCCTGGGCCGAGAGATCCGGGCCCTCCAGCAGCTCGGCGCCGCCAACGGCCGTAGGACGGCGCTGATGGACGCCGTGCTCGATATCAACCGCAGCCGGGCGCGGCTGGTGGGCGAGAGCCTGCGGCGTGTCTATAGCTCGCTCGATGGCTTGCAAGTGGGCGTACTGGGCCTCACCTACAAGCCCGGCACGAGCACGCTGCGCCGCTCGATCGCTCTCGAGATCATCGCCGACCTGGCCGGCCAGGGCGTCAAGGTGAAAGCCTGTGACCCGCTGGCCGATCTGCGCGAGGCGGTGGATCTGCCGCCGTTTGATCTCTGCGACGACGCTTACGAAGTTGCTGGTGGGAGCGATGCCGTTGTGCTGGTCACCGAATGGGCCGGCCTGCGCGAGGTGGACTTGGACCGGATGCGGGAAGCTATGCGGCGGCCCGTGTTTCTAGATACCCGGAACTTCTTCGACCCGGCCGCGATGGAACGGTGCGGATTCTCCTATTTCGGAGTCGGGCGTGGCAGAGGCGGCGATCCCCACCCCGTTCAGCGGGAGGCGACATCTTGAAACTGAAAGATCGAGTGGCGATTATCACGGGTGGGGGCCGGGGCATCGGCGCGGCGACCGCGCTGGCGTTTGCCCGCGAGGGAGCGCGGCTGGTGCTGGCGGCCCGCACGGCTGTGGAGATCGAGCAGGTCGCCGCCAAAGTCAGCGCTCTGGGCGGCGCCGCCAAGGCCGTTTCCGCCGATGTCTCCCGGCCGCACGATATCGCCCTACTGGTTCCAACAGCGCTCGACGCCTACGGTCAGGTGGACATTCTGGTGAATGCCGCCGGGGTCTACGGCCCCATCGGTCCGATGTGGGAAGTGGACGGCGACGAGTGGGAGCGGGCGATGGAGGTGAATCTTTTTGGCACGTTCCGGTGCTGCCAGGCGGTGCTGCCGCACATGATCGGGCGGCGGCGGGGAAAGATCGTGAACTTCTCCGGCGGCGGCGCCACGGCGCCTCTGGCCCGCTTCACCGCCTACGGTGTTTCGAAAACTGCCGTGGTGCGGCTGACCGAGACGCTGGCCGAGGAAGTGCGCGAGTTCAACATACAGGTGAACGCCATCGCGCCGGGGGCGGTGAACACGCGGCTGCAGGACGCAGTGCTCGAGGCCGGCGAGCGAGCCGGCGATCTGCTGCCGCGCATCCGCAAGTTGCGCGACAGCGGCGAGGGGGGCGTGCCGCCGGAGCTGGCCGCCGACCTGGCCGTGTTTCTGGCCTCGGATGCCTCCGACGGGCTGACCGGCAAGCTGGTTTCCGCCCCTTACGACGGCTGGCAAAACTGGGACAGCGAGCGCATTGCCGAGGTGATGCGCCTGCCGTGGCTGACCCTGCGGCGGCTGGACCTGCACACCCTGCAGTCATTCGCCATTGCGCCACCGTCCAAGAGCTCCAAATGATCTGGCTCGCGCCGCACCCGAGCCGAGCCGCCCCATGGAAATCCTGCTGACCCTTCCCGCCTACAATGAGGAAGCGGGTCTGCCGCCGTTACTCGCCGCTTTCGAGAGCGAGGTCCTCGCGGCGGGCTACCGGGGCCGGGCCGTCATTGCTGACGACGGCAGCACGGATCGTACCGGCCAGATCATTCGCGAATGGTCGTCGCGGTTTCCGGTCGAGATGCTCCAACACCCCAAGAACCTCGGCTTGGGCGAGACCATTCAGGATGCCCTGCGCCGGGCCACTGAGCTGGCGCAGCCGGACGACGTAATCGTGACCATGGATGCCGACAACACCCACTCGCCGGCGGTGATCCCGGAGATGGTTCGCCGCCTTGGCGAGGGTTACGACGTGGTGATCGCCTCGCGCTATCGGCCCGGATCGAAGGTATTGGGCCTAAGCGGCTTTCGCCACCTGATGAGCTACGGGGCGAGGGCGCTATTTCAGTTGGTATATCCGATACCTGGGGTCCGGGATTACACTTGCGGATTTCGTGCCTACCGGGCGGCCATCCTGCAGCGAGCTTTCGCCCGCTACAACGGCCGGCTGGCTGAGGAGCGGGGCTTCGCCGCGATGGCCGAGATTCTGCTGCGGCTGCGCAAGATGGGGGCCAGGATGTGCGAGGCGCCGATGGTCCTGCGCTACGACCGCAAAGGCGGCGCCAGCAAGATGCCGGTCGGACGGACGGTGTGGAAGCTGCTGATGCTGCTGGCGCGCTACCGCGTCGTGGAGTAGAAGCGATCCCATGCCAAGCAAAGCGGAACAAGCTCGCAAATCTGCTCGCACGGGATGCGGTCGCTCGAGGCGCGTGGAAAAGCCGCTCGCCGAGCAGCGCATGTTCCGGGAGCACGTCCTGGCTGCGGAACAGCGGGACACTTGTGACCGGCGCGTGGCCCGCATCATTGAGCGATGACAAATATGTTATTATGTAAGCATAATTATGGCTGTCTCCCGCACAACGATTGTGCTGAGGCTGAAGCAGGCTGCGATGAGCCGGGCGCTAGATCGCGGCATCTCCTTCGCCGAGTTCGTCAGGCGGGCCCTGGAAAAGGGATTGGCAGGCAACGGCGCGCGCTCCCGACGGCGGCATGATCCTTTCTGGGACGACCGCGCCGTGTTTCGCGGAGAGGCGCCGCGCGATCTCTCCAAAAACCACGACCTTTATCTCTACGGTGAGTGATGGTCTTCATCGATACCGGGGCATTTCTGGCTCGCTATCTCGCTCGGGACGCCTATCACGCCAGAGCGCTTTCGGTATGGAAGAGGCTGGCATCCACCCCTTGCTTCACCAGCAACCAAGTTCTGGATGAAACTGTGACGCTTCTGGCCCGCAGGGCAGGATATGCCTTTGCCGCCAGCCGTGCCGAAAACATCTTCGGCTCGGCGGCGATGGAGGTCGTGTACAGCACAAGAGAGGATGAGATCGAGGCCGTTCGACTCTTGCGGAAGTTTGCCGATCAGCGGGTGAGCTTCACGGATTGCATCTCTTTCGTCCTGATGAAGCGGTTTCGGATTCGCACCGCTTTCACCTTCGACCAGCACTTTGCGCGTGCCGGGTTCGAGGTGATCGGGGCGGTCTAAAGGGCGGCTGTCGCTCCGGCCGGCAGACTGCGGGCTGGTATTGGGGAGCAAAGTTGCTCCTGATCTCGGGACCCGGACGGCTAAAGGAATAGTTGAAGAGATGCCGCCTTTCTTATTCTGAGGGAATGGCTTTTCGCGTGGCCCCGCACACCCATTCGGCTGCTTCTTCGCCCAGGGGGAAACGATCCACGGTGGCGGCGGTCCGCCTTTCGAGCTGGACCACCCACTGCTGTCCTATGGCTGTCGGCACGAGGGTCCGGCGCACGCCCAGCCCGCACCGGCACACCGCCTGGAGGAACCACCGGCGGTCGTAAATCACCGCGCTGGTCGGGTCGACGTCGCTCACAAACAGACAAGCGTGAGACTCGGCCAGCCAGGTGAAACTGTCCTTGTCGAAGAAGAACCAGCTCGTGCGAGCCACACCGTCGGGCTTCAGAATGCGGGCTATCTCGTATAGGTAATACTCGGCCGGCCCCTGGCAGAGATGCGTGAAAACGGAATTGGCGAGGATGAGCGAGAATTCCTCAATCCGGGAAGGAAACCGCGCGGTCATCTGCCGTGTGTTCTCCGGAGCCAGCGCCCTGTCGTAAATGTCGTGATGGTAGAACCGAAAATTGGGATCGAGCGGCGACAGGTTGTCCGTACACCATCGGACCGCCGCCCGATCGATGTCAATACCTACATAGCGGCTCGGGCGCACTTTTTGCTGGAGCAACTGCCGGGCGACGCGACCGCAGCCGCACCCAAAATCGAAGACCGTCTCATAGAGATCCTCGGGAACATCGGGATAGATCAATTCCCCGGTAGGGTTGTCGAAGTCAGAGACCTTGGTCCGCCCGACCATCCGCCGGTACTCAAGCGGCGGGATTGGCGGGACCGGAACAGCGCGGGCGGCGCCAGTGGCGGCCTCCGGGGCAGCGCCGGCCCCGGTGACGTCGGGCGCGGCGTGGCCAGCGGCGGCCTCCGGGGCAGCGCCAGCGGCGGCCTCCGGGGCGGCAGCAGCGGCTTCCCGCGACCGCTCCCTCGCGGTCGCAGCCGGCCCGCGAACGGACACCGGCGCTCCTTCATGCTCCAGAACAAAGTAGTCCTGGTAGTCCAGAGAGCCGCGCTCTATGTGGGCGCGAATGCGGAAGTAGCGGCTCCAGTGCTGGAAGATGTACCAGGGAGCGTGAAACGTGGAGTGATAGAAGTCGGGAAAAATACTCCCCCAGCCGTCATCCTCCATAAAGACAAGGCCCTCCCGCTCCAATCGCTCGCGCTCCGGCCGGGGATCGCGGCCCGCCTTCCACCAGCTTTGTTCGAGGCCCTGGAACGCGTGCTCTCCGTGGAAACTCACCACTAGCATTGCGCCCGGCTCGGTCACCCGCCGCAGCTCCTTCAGCCACGCGTCCTGATAGGCTTCATTGATGTGCGTAAAAACGCTGTGGCAGTAAACCAGATCGAAGAAGCCATCCGGGAAGTCCCACGGCGGCAGGGGCGGGCCCACAAAAAGGTGCGCCTCGGTCAGGTGTTGCTGTAACCATGCAATGGCTTGGCGATCGATATCCACACCGTAAAGGCGGCTGGAGCGGGCGAGGTCCTTGACCCAGAGCAGGATTCTCCCGCAGCCGCAGCCGAAATCGAGTATGGTTTTGTGGGATTCCAGCGTCCGTCCCACCCGGGCCAGCGCGGCCTGGATGTCGGCCACCGATTGCCGTCCTGTGTCGTAAAAACGTTGCCGGTCGGTGTGGCCCGTCACTCGAAAATTCAAATCGTCGGGAGGGAAAGGAAATGAAGGATCGACGGGCAGATTGGAAGCGGTCACGGGCGACATTTTACCAACCGTGCTGCGCGGCCAGGTGAGCCAGCCTCTCTCGCATGCGCCGCCCCACGGCTTGGGGCGAGAGGTGCTCCCTCACGTAGGCACTGCCTGCTTCCGCTACCTGCCGGCGCAGGTCGGTACACTCAAAGACGCTTTTCATATGCCGGGCGGCGTCGGCGACGGACGGGTCCGCCCACCACGCGCCGGCCGGATACGGCTCGTTGCCCGGGCCGACCCGGCGCATCTTGTAGCTGACCAGGAACGAATTGCCAGGGTGGGTGAATTCCAGGTTGCCCGAATAGGCGGT
>JBGOUJ010000285.1:0-9431 GCA_041477005.1 Terriglobia bacterium | reverse complement strand
GACGCTTACCTGGTTACCACCAGCGGCCTGACCGTGGCCTCGCTCGCCGTCAACCGCTCCACCCCCTCCCTCACGGTGAGCCCGCGCGGGGTGGTCAACGCCGCCACTTACGCGACGGGCATCGCCCCCGGCAGCCTGATCTCGATCTTCGGCCAGAACATGGGCGACAATGCCGCCGCCGGTTCGCTGCCTTTGCCCATCGTAATGGGAGGGGCCTGCGTCACCTTCAACGACGAGGCGGCGCCGCTGCTGCTAACCTCGCCGACGCAGGTGAATGCCCAGGTCCCGCCGGATCTGCGGCCGGGCAGTTACAGCGTAGAGGTGCGCTCCCTGCAGAATCCGCTGGTCAGCAATGCTGTCACGGTGACCGTGGGAATCGCGGCGCCGGGCGTATTCGCGAACACGGCGACCGGCGACGCCGCCCTTTTCCACGCCGACGACATGCGTGCGGTCACCCCGGACCACCCCGCCCGTCGAGACCAAGATCTGGTGTTGTTCGCTACCGGCTTGCCGCCGGCGCCGGGCGTGACGCTGCAGGCCGGCAGGCCGAGCCCTTCTTCGCCGCTCGCGACCACCGTCAAGCCCAGAGTCTTCATCGGCGACGCGCGCTACAGCCAGGCGGAGATGATCGTCGAATGGAGCGGCTTCGCACCCGGCTTCGTCGGCCTGAATCAGATCAACATCCGCGTTCCCGGCGATCACATCAACGGCGACCGCCTGCCCGTGACGATCAAGGTGAGCAACGCCAGCAGCCCCACTACCGGACCCCTCGTACCGGTGACCTACGTACAGTAGATTCATCACCAACAGAGCCCTGCCGCGGCTGGCCGGCCCGTTGGCCGCGTTTGTCGTCGCTGCCCGCGCCGCTGATCTGAACGTCAGCAGGCTGGCCGAGTATCTCCACGCGGAAAGTTAGCGATCCCTACCAGATGGTCTCCACCCCGTAGCGGGCGAAGATCCGGTCGGCAGTCACAATTGGCAGATTTTCGACTTGGCTCTGTGCCACCAGGATGCGGTCGAAAGGATCGCGATGGTGGTTCGGCAGGGCCAGGACCTGCAGAGCGTGACTAAGACTGACTGGCAGACTCTGCATGGCGTTGATGGCCACTTGCTCGGAGAGGAACCGGTCCGCGCGATCCGGCAGGCGGAGTCTCCCGAGCTGAGCTTTGATGACGATTTCCCAAGCGCTTGCAGCGCTGAAAAACAAGTCCGTATCGGCATCTTGGATCGTTTGCGGGCGCGACGGGACAAACGGGGATCGTCCAGCGTCCACCACAGGAAAGCGTTGCTGTCCACGAGCGCCTTCACTTGTAGAACCGGTCGAGGACCTTACGTGGGAGGGGGGCGTCGAAGTCAGGGGCCATCCAGATCTTGCCCTTAGCGCTGCCAGGGACACGCTGGCGGCGCTTGCCGGCGGCCGGCACCAGGCGCGCCACCGGCTTGCCGGCTTTTGCGATGACGATCTCCTCACCGGTAGCGACCCGAGCGACAAGCTTGGACAGGTGAGTTTTCGCGTCGTGCACGTTGACTGTCATCGTATTCATCCCAGGGTAGACTAACCAGTGGACTAAGTCAATGCGTCCGAGCTGGCTCAGTTCTGGCCCGAGCTGATCCGGGCGGCCCCACTGGCCCCCGGCGGCCGGACGCGGCCCGGCGGCCCGGATCTGGTGTATGCTGTTACCGGGTCAGGGGCCAAAAATGGAATCCCTCGCCAGGACTGCAGAAGGAAAGATTATGAGTGAAGAGAACGGGAATCATGCCAACTCGGATCGGCGAGAGTTTCTCAAGACAGCCGGCGCCGGTTTGACAGCCGCCGGCCTGATTCTGGCTTCCGAGAACCATGCCCTCGCCCGCTCCCTGACCGAGAAAGACAAGTTGGCCCGCATTGCGTCCAACACCTGGCCGATGCGCTTCCTGTTCAAGAGCCGGAGCACCGGCCGGCGCAGCAACCCCCAGGCCGAAGAGATGAAAAAGAAGTGTGGTGAGATCACCATGCTGGATTTCCCGCGGTTCACGAAGGACATCTTCCCGGGCGTCTACCACATGGATCTGTGGTCCGGAGTGTTTGGCGACGTCACCGAGGTTATGGCCGTTTTTTGACCGAGCATATCGATGCTATCCACACGGATCTCTTCTTTCGAGCCTTACGCCCGCTCCTTGCTGCGCATCATTGTCGGGTTCACCTTTTCCCTGCACGGGGTTCAGAAGCTCTTCGGCCTTTTTGGGGGCTTGGGCGGAAGGGGCGCGCATGCCCAGTTCCTGTCTCGGATTTGGGTCGCCGGGGCGCTCGAAACATTCGGAGGGCTGTTGATCCTTCTCGGCCTCCTCACCGGCCCGGTAGCCTTCCTTCTGTGCGGCGAGATGGCGGTGGCGTACTTCACGTCGCACTTTCCGAGAGGCTTCTGGCCTCTTCGAAACGGAGGCGAGCTGGCAGTGCTCTACTGCTTCATTTATCTTTACCTGTTCGCGGCCGGACCCGGTCCGTGGAGCCTGGACCGGCTCTTGCGAGGGAAATCGGGCTAGGCCCGGCGTCTTCAGGAACTCTTCGGTACCAGGTTGTGAAAGACCGACTCCCGAGCCAGCGACACGGCCGTGAGCCGGAACTCGGCCTCAACCACGCCCTCCACGAGCGCTTCGAGCACTGTATCGCCCGCCGAGGCGCTGGGGGTTTCCGCCAGAATGGTCGTCTCCGCGATAGCGCCGGGACCGATCTCCAGCCGGGCGTCGGTGATGCTGACCTTCGCCCCGGATCCCGGCCGGAGTCGCAGCTCCACTACGACGGGCGCGCTGCCCGTGTTGGCCACGCTGACCGCCGCTGGAAATCTGCGCCCGGCGACCGAGGCGAGCAGCCGGTCGCGCCCTGAATCGTTCCCGTTGACCTTCAGCAGAATTGCCACGCCGCCATTATCCCACCTTGACCCGCCTCCAATCCCCGCGCTACTGTGTTGCCCATGCTTCGCGTCCTGCTGCTCTTGCTCGTCGCTTGTCCCTCGGCCTTCGTCACGGCCTTGAACGCCCAGCCGCGGCCCCTGCTCGTAATCTCGATCGACGGCCTGGACCACCGCTACTTGCGCGACGCCGACCAGCTCGGCCTTCGCATTCCAACCCTGCGCCGCCTGATGAAGGAAGGAGCCGTGGCCGAGGGTGTCCTCGGGGTTGTCCCCACCGTCACCTGGCCCTCGCACACTACCATCATCACCGGCGTCCCCTCCGCCCGCCACGGCATCCTGACCAACGACCAGCCCGGACAGCCGGGCCAGCGCTGGTGGTTCGTGCGCTTCCTCAAAGCCCGGACCCTCTGGCAAGCCGCGCGCGAGAAAGGGCTCAAGACGGCCGGCGTTTTCTGGCCGGTCATGGTCGGCGCCGACGTCGATTTCAACATTCCCGAATTCTGGATCGAGCGCCCCGGCCACGAGATCGCCCTTGATCCCATCGAGAAACATTCCACCCCCGGTTTGTTTGATCGCATCTCGCGCGCCTATCCTTCGTTTCGCGTCTCGAGCCTCAGCGACCGCAACGTTCTCGTCGCCACACGATTTCTGCTGGAGCGGGAGCAACCGGTCCTCACCCTGGTCCACATCGCGGACCTCGACGCCGAGGAGCACGAGACCGGCGCCTTCTCCCGGCACGATTTCGCCCTGCTCGAATACCAGGACGAGCTGCTCGCCTGGACTCTGCAGGCCCTGCCGCCGCAAACGCGCGTGGCCATCGTTTCCGATCACGGTTTTGAGACGGCGGACCAGATCTTCCGCCCCCGGGCGGTCGTTCCCGACGCCCCAGTCAGCCAGGGCCTGATCGGCGCCACATCGGAGGCGGCCGCCGCGCAGTTCCGCAAAATGATCGGCGCCGGCGCGCTGGCCCGCGAGGTGCCCATGGAGGAAGTGCGCCGGCTGGCCCCCGAGCTCGGCTCCTGGACTGCCGCCTTCGAGACGGCGCGCAACATCATTCCCAGCCCGGCGAAAGATGGCCCCGCGCTCTCCGCCGGCAACCACCAGGGCGTCCACGGCCTCTGGCCCGTCCGCGCCGACTACCGCGCCTCGTTCATTCTTTGGGGACCCGGCGTAAAACCCCAACGCCTCCCCGAGATCTCCATGCTGGACCTGGCTCCCACCTTCGCCGAAATCCTCGGCGTCGAGCTTTCCGAAACGGAAGGCCACTCGCTCTGGCCCCGGCTGCACTGACCCGCTGTCACACATGGGAGTCCTGATTACGATTACAAGGCCTTGCGCCGGAGAAAACAGGATTTCGAAGGCTATCCCAAGCCCCTGCCGGTTCGATTGCACCGGTCGCCAGGAGGGTAGCGCGCTCCTGAGCGACAGGCGCTCGTCACTTGTCACTCCTTACTGAACACTGTTACTTTAGAGTGGATGTCCAGCAACTTTCGCATTCCTGGCCAGTCGTCCCGACCTTCCTCGGTGCCGACGGCCGCTGACCGTTATTTCGAGCTCAAGTCCGATATTCATAAGAAGCTGATCGGCGTGCTCAACTACGACCATCTTTCCTCGGTGCCCAAGGAGCGCATGCGCTCGGAGATCGGCCGCATTGTGGAGCGCCTGCTCGAGGAAGAGCGGGTCCCCATGAACACCGCCGAACAGAACAAGATCATCGAGGAAGTGCTCGACGAGGCCCTCGGCCTGGGGCCGCTGGAGCCGCTGCTCAAGGAGCCGACCATCTCCGACATCCTGGTGAACCGCCACAACCGCGTGTTCATCGAGCGCCACGGCAAACTGTCGCTGACCGGCGTCCGCTTCAAGGACGACGCTCACCTGATGCACATCATCGAGAAGATCGTCTCGCAGGTCGGCCGCCGCATCGACGAGGCGCAGCCCATCGTCGACGCCCGCCTGCCGGACGGCTCGCGCGTCAACGCGATCATCCCGCCGCTGGCGATCGACGGCCCCTCACTTTGCATCCGCCGCTTCGGCCGCTACGTCATCACCAATGAGGAGATGGTCAAGACCAGCACGCTGACCCAGAGCATGCTGCGATTCCTCAACGCCTGCGTCCAGGCCAAGACCACGGTCCTGATCTCCGGCGGGACCGGCTCGGGCAAGACCACCATGCTCAACGCCCTCTCCCGCGCCATCCCGGAAGAGGAGCGCGTGATCACCATCGAGGACACGGCCGAGCTGCAGCTCCAGCAGAGACACGTCGTCAAGTTTGAGACCCGCCCCGCCAGCATCCAAAAAGAGGGCGCCATCACCCAGCGGCAACTGTTGCGGACGGCGCTGCGCATGCGGCCGGACCGCATGATCGTGGGCGAGTGCCGCGGGGCCGAAGCGCTCGACATGTTGCAGGCCATGAACACCGGCGTCGAGGGCTCGATGAGCACGGTCCACGCCAACACCCCCCGCGACGCCTTCTCGCGCCTGGAAACCATGGTCCTGATGGCCGATCTGGAAATGCCGGTCCGTGTGATTCTGCAGCAGCTCGCCTCGGCCATCAAGCTGGTGGTGCAGGTGGCGCGCCTTTCCGACGGCTCCCGCAAGATGATCAACATCTCCGAGGTCCTCGGCGTGAAGGGCGACGTGGTCGAGTTGAACCAGATCTGCGAATTCCGGCGAACCGGCGTCAGCGATGCGGGCAAAGTGCTGGGGCGCTTCGAGTGGGGCGGCGAGCCGCCGCGGATTCTGGAGCGGCTGCGCGTGAGCGGCATCGAGCTGCCGGCGGACCTTTTCAAGGAAGTGGTAGAAATTGCCTGAGTACTTTGACAGCGGAACGTGGATCGTAGATCGTAGATCGTGGGCTCGAAGCTCTTGCCGTCTCCCGGGCGTGATCCTGCAGCAACTAACCTGGGCCATCCGGCTGGTCGTGCGAGTGGCGCCGGCGGAGCTTTTCAAAGAAATGGTGGAAATTGCCTGAGTACACCGCGAAGCACGCCAAGGCCGGCCTCGACGCCAAGCTGCCCGCCATCGAGACCTGGCCCAACCAGTTCCGTGGCTACCAAATCAGGATCGTGATTCCGGAGTTCACCTCGGTGTGCCCTAAGACCGGCCTGCCCGACTTTGGCGCCTTGACGCTCGAATACGAACCCGAAAAGCTGTGCCTGGAGTTGAAATCGTTCAAGCACTATATTTTGGCCTATCGCAACCTCGGCATTTTTTACGAGAACGTTATCAACCGGATGCTGGGCGATGTGGTGCGGGCCGTGCGGCCGGTTTCGGCCACCCTGGTTGGCGAATTCACCCCGCGCGGCGGCCTAAGAACGACGGTAACGGCAGCCTACCG
The DNA here is from genome assembly GCA_041477005.1 of Terriglobia bacterium. Classification (GTDB taxonomy): domain Bacteria; phylum Acidobacteriota; class Terriglobia; order Bryobacterales; family JACQDG01; genus JBGOUJ01. Next base: position 3,203 of record JBGOUJ010000285.1, on the reverse strand, counting down.
GCGCCAGCGCCGGTAGGCTGCCGGGATCGTGGAACGTGGATCGTGGGAAGAACCTCTGGCGGCTCCAGGGCGCCGATCGTGGGAAAAACTTCGGGCCCACGATCCACGATCTACGATCCACGATCCTATGTTGTTACAATTGACCGTGTGAGTCACACAATCACACTACGTCTTACGTCACAGCTCGCCGAATGGCTCGTCACGACTTCCAAGAGAACTGGCCTGCCTCAGGGGAAGATCTTGCGCGACCAGCTCGAAAAGGCGCGGGCCTCCGAGCAAAAGGCGTTCATGCGGTGGGCCGGGTTCTTGTCGGGCCCGCGGGATCTTTCTTTTCGCCGGGGGTTCTTCCGCCGATGACCGGCATCGCCGACACGGGATTCCGTGCTATACTCCTGCTGCATGGAAAAGTTCTTCAATGCCGTAAAGCCGGGTAGCCAGGAGCACCGGCTGGCAGAGCAAATCGATCCGCGGCGGCTGCCGCGCCACATCGCCGTCATCATGGACGGCAACGGCCGTTGGGCCCAGCGGCGTCACCTTCCTCGCGTGGCCGGTCACCGCGCCGGCGTCGGTCCGGTGCGCGAGGCGATCGAGAGCTGCGCCCAGCTTGGCGTCGGCTGGCTGACCCTCTACGCCTTCTCGGTTGAGAACTGGAAGCGGCCCCGGGTCGAAGTGGAGACGCTGTGGCACCTCCTGCGCCACTCGCTCAACAAGGAGCTCCCGGAGCTGAAGCGCAATGGCGTGCGGCTGCAGGTGATCGGCCGCATCGACGAGCTGCCGGAGGAGGTCCAGCGCGACCTCGACTCGGCGATGCTGGATACGGCCGCCAACACCGGCCTGCAGCTCACCATTGCCCTCAATTACGGCGGCCGCACCGAGCTGGTCGACGCCGTAAACGCCATCCTCGAACGCGAGCGCCGCAAGGGGCCGTCCGTCGGCCGCGTCACCGAAGAGACGATCGCCGCCAACCTGTACACCGCCGGCACCCCCGACCCGGACCTGCTGATCCGCACCTCGGGCGAGATGCGCGTCAGCAATTTCCTGCTGTGGCAGATCGCCTACTCCGAGATCTGGGTGACCGAAAAGATGTGGCCCGACTTCCGGTGCAGCGACCTTTTGCAGGCGATTCTCGATTACCAGAAACGCGAGCGCCGCTACGGCGGCGTCGGCGATCCGGAGCCCAGTGAAGAGCTGGTGCCGGTAGCCGCACGCTCGAATCCGTGAAGCGCGTCCTCACCGCCGCGGTTCTGATCCCGGTTGTCATTGGCCTGATTTTCCGGGCGCCTCCTTACAGCCTTCGCTGGGCCCTGGCCCTGGTCGCCCTGCTCTGCTTGAGCGAGTTTCTCCGGCTGGTCGAGCAGTCCGGGACGCAGCCCATGCGCCTGGTTGCCTATCTGGCTGGCGCCTGCGTGGTGGTGTCGGAGCCCGCCCTGGGGGCGCCGTTCTTTCTGGGCATCACCCTGTTGCTTCTCACGCTTGCGATGCTCGGCGGTCGGGATCTCGCGGGCGCTTTGCCCGCCGTAGCGGCCACCCTGCTAGGCATTGTCTATACGGCCGTTCCCTTTCGCCTCGCCGCTGACCTGGACTTGCGGGCCGGCCCCCATTGGCTCTTCTACGTCCTGCTGATCAACTGGATCGGCGACACCGCCGCCTACTACGCCGGCAAGACCTTCGGACGCCACAAGCTCGCCCCTCGCATCAGCCCCGGCAAGACTTGGGAGGGGGCCGTGGCATCGCTCCTATTCGCAGCGCCGCTGGCGACGCTCTACCTCCGCCATTTCCTTCCCCACGCGCCGCCCCTGCCCTTCACGCTCGCCCTTTCGGCGGCCGCCAACGTCGCCGCCCAGGTGGGCGACTTGGCTGAATCGGCTCTCAAGCGCGGCGCCAACATCAAGGACAGCGGCAGTATCCTTCCCGGCCACGGCGGCGTGCTGGACCGCCTGGACGGCCTGCTGTTCTCGGTTCCCGTGGTGTGGCTGGCGGTAGGTCGCTAGCCTAGGCCCTCTCAGCCCCTTGCGTTAGTCGCAGTGGCGTAACCACTTTCCAACACCAAACAACACCACACTCCGGCCTCTCTCCTCTCTCCTCTGTGTTCCCTCTCCTCCGTCTTCACGTCGTCTACTGCCCACTGCCCACCGCATACTGTCGACTGCCTTTCGGCAGTTTCTGCGTGGCGAAGCCCACAATCGCCCCCAGCGTGCCGCCCGGCAGCATGATCTCGAAATAGTAATGCCGGCCGTTGGCGTCGCCCATGGATGCCACGCCAAAGCTCAGCAGCAGCCCGACGGCCAGCCCGAAGACGATCCCCAAGGGCAGGGAATTCACCTTTCGGGCGAACACCCCGGCCGCCACTCCCGTGATGATGCCCTTGAACGTGGACCCGATCACGATGCCCATGATTTGCAATCGGACCTCCGGGGTGAACCAGGCCGTCAGTCCGTCGAATACTCCGAGAACCCCTCCCAGGATTACCCCCACCAGTGGCTTGCTCATGAACTGCCTCCTTTTGCGCAACCTCTCCGGGCCCATAGGTCGTCCCGTCGCGGCTCCGTCTCATTCCCTATTACACGAACCGGCGATTTCCTTTAACGCCTGCCGAAAAAAAGCAGCAGGGTCCGCATGAGCAGGTAGGCCAGCACCAGCACGACCGCGATTCGGTTGCGCTCGACCAGGCGGCCCAATCGCTCAAAGATCCCTTCCGGATAGGCCTCAACCGGCAAGCCGTCGAGAAAGCGCGCCACCTCGGCGCCCAGTTCGCGGGCACTCGGGTAGCGCGCGTCCGCCTCCGCAGCCGTGGCCTTGGCCCAGATCGCTTGGAGCCGCCGTGGCCCACCGGCCCGGCCCACCAGGAAATTCAGGATCGCCCCCAGCGCGTATACGTCGCTGCGCTCGTCGGTTCGATCGGTTTCCCCACGCTCCTGCTCGGGAGCCATGTAACCAGGCGTGCCCATCACGGCGCCGGGAGCGTCGGCCTCGACCCCCGCCAGCTTCGCCACTCCCCAGTCCATGATCAGCACCTCGCCGAACGAGCCGACCATAATGTTCTCCGGCTTGAGGTCCCGGTGGATCACCCCATGAGAATGGGCGAAGGCCACCGCCTCGCAGGTCTTCTGGAAGGCACGCAGCAGATCGGTCAGTGACGCGGCGCTCTCGCGGAAACGGTCCAGGCGCGTTCCTTCGACGAGTTTCATCACGTAGAAGACGCG
>JBGOUJ010000284.1:0-9455 GCA_041477005.1 Terriglobia bacterium | reverse complement strand
GTCCCAGAGCAGGTCCTGGCGGTTAGGTTGGTCCGCTCTGACGCTTCCGGTCGGGTGGCTGAGGCCAACGCCGACGTACCAATAGACGTAGGATGCGAAATCTAGGTAGAAGTGCCAGGTCGGGTCAGTGACCAGTTCCTCGCGGGACCCGTCGCCCGCACCGGGGCTGCCGTGGTGAGGAGTAGCCAGGGTAATGAGTTTCGTGACACGCTCGCCGCCGCGCTGGCCGTTCCACCGGCCGACGTTGTGGGAGTGGTAGTTCATGTAATAGCGGGCGACGAGGCCGCCCATGCTGTGGGCGACAATTACGAGCGGCTGGGGCGTCGTGATTTGCTGGTCCAGGGCGTTGCGGAAGGCGCGCGCAATTTCCCAAACCGAATAGCGGTCGCTCTCGTAATGGAAGCGATACAGCTTGTATTGGCGGCGTTCATTCTTGTTGAAGTACTCGATGAACGAGCGCCAGTAGCCGACGTAGGGCGTGCAGATGTTATCGGGCCCTTGTGGGGGCTTGTTGCCGTGAACGCCGTGGATGAGAATGAGAGGCGTGCGGGTATCCAGGGAATTGGTGTCGGACGGGTCGTCTTCAATGAGGGCTACATGGGGATCGGCGGGACTCGGATCAAAGGGGGACGGGGGGCCGTTGCAGCCGAGCGCAGGCGACGGGGACTCCGGGGTAGCGTACAGAGACGGTCGCGTTTCCTGCGCGGTCGCGAGGCAGCTAGCCAGGACCAGCAGCAGGCTCAGATAAACGAGTCTTTTCCGACGCCAGGGCATCACAAACTCTCTTAACTCGTTGTACATAGCGATTTTCGTTAGTCCTCCAGCAGGCATGTCTGCCTGGCGTAATACCAACTCGCATTTAGCAGCAAGTACGACGGGTTTGTGTGTGCGCGCCCCCACTATCACGCCCACGAGGGCAGTCTGCCTTCCTGGTAACGACCACACTCCTAAGCTTAGAGCACGTTATCTTAGCTTCACCTCGACTACCTTCCCCTCCCTTAGGATCACAGTCATGTCTTCGTACGTGAGCGACTTCTGACTACCCACGCGAATTGACTTCAGGGGTTGACCAAGCTTCTGGATGACGGCCTCTTCGCTCATACCCGGATCAATCTCGACGTTTTTCTCGGCACTCAAGGCCACTGCTGCTTCGTCTTTAGGAAGCAGGTACTTATTTATCTCGCTGACAACTGCCTCATAATTTCCCGCGTCGAGAATCTTCTCCTTATCGAAATAAAACCTGAACCTCAGTCCGAAACCGCCCACCGACGCTGTTTGGCGGACCTCACGCCCGCTTACCGTGGTTCGTGTCCGCTTCGAAGCCTTGTTCATGTCGATGTCACGCATGTGTCCCAACCTCGTTGTCATCAGGTTAAACTCAACATGGTCTGACATTATATAGAACTTGTGAACCTTTAGTGGCTCACCGTTCTCAACGGAACTCACGTTCAGACCCTTATGGTAGGTCAGCAAACGTTGTCTCGTCCAACTGATCCATGTCAGATGATTTCTTCCCCCACAGTTCCAGAGGGTTTGCTTCGTTTTCGGTCCGGGACCGGAACACTTTCATGATAATGTGCCAAAGCATACTGGCATTGGCCTGGACCTAAGGGGACAAAGCCCTTCTTGAACTCGCCAGCAATTAGTCCCGGGACAACTGTGACCAGGACTTTTCCATCGTATCGTTCCTTCAGCAATTGCTTAAAACCCTCTGCTCTCCGTGCACCCGCAGCATCCGCTGGTACGGAAGATACTGGTTGTGCGGCCTCCGCGGTTCTTGAAGTTCGCGCGTGGCGTGAAGTGGCACAACAACTTCGGAAATCGGAAGAAAACTGACCTTTATTTGGGCGAGTTGAGCGACTTGCTCACCTCCCCGATCATTTTCGATGCGGCGTCTTTCCAGTAAAGCGATTGAGCTCGCAGCTTGATGACCGGTTTCCACTCCGAGCCCTCCCGACGATAGAGGGCGCAATTGAGGATCCCTTCGGTCCTCTGGGTTTTATGCCTCATGATCGTTGGCCGCACTTGCTCGTACTGCCTTCCTAGCAGCACAAGCTTCAAGTCGGCCTCGCCCTCGGTCTCAATGACCGAGAACTTTTTTGCGGCCGATGCCTTCAAGTCGCTCACGCTGTCCGTGAGCTCCTTGTCGGCAAACGCATCACCGCCGACATCCGCTGACTTTGCCGTGATGAAGAGCCGCCGGGCGCCGGCGAGCCCTGCATCTTCGTTCTTGCCCTTGTCGCCGCCGCCGGTATTTTGCGGAGTCTTCGGAGCCTCAGCATTTTGCAGCGATGTTCTGGCGGCGCCAGGGGCGCCATCCCCGCTCCTCAACTCTTCTCCTTTTGAGTATGCATTTAACAACGAGGAGAATTTCGAGACGGCAAGTGGTGGCTTCATGAAAGTCATCAGGATCTGCCTGTTGTCCAGGCGCTCGGCATAGAGGTCCTGATTGCCATCGATGTCCTGCCGTAAAGTAGCGCCGTTGAGTGCAACGCCGGCAAAAATGCCCTTCGAGCGAGACCAGGATAGAATCTCGGCAGTCATGTAAGCGTCGGTGTCAGCGCTGGCACTACGTCCTACAGGACCGGCGGCAACCGAAGCGTCTCCTCCAAGCGTGAATTTGCTGCGAGTCAGCTTCTCAATCCCCTTCTCGTTCATCACCAGCATTACCACACTGGTCGAAGAGGCACCAATCTGAAACCCAAAGCTCCCACCTTCGACGCGGACCGCGGCTGGCGCGCCCCACTCCAGGCCGGATGTCGCACGGCAACAAGCAAAGCCCTTTCCGTACTTTGCCCCGATTCCAAAGGCTGCCCTCTTGAGACCTGGTACGACAACAATGCAATGTGCTTTCTTCATCAAGTCCCGCGGGACGGCTTTATCAGGTGTCCCCATCATTTCTGAAAGGGCCCCTACTGCCTGATCAAGGCGCTCGTGGGTCGGTGACGACACTGCCGCGGTACCGAGTGCAGCCGTCGGTTCGCTTGGTGGAGAGGTTATAGAAGGCGGTCCACTAGCTCTATTTACCTCGGTGCCGTCACGGAGCACAACGTCCCGGCCTGGTTTTCTGTCGGTCTCGCGAGAAGGGGTTGGGGCCACGCTTGGGGCAGGACCAGGAGCGGCGGGTTGCGCGAAGTCGACTTCAGGATTCATCATCACCTTGATGAGGTTGTTACTTGCTCCGGCTTTTTTCAGTTGCAGAAGTTGCTGCGTGCTCAGGTCAAAGGCCTTGCCGTTTTTCTTCACCTTTGCAATGACCAGGTCCTCCGACAGGCCCTCGTGCACGAGCTGGATCACCTCGTCCACTGAAAGAGAGTCTGCTTGCCGCTCGGGCGTAGCTGCTGAAGCCGCCTGAGCCTTAGGCTCCGACTTTGCTTTGGGAGCGATAGGCTTTGGGGTGGCTTGTTTAGGACCTGGCGCCTGTGCGGCAGTCGTACCATTGAGGAGCGAGCCACAAAGCGCGAGGCTGACGAACGCAATTAGGAAGGATCCTGTCGTCATGCCAAACCTCCGTATAGATCTCCCTGGCGCTGCTGGGTCGAACCAGAGGTGACGTGGTCGGGAACGTCGCTGCCTTTGTGAGTGAAAGGGCAATGCGACGGCCCGTCGCTGGTACCAGAGAGCGATCCGGCGGTACGCCCGCCCTCCACTGGCTACTACGGCGAAAACTTGCACTGCCCTACCGAGTTGCTGTCTCATTGTCAAATCCTCCTCTGAACGGGGCTGTCCGCGGCCTGCTGAACCTCCGCCTCGGCCTGGTTGGCATCTTGCTGTTGCTGTTGTAGCACTACCAGGAACGCAAAGGGGCCGAGAATTCCACACACGCGGCGGGTATTTTTGCTCTTTGTGGTTGCGAGGGTTCGGTTTTGCTGAGCATCGAAGCGGGAACTTACCGCACAATTCCGGCATTGTGGCGGACATTGAACTGCGGCCGCCTTCTCTCCCCAGCCAATGCTGGAGCTCGCTCTGAACGACAGTCCTATAAGGGTGCCGAGGAGCTGCGAGATCAAGCGACATCGTGTGAGGCCCGCACAGATCGCGAGGTACCGCGTACCTTTGAAGCGGCCGAATGACCTCGTAGCTCGGCGAAGGATTTGACCGGCGTCAGCCCCACGCTCAATCGAGGCACTCGCCTCGTGGACGTGCGTTGTCGTCATGCCTCCTTCGGGGAGCCGCCGGCGCCACATAGGCGGCCTCCGGTTTCCTGTCTATTCGACATCGACGACTTTGCCATCTGCGAAAGTGACCTTCCGATGCTGGTAAAGGTAGATCAGCTTCGAGCCCAGACTCACGACCTTTTCAGGCGGGCCGAGCTTGGCCTTAACCTGATCGACGGTGTCCCCTTTGTTGACAGTCGTTCGTCCCGATGGCGTCGACGCCTGTCGGCCTGGCTGAACCCAGGTCTCGTCGCCGTTCACAACGAGCCTGGCGCCGTCAATTGCAATATCCACGTCTTTATCCAACTGCGTGATGTGGATCTTCAGCGTGCTGCCGTTAACTAGATAAGTCCCGTTGTATGCCTGGCCGTTCTCTTGCAGCAAGAAGGAGCCGTCACTGTTCAACAGAAGCCGGTTCGCGGCATTCTGAGCGCTCACGTAGACGGTGCCGAGCGCGGGCGAAGGCGGGAGGTCCACCAGCGCCGGGGTTGGCGGTGGGGGACCTGGAGCTGTCGAGGCCCGCGCCATCTGCGCCAAAGGGCGTGTTCCCGGTCCCTCTGAACCGAAATCGTATCCCTTGCCCTGAACCCCTCTGACCTGATCGGCGGTTCCGATAAGGTAGAAAAGGTACTCGCCTTTGGGGAGCATGCTGCCGATTTTGTAGACACCCGCAGCCACTTCCTGGGATTCAAATGGCTTCATAACCTCCATTCGAATCCCCTGCTTCGACCCGAGAAAGCCGCTCTTGGCGGAGAGCTCCAGTTCTCTTCGGTCTTGTTTGACGTTCAGGCTGACCAAGGCAACCTCATCGATGCTGGTCCCTTCGGGGAGCCGTAGGTAGAAGACGGGGGATGTTTCTCTTACCCTAGTCTTGGCGCTCGGCCCGATGAGGTAGGCATTTGTCTTCACGCGATTGATCCCGGCGGAGGTCCGATGGCTGAAAAGGCCGGCGGTTTTAGCCGCTGCCAGGCTTCTCAGGTCCAGCCTGACCAACTCGTTTCCGGTTAGGTAGTACAGTCCCGCCTGCTCCGGTATTCGCGAGACCACCGGGTCAGACTCTTTCGGTCTCACCGGAAGCGGGGTGACCCTCGATGTGGCCGGAGCCTCTGGTTCCCGCGCCAGCTTGGGTATTTCGGCTGAATCGTTCAGGGGAGGTGGTGGGAGAGCGTTCGCAGTTTGACTTGTGCGATTGCTGTCCGCAGGCGGCGGTAATGGAAGGGGCACGGCCGCTGGTTCCGTTGGGCCAGCCGCCTTGGGGGTGAGAGGTGATGCCTGCGAGGCGGTCGCACGAGTCCTTGCAGGTCGCGACTTCAGGACTAGGCAAAACGGGCATGAATCGGCCATACGGGGCGCAGCCGGTGGTTCCGTTGGGCTTGGCGGCGTGATCTGCGCCAAAGCGCGCGCTGCCTGTGCACCCGAATCGTTCCGAGGAGGCGCCGGGACAGCCTCCGCGGTTTGCGTTGTGCGATTGCCGTCCGCACGTGGCGGTACTGGAAGGAGCACGACCGCTGGTTCCAGTGGGCCAGCCGCCTCGGGAATAATATCGGAATCCGCCGCCTTCGCGGGCTGATTCTGCTCAACCGTGCGAACCTGGTTCGGGGTCGGCCTAATCTCGTTGCCGGTGCTCTTCCCGGAATAGCTCCTCAAGACTGGACTTTCCGTCGCAGCAGGACTGGTGGACTGCTCCCTGGGAAGCGTAGCGGGAGGCGCGCGCCGCCCTTGAGGGGCCTGCCTTGGGAATTCGGTCCTGGGACCGGCTTGGGGCTTGGTGATTGAAGCCACAGTCGAGGGAGCAGGGAGCCGTCGGAGTAATAATAAGGAGAACGTAAGACCGCCAAGCCCCAAGATGGCGGCGGCCGCCAAGCCGTAGAGAACTGCCGGGCGGGGCACCAAGTGCCAGAATCGCCACCTGGGACTAGCGCCGTGGCTAGCCGGGGTCCTTGCCGCCTTGGCCGTTTCGGCTTGCAGAAAAGAATCCATCCAGTTCCCCAGGCGCTTCTCTACGCCGCGCCACTCCGCATCGGGCACCGCGGCGTCCTCAAAGCGCATGAGCCTGTCTGCAAGCTCGGAGCACCTGGGGCAGCTAGCCAAGTGGAGTTCCACCCCCCTGCGGTCCTCAGCGTCCAGCACCCCCTCCGCAAAGGCGCAAAGCGACTCCGGGGCCGGACATGCGTCGGGTTTCGGGCCGCCTTTTCGCAAAGAAGGCATTAGCTTTTCCAGGAAATTCCCTTCGTTGCAATCCATCATTTCAGCCCGGCTAATACTTTTCCCAGCCGCTGCCACAGCGTTCGGCGTCCATTCTGGAGATTGGACCTCACCGCCTCGACGCTCAAGGTAGTAATAGCCGCCATCTCCTGGTAGGAGTGGCCTTCGATAATCAGCTCCAGGCAGCGCCGTTGGTCGGCGGGCAACTGCTCCATCTGTTCCAGGACCTTCTCGGCGGCTAGCCGGAGCCCGGCCGCATGTTCCACAGAGGGCCCGGGGGAAGGAGTGGCTTCCGCCTCCTCAAGGGCCTCCTCCCGCCGCCGCCGGCGGAATTGATCGATGCACACGTTCCGGGCAATGCGCAGAATCCAGCCGGCGAAGTCTCGGTCCACAAACCGGTGCAAGTTTTGGAAGGCGCGCAAAAAGGCCTCCTGGGTCGCATCCTCGGCCGCCTCTGCATTCTCGAAAAAGCATCGGCAGGACCCATAAACCGTCCGCTGGTACCTTGTGAAGAGCGCCAGGAAGCACTCCTGATCGCCGGTTTCCTGGAACCTCCGCACAAGCTCCCCGTCGGGGATTTCCCCACGCGCGGTTGCCCCCACTACCATGAACGCAACCGGGTCGGCTTTCTTCATAAAGGAAGAAAAATATATAGAGGCGGGCGGTCACACCCGCGGAACGCAGACGGTTTCCCAGCTCGGGGGGGAGCTAGCCTCTTCGGGCGCCTCCTCACTTCGGCCAGGAGGCAGCCTTTCAGGAAGGCTGTTATTGTATTAAGACAGCATTATGAATGGCAGTAGTCTAGCTCGGGGAGAGTGTCGAGTCAAGAGGTAATCTCGAATAATTTCATAGGCATCTTGGATTGGCGGACGGGGAAGCCGCCGCCAAAGACGGGCGCTGGCAAACCGGCTCCGACCCGCTCCTGTTCCGGTCCTACTAGTACGCTAACTGGTAAGCGAGCTCTGGCAACGAGTTGCGGCTTCTGCCCTTCGCGGCTCTGGTCCAGCCCTACTAGTACGCTAGCTGGTACCGCTTTCCGAGTGGGCGAGGCTCAACAGGTAACAATATCGAGGCGTCACCGCCGCCGAAGCGGGCGCTACGCTTGCTGTCCGGCCGCCGGTAATCCGGGCCGGGGCGCCACGGCGGGACGCAGTCCTACAGCCCACGCAAAAAATTGAGGATGTCTTGCTTTTGCGATTCCTTCAACTCCTTGAAGTTTTCCACGACTTCATTCCCTTCCGAGCCGGGGCTGCCGTGAGCGGCGATCGCTTCCAGCAAGTCTTTGGTGCGCCCGTCGTGCAGGAAGAAGATCCGCTTTCCGAGGCCCCACAGCGGCGCCGTACGGAACTCGTCCGGCCCGGCGTTGCCCTGGATGACATTGTCGGCCAGCTTCTTTCCCATGTTGTGCACCAGCAGATCGGAGTACAGATTTACCGGCTTGTTCCTGAGGGCCGCGGTCGACGACGAGCCGGTGGTCAGCGTTGAGGTATGGCACATGGCGCAGCCGACCTGGCTGAACAGATTGCGGCCGTTCTTGGTGGAAGGCGTGTCGGCCGCCGGCTCCGGCGGAGCGAGGAAACGCATGAAGATGGCAAACTTCGCGATGCTGGCCATCGAGTCGGTCGCTGTCGAGGCGTCGAATGCGGTGTGATCCTCCGGTTTGCCGTTGAACTTGCACTCCGGCTCGCGCTCGTTGGGGAAGATCTCGTTGGTGACGCCCTGCTCGACGTTGTAGGCTTCGCCGGCGAACAGCAGCAGGGACTTGTTCTGGGCCTTCCAGCCGAAGCGCGTGATTGTGCCGTCGTTTCCGTTGGTGTTGGTGTGGCCGGAGATCCCCAGCGCCCGTTTCTTGTTGGAATTGGCCTGCTGATTCGCCAGGATCGTGGCGTCTGAAATCGCCTCGATCAACCCCAAGCCGAACGTGGGCGTCGGGATACGGAAGCTCAAGTTGGAAGTGCGGGTGAAGTCGGGCTGTGCCAGCTTGCAGCCTTTCGCGTCATCGCGCCCGGCTATGGTGAACAGGTCGTGCACGCCGCCGTCGCGAGCGCCGTCATTGCCATACTGAAACCGCACCTCGCGCACCGGCCCGTCGATGGTGATAAATGGCGGGAGGATATTGTTTGCGCCGTTCTTGTTGGCCACGTCGACCTGCGGATTCATAGCCGGGCTGGTTCCACCAGTCGCTGGCTGGGCGTGACAACCGGCGCAGCTATCCAGGTTGAATCGCGGCCCGAGCCCGGCCTCGGTGCCGGCAACCGTTCCCAAGACCGATTGCACTTCTTCGAAGTCATCCTTTCCGGCGTCAAAGAAAGCGGCTTCGCCAGGGGACAAGCCGGATATCTTGCCTCCTGCTCCGGGCGCGCCGGCCCGAACGCCGGGATCGTTCGCGGCATTCTCGGCGCCAAGCGACAGTATCAAACCGAACACTAGGGGGACGATGATTGTTTTCATGGTTCGACTGGTTTACGCGTGACAAAGGAGCCTGTCAATACGCAACCGCGTCGGCGTTGGTAACACAGGAGATCGGCCCGCACGGCGAAGGCCGGGGCAGGCTTCGTTCGGGCTAGAGTGCCTTACTGAGAGCAGTACGGGCAGAAACCAGGAGGTGCTTTACCCTCTGCCGGCCTCAACGCCGGAGATGACGTAAGAACGCCCGTTACGGCGCAGCAGGCGAGCGCCAAGCCGAGCCACGCTCCGATCGCAAGGGCAGTGTTGTTGGGAAGAAAGAAGAACAAGCTAAATCGAGAGGAAATTCCCTCAAGAATATGACAAAACAATTACATCGAGGTTCGCCAGAAGTGTGTCACCGTGTTACCAGGATGTAAACAGATGCAGACCCACTCCAAGGGCGCTCGAGCCCGAGTGCTGCTGTCGTCCGTCTTCGGACCTTACGCGCAGGATGATGAATTTGGCAGTCGCTCGATCAATCCGATGGAGCTGTATCACAACCAAGTCACCCGGGCCCAGGGCGTATTCTCGTTAAGGATGTTCCACGGAAGCTGGGGCATCATGATGATCCAGGCCAACATTCCAGCGCCAACCACCGTGCTGGATTTTCCCACACTTGAGGTCTTCGAACGGGAGCTGCACGAT
>JBGOUJ010000283.1:0-9457 GCA_041477005.1 Terriglobia bacterium | reverse complement strand
CCGCTCGTACCGCTGATCCCGCGCTCGCAACTCAGCCGTCAAGCGTTTGTTCTCCTCTTCGGTCCGAATGGCCACCGGCAAGGCGCGGGCCAGCAGCCTGCCGTATCGTTTCCGATCGACCTCCATGTGAACCGAACTCATTTCTTCCAACCCCCCTTGCTATACCCGCGGTGGGTCAGCACGGCGATGATGTAGATCCTGCCGCTCCGATAGTTCACCTCGGACCTGTACTTGTTCCCACCGATGTTGAACACTGTAAACCTCCCCACGGCGTCTGCGTGCGGGAATGTCTTCCTCACCTCCACGATGCTCTTCCAACTCAGCCGCTTAGCAGCCGATACCGGTCGTCCAAGGGTACATACGCATCCGGATGGTCGCCGGCGAATTGCAGGAGAGTCCGTCGCGTGATGACATGCATCCCACTTCCCTACGCTCTCAAACTGAGAGCACAAAGTCAACCGTTGCCAAAACGAAGGCTCGCATGATGGCGATGTTGACTTGTATGGCGCGCCGGCTGCGAAGCACGCTGGAGAGCATGGCCACGCCTTGCTCGGTGAAGGCGTAGGGCGCGGCTCGGCGCAAGCCGCCCCAACTTGAAATCACAATTTGTGATTTCAAGGCTAGGAACTCGCCCCGGCTCAACTGGAACAGGAAATCTTCCGGAAACCGCTCCAGGTTCCGCTTGACCGCCTGGACCAGGACGCGGGGCTCGACGCCGTAAAGTTCCGCCAGTCCGTGCTGAGCAGAACCTTTTGGCCGCGGATCCAATAGATCTTCCGCTCGATACTTTCGGCCGGGACCGGGATTGAGCTGGATGGCGGGTGAAGCCGCTTCCTCACTTCCCGTCCCCGAACAGCCCGAACGCCACCACGTTCGATCCCGCCTCCACCGCTATGTACTGTTTGCCCTTGAAGCTGTAGGTCATCGGCGAGGCGGAGATGCGCTGGCCGGTGTTGAAGTGCCAGAGGGCCTGGCCGGTTAGGGCGTCGAGGGCGGTGAAGACGCCTTGGTCGTCGCCGGCGAAGATCAGTCCGCCGGCGGTCGAGAGTAGGCCGGCGCCGTAGCTCCGGGAGCCGATCTGCGGATGGTCCCACTTCAGGGCGCCGGTCGCCAGATCGAGGGCGCGGACGTGCATCTGCCAGGGATCTTCGGGGCTTTCGATGTAGCCGCCGGCCATGAAGGGGAAGCCGCCGGGGCGGAACTTGTCGGCCGACTTGGTGTTGATGCCGCAGCCTTCGAGAGCCGACAGATAGAACAGGCCTGTGTCCGGATTGTAGACAGGAGACATCCAGTTGGTGGCGCCGGCCGTGGGCGGGCAGACCTTGTTGCCCTGGGGCGCCGGCTCGACGCCGCGGATGCGGTTGGGACGGCCCTCCGGCGTCAGGCCGTCGGCCCAGTTGATCTTGACGAAGGGCGTGCCGTGTAGGAACTGGCCGGTGGCGCGGTCTAGGACGTAGTAGAAGCCGTTGCGGTTGCCTTGGAGGAGGAGCTTGCGGTTCGAAACCGCTCCCTTACCGGCCCCGGCCGCGCCCCGGCTCTGAAAAGGCGCATCGACCAGGACCGGGATCTCGACCGCGTCCCAGTCGTGTACGTCGTGGGGCGTGAATTGGAAATACCATTTGAGCTGGCCGGTCGAGGCGTCGAGGGCGACCATGCACTCGGTGTAAAGGTTGTCGCCGGGGCGCACGTCGCCGTCGAAGTCGGGGGCAGGGTTGCCGATGCCCCAGTAAATCAGGTTCAGCTCGGGGTCAAAGCTGCCGGTGAGCCAGGTGTCGCCGCCGCCGGTTTTCCAGGAATCGCCGCCCCAGGTTTCCGAGCCGGGCTCGCCGGGCTTGGGGATGGCGTTCCAGCGCCAGAGGCGGCGGCCGGTCTCGGCGTCGTAGGCGTCCAGGAAGCCGTTCATGCCGTGATCGCCCGGGGCGATGCCGATGATGATTTTGCCGTTTAGCGCGAGCGGCGCCACCGGGGACCAGTAGCCGTCCTTCGTTTCGGCCAGCTTGGTTTCCCAGATGAGGTTGCCGCTGCGCGCGTCGAGGGCCACCAGGAAGGCGTCGGGTGTGCCGAAGTAAACCTTGTTACCGTAGACGGCCACGCCTCGGTTCGCGCCCTTATTGAGCGCCGGCTGGCGGTGATATTCCCAGATCACGCGGCCGGTTTGGCCGTCGAGCGCGTAGACCTCGTTGGGCTGCGAAACGTACATCACGCCGTCCACCACGATGGGCACGCTCTCCAGGTGATTGGCGCGCGGCATGTGGAAGATCCATTTCGGAACCAGGGCGCTGGCGTTGCCCTTGTGTACCTGCTTCAGCAGGCTGTGTCGCTGCGAGCTGTAGGAACCGGAATAGGTCAGCCAGTTGTTGGGGTCGGCCCGCAGCAGGTCCTGATAGGTCACTTCGGCCGCGGCGGGCAGAGCGGCGAGCAGGAAGAAACAGGCGATGCGGGCTGTCGCGAGGCAGGTTGTCATGGGTCGTCGTCGTCGTCGTCGTCGCTGGGACGCCGCTGCGGGCCGCTGCCCTTGCGGATCGCCTGGCGGCTCAGGAAGGCCAGCAGGTCCTGGAACTCCGAGGGCGAGAGCCGCTGGTCGTAGTTGCTGGGCATGAGGGATTCGCTCTTGTAGGTGACCCGGCGCAGCTCGTCGCGGGCGAACAGTTGCAGCTTGCTGTCGGAATCGAGGAGCTGCACGGAGTAATTGTTTTCGTTCTTGACGATGCCGGTGAGGCTGCGGCCGTCGCTGGTCACGACCTCGACCGGCTGGTAGCCGCGCGGGATGCGCGGGCGAGGCTTGGTCAAGGCGTTGCGCAGGGCGCCTAAGGTTCGCTCGCCGCCGATGTTCGAGAGGTCGGGACCGGTGATGCCGCCGCGGCCGCGGATCATGTGGCAGCCACCGCAGCCGCCCTTGCCCCAAAAGGTCTCCTGGCCATGCGCCACGTCGCCGGCAACGGCCCGGTCGGAGGCAGTGGCGCGCAGGCTGCGGATGTAGGCGACCACCCTCTGGATATCGTCGGCCGGCAGGCCGGAAGGGGGCATGGCTGTGCCGGGGATGCCGGACTGGATGGCGCTGGAGAGTTCCTTATCGGTCGAGCGTAGATAGCGCCGCCCGCCGGTCAGCGCCGGGCCGCGGTCGCCGGCGGCGCCCTCCAGGCCGTGGCAAATGGTGCAGGAGCGGTTGTAGATTTCGCGGCCCTGGGCGATGGCTTGCTCGTTCGGCATGCGCCGCGCGGATTGGCCGGCCAGCAGGCCGGCTCCACAGGCCATCCCCAAAAGAAGCTTGCCGAGCGTCATTCCGCTCTATGATACGCTTTCCGGATTCCAATTTCCGCTCCAAGGGCCGATTCTTTCCTGGCCTGCGTTGGCGGTGAGGTGTCAGGAGTGCTGCCAGGCCCGCTTGCGAAACATTGACAGCAAGCTCTCCTCTTGCGCCGGCCGGGCTGCGCCCTTGGGGGCTGCGCCGGTCAGCGTTCTTGCGAAGGTGGAGAAGGCTTTGCCGATCGGGGACCCGCGGTCCACCAATGTGGCGCCGAGAGTGGCGTCGCGCACGTGACGCGAATCGTAGGGCAGGATGACAGAGACCTGGCGGCCGAGCATCGCCTCGATCTGGCCCAGGCGCTGGTCCTTCTTCAGATAGCGGTTGAGGATGATGTCCACGCGATCGCGCTCGACGCCGTAGGACTTCAATTCGTAGATGCGGCGGTGGGCCAGAAACAGCGAAGAGCTCTCCGGCGTGCAGACGATGTAGACCGTTTTGGCCTGGTTGATGAAGGCCTGGTTCCCGGCGTCGAGCATTTCCGGCATGTCGAGGATGACGGTGTCGTACCGCGTTCGGACGAAGTTGAGCAAGCGGTGATAATTCCACGAAGGGAACCGGCTCGGGCTCTTGATCTGGGGCATCGGCAGCAGGTCGAAGCCGTGGACTTTCTCGGTTCGATGGCGCCATTTGCTGTCGTTCAGCTCGTGGGAGCTCTCGAGAGCGTCTATCACGGTCTGGATCGGATCCACGTTCAGCACCAGCGAGATCACGCCCGAGTGGAAGTCGCCGTCAATCAGCAAAACGTTCTGTTGCTGCTCGTTGGCCAGCGCGCCGGCGACGTTGATGGCGATGGTGGAGGCGCCGGCGCCGGGCTTGGCGGGCAGGAACGCCAGCACGTTCTGAGAGGTGCCTGGGCTGCGCGACTCAAACGCCTTGACGACCAACTTCTGAAGGGTCCCGGGCTCGAAGGGTGAAACCAGGATCTCGGTGATGCCGGAGCGGGCTGCCTCGGCTGCCTGCTCCGGCTCGCATTTGTCGGCAAAGCCGACCACGACGGTCTGGGGATGGAGACCGCGAATCTCCCGGGCCACCGCAAACGCCCGCTCCGAGGAATCGATCTCCAGGAAAATGACCTCGGTGCCAAACAGGTTCAGAAGCCGGGCGAGCTCGAAAAGAGAGGGAAAAGCGTCCAGGATCTTGTAGACGAACAGGTCCTCGAACTCGGCGCACAAGGCGTGCAAGGCCCGGGCCAGCGACCGGTTTGGCCCGACCACAATGCAGTTGAGCATATCGCCGCCCCGCGCGTACACATCGCGCGGGCCTCTCCCCTCGAACATTCTAGGGCTGGTGTGCCCGGATGCCTAATCGGAGAACACTCAATTTCCGCGCTGCATTTTCCCTGAGAGTACTAAGTGAGTCACCTGAGAAGAAATTGAGAAAGGGAGGAATTGAGGAATGAAAACGTCCTGTCTGGCGCGATCGGGCCTGCGGGTTTTCATTTCTCAATTTCTACATTTGCCGGCAATCGCCTGCCTCCAGCCATAGGCGGACCAGGTGCCGGCGGCGATCGGGATCCGGGTAATCCTCATAAGCCGTGCGGCTGTGCAGGATGAACGTGTTGTTCACCAACTGGATGTCGCCCCGCTCCATGGCGAAAGTGATCGCCAGCTCCGGCCGCACGGCGACGCGGTCAAGGAATTCGAGTGGAGCGGTGTCGGCGGCGGTAAGCGGGATGCCGGTCACCTCCGGCCCCCGGTAAATGTAGAAGGGGAAGTGGCGGATCTGGAGTCCGCCGTTGTAAGTGAAGATCGGCGCGAACAGGGTCGGCGACTCCCCGGGCGGCAGCTCGGCGCGGCGGTCGAAGTGATAGGGGGCGTAGAGGCGATCGAGGTGGTCGGGACGTTCTTCCAGGATGACGTTGTGGATGGTCTGGGCGCTCAAGATGGCGGTCTCGCCGCCGGACTTGGCGGTTTGCAGGGCCAGCAGGCCCACGATGTCCGGCGTCCGGCCCTGGAAAAGGGGGGCGGAATCGGTGTGGAAGTTCAATTCCGAAGTGGTCTTCGAGAAGCGGGCGCCCACGGTTCCGTAATCCCGCGAGAGGTTGTAGCCTTCATCGCGCACCGCGTAAAGCCGGTCGCCTTTGACGTTTTGGGTGAGCGTCCGGCCGAAAAACGAGCCGATGCCCCAGTAGAGGAAGCAGGCTTCTTCGGCGGTGTACCGGTCGACGCGGAGGCCTTTGATCACGACAAAGCCGCGGCCGGCCTGGACCTCGCGGAGCAGCCTCGCGGCATCCCCGGCGAAGGAAGGAAGAGGAAAATCCTCGTCCGTCATCGTGGAGATGTCTTTGCCCCGGCTGCGGACCGAGCGCAGGGCGCAGTCCAGCTCAGCCACGGTCTCAGGACTGAGGTGGTAGTTCCATTCTCCGGGGCTCCGAAAATCCGATCGCCGCCAGGCGCCGGGGCCGGTGAAGCGCTCCCGGCAGACCGCGGTCCGGGGGACATCCATAAGAAAAAAGGTTAGCACGGCTATAATGGAGCATCCACCATGTGCGGCATCGCGGGATATTGCGGGCCAGCGCACCGGTTCAGTGACGGGAAGCTCGCCACCATGTTGCGGGCCATCGAGCACCGCGGGCCGGACGATTGCGGCGTCTGCAGCGCCGAGATCTCCGGCTCGCCCGAGTCGCGCGTCTGGCTGGGAAGCCGGCGGCTGGCCATCCAGGATCTCTCTCCGGCGGGACATCAGCCGATGGCCGACCCGGCCACCGGCAACGTCATCGTGTTCAATGGGGAGATCTACAACTTTCGCGAGCTGCGGCGGAAGCTGCGGCAGGCGGGTGACCGGTTTCGCTCGCAGTGCGACACCGAGGTGGCGCTGCGGTCCTGGTCGCTGTACGGTTTGAGGGCGGTCGACCAGTGGCGGGGCATGTTCGGCGCGGCGGTGTGGGAGCCGGTCCGCCGCGAGCTGTGGCTGGTGCGCGACCCGTGGGGGATTAAGCCGCTCTACTACCGGTGGGATGGCGAGGGCCTGGCGTTCTGCTCGGAGATCCGCGGGCTGCTGGCCGCCGATGAGGCGCCGCCGCGGTTGAGCCGCCGCGGCCTGGAGGATTATTTGCGCTTCGGCGCCCTGCAGGACCCGGTCACCATCATCGACGGCGTTTACGCGCTCTTGCCCGGCCACGCCCTGCGATGGTCGGGCGGCAAGATCCAGATCGTGCGCTACCCGGAGCCGGAGGTCGAGGCGGAGTGCTCCGAGCGCGACGTCGAGCCGATGCTGCGCGAGATCGTCCAGCAGCAGCTCATCAGTGACGCGCCGGTGGTGGTCCTCCTGAGCGGGGGAGTGGATTCGAGCGTGGTGTCGCTGTTGGCGCGGCAGGAGGCGGGCGCCGGGGTTCACACCATGTCGGTAGTGTTCGACGAGGACCTCTGTTCCGAGGGGCAGTATGCGCGCCGCGTGGCCGCGCACATCGGCGCCAAGCACCACGAGGTCCGGCTGCACGGGGCCGGAGCCCAGGTCAAGGCGGCCGAGGCCGTTTCCTGTATGGACCAGCCGACCATAGGCGGGGTCAGTACCTATGTGATCTGCGAGGCGGCGCGGCGGGAGGGCTTCACGGTGGCGCTGAGCGGGTTGGGCGGTGACGAGTTTTTCGGGGGCTACCCGAGTTTCCGCCGGATGGCCGGCCTCCGAACGCTCCAGCGAATGGCCCAACGGGCGCCGAGGCTGGCCGTTCTGGCCGGCCGGGCGATATCGAGGTGGAAAGGCGCGGCGGCGAGCGAGCTGCGGCGGTACATTGAAGACGGCAACTTCGCGGAGCATCCTTACTTTTCGCAGCGCACGCTGTTTTTTCCCCGGCAGGTGGAGAAGCTCTGCCTCGCCGGCCAGCGATCGGTCGAGGCGGAGCGGCTGGCTGACTCGCGGCGGGCGGCGGTCCTGGGTGAAGCCGAGGCGCTGGACCCGCTCAACCAGGTGTCGCTGCTCGAGGCGCGCACTTACATGGCCAACACGCTGCTCCGCGACAGCGACCAGATGAGCATGGCCCACTCGATCGAGCTTCGCGTCCCGCTGGTGGACCACTTGCTGGCGGCGGCCCTGCTGGCAACGCCGGGCCGGCGGAAGGGCTTCGGGCGCGCACAAAAGCTGTGGCTGCGCCAGGCTTTCGGCCTATATCTGCCGGAGGAAGTTTTCACCCGAAAGAAAATGGGCTTCACGCTGCCTTTCGCCGAGTGGCTGAAGGGACCCTGGCGCCAGCACGTGGAGGAGACGCTCGGCCGCGGCGCCGGCGATCTCTGGGAACCGAAGGCCGCCGGGGAGGTGTGGGAGGGCTTCCTCAAGGGACAACTGCACTGGTCCCGTCCCTGGGCGTTGTACGTGCTCAGCCGCTGGGTGACCGAGAACATTCACGGCGAGGGGTCGGTGAGAGCGTCCGGCCTGGCGGCCAGCTCGCCTTAGCCGTGGCCCCCAACTGGCGACAGATATCAAGCAGGGCGGCATCCGATGGGAGGTCGAGCGACTAAATGACTCCGAGTAAGCGGGGCAAAATCTATGACGCACTGGTGGTTGGCTCCGGAGCGAGTGGAGGTTGGGTGGCGAAGGAGCTGACCGAGCAAGGAATGGAGGTATTGATGCTTGAGGCTGGCCCGCCCTGCTCCCCCAGTCGCGATTTCACCGAACACGCCTGGCCTTGGCATCTCAAATACCGTGGTTTTGGGGATCAAAGGGCCCTGCTCGTAGATCAGCCGGTGCAACGTCTTGCTTACGCGTGCACCGAATATGGCCACCAGTTTTTCGTAAAAGATGCCGAGCATCCCTATACCTTCCCGATAGACAAGCCGTTCATGTGGATTCGGGGCCGTCAGGTCGGCGGCAAAACGTTCTGCTGGGCGCGCGAGAGTTACCGGTACAGCGACTACGAATTCAAGGCGGCCAGCCGCGATGGATACGGAGAAGACTGGCCGATCAGCTACAAGGACCTGGAGCCCTACTATGACAAGGTGGAAAGTTTTATCGGCGTAAGCGGCTCCATCGAGAAGCTCGAGCAGATGCCGGACGGCAAGTTCCTGCCCCCCATGAATCTGTCCTGTGGCAGCGTTTTCGCCAGGGAAGTGATCGGGAAACAGTTCGGCTGGCGCCTGATGCCGGACCGGGTTGCCAATCTGACCGTGCCTCACAACGGCCGCCCCGCCTGTCACTATTGCGGCGAGTGCGAGCGGGGGTGCCACACCGCCTCTTACTTCAACAGTCCAGCGGTGACGCTTCCCGTAGCGGCTCGCACGGGTCGATTCACCTTGATCAGCGATGCCGTGGTGAGTCACGTTACGATGGGCAACGAGGCCAGGGCGACCGGTGTATATTACATAGATCGCACCACCAAGGCTCACCGCGAAGCGCGCGCGAAGGTAGTGGTGCTGGCTGCGTCCGCTCTCGAATCCACGCGCATACTGCTGAATTCGAGATCGCGCCGTTTCCCGAACGGCGTGGGAGGATCGAGCGGCGTTCTGGGCCACTACCTGATGGATCACTTTACAGTCCAAGGAGCGGGCGGGGAGCTGGCTTCGCTCCGGAGCTCGCAACGTGAGCCTACTGGCAATCCGTGCGGCTTCCTGATCCCCAAATATGTGAATGCGGTGGGCCCGAGGAACAATGATTTTCTGCGCGGCTACCGCTTTGATGGGGACAGCCGCCAGCAGTTATACCAGCACGCTGCCTCCGTTCCCGGCTTCGGCAAGGAATGGCGAAACAAAGTGCGGCAAGAGATTCCGTACTCCTTCGGTATGGGCGCACAGGGCGAGTGCCTTCCGCGGTACGACAACTATGTCGCTCTCAACCCGGAGAAAAGGGATGCCTGGGGCATACCGATTCTCCATATCAATGCCAGCTATGGCGAGAACGAGCACGCCATGGCCAAAGCTATGCGGCAGGAGATAGGTGAGGTCCTCGACGCCCTCAAAGTGAAGAACGCGAGGCCTCCTAGGGAGAACCTGAGCGCCTTTGGCAAAAACATTCACGAGTGCGGGACGGCGCGCATGGGAGACGATCCAAAGAAGAGTGTTTTGAATCGTTACAACCAGGTGCATGACGTGAAGAATGTTTTCGTTACCGACGGGGCCGCTTTCGTTACCCAGGGTTGTTATGAGCCGACTCTCACCATCATGGCTGTCTCGGCTCGCGCGGCGGACTACATCGCAGAGGAGCACAGGAAGGGTAACCTGT
>JBGOUJ010000282.1:0-9460 GCA_041477005.1 Terriglobia bacterium | reverse complement strand
TCCAGCGGCGGCAGCGGCAGTGGCGGAGGCGGCGGAGGCTCCTCTTCGTCGTCCAGTAGCGGCGCCTCGGCAACCGGCGCGTCCACCGCGACGACCACCACCGCCGGAGCCGCTCCTCCGGACGCGACCTTGAACACCGTGGTGGTTTACGACGCGCTGATCGAATTCCGCAACCCCGAGCTGAAGCTGCTGCCCGGAATGACCGCCTACGTGACCATACCGATCGCCTCGATCAAAGACACGTTGAAGGTTCCCTCCGCCGCCCTGCGTTTTTCCCCGGATATCTCGGCGGAGGAAAAGCAAAGTCTCCTGGAGTCCGCCGGCCTTCGCCCCGATGACTCGGTGGTCTGGGTGGTGTTGGGCCAGAAGCGCTACCGGCCGGTCCGCGTCAAGACGCTTTTGACCGACTACGTCTACACCGCCGTCCAGTCCGACGGTCTGAAGCCCGGCATGAAGGTGGCTACGCTCCTCATCGAGCCGAGCCCCACATCCTGACGCTGCCAGTCCTACTTCCCCAGCCTCACCGGCGCGTCCGGCCCGCCCGCGAGCTTCACGCCGCTTCCTTGTTCTAGTCTGCGCATGACATGCCTCTTGATCTCGGGACCAGGAGACTTGTCCCACTTCTCGCTACTGCTGCCGGCCCAGGGCAGCGGTCGCCAACATGCCGCCCAGGCCCATGGTCTCCACCGCCGAGGACGGCACGATCACCATCGAGCCCTTCTCTTTCACCGCTTCGTAGAGCATGTTCATGGCGCGCAGGTGCAGGGCGACGGGGTTGTCCTTGTAAACGTTCCACACCACCCAGAACAGGATGGCGTCCACGTTCACCGGAACCGTGTCGCGGGAGAGCGTCGATTCGGCCGAGATGCTGGAGACCCGCACGCGCTGGTCGACGAAGCGGCTGACCGTATCTATAATGGGTACGATGTGAAACAGGCCCGGCCCGCGCAGGCCCCGGTAACGGCCGAATCGCAGCACGGCGGCCTTTTCCCACTGCGCCGCCACCTTTATGGCGAACAAACAGTAGGTTCCAGCCAGAACGCCGGCCACGAGCAGAGCGGGGTTGTCCCACTGGCGGGAGGCGGCGCCGCCGGCAACAGCAAACAAGACAAACAGAGCCGCCCCTATGGGGCTGACCTGCGAGAGTAAAGCGGCAGCAGTATCTTTGAGCATGGCGTCATCTCCTCTTTCCGGATCCCTGCGGCCCGCCCGGGTGCTGAGAAGCCCGGCGAGCGTGTCTCTACCGGGCACGGCGCTATCTCCTCTTCTGCTCGGCCGACATTTCCTTGAGGCCGCCGAGCAGCTCCTGAACCGTAAACCCGGCGGCCCCGGCGCGGGCGACAAACTCGCCGACCAGTTGCACTAGCTGGCGCGGGCGCTCCAGCTCGTCCCGCTCGACCTCTTTCGTGGTGATGAAGGTTCCCGTCCCCTGGTGCGTTTCGAGAATCTCGCGAATCTCCAGCTCCCGGTACGCTCGAACGACGGTGTTGGGGTTGATCGTCAGGTCCACCGCCAACTGCCGGACGGTCGGCAACTGGTCGCCGCGGGCCAGGGCGCCCGAAGCCATGCCCAGCAGCACCTGGTCAATGATCTGGCGATAGACCGGAACGCCGCTGCGCAGATCCAGGTGGAACCGAAAGGGGGCAGCCGGCTTGGACTGGGCCCGGTCGACCTGAGTCCCGATACGGAGGTGATGGCTCATGTAGAATTATAGTGTACTAGTTTTATAGAACTAAATCAAGAAGAAAATGCGACTCTCGCTGCTGGGGACTTGCTCATCGGTTCTCAGCCGGCGCTTCAGTCGGTCTCAAAGCACACCTCCCCGACCCGCACCCGCCGGGCTCTTGGGGTGCGGTATACTCGGCGCTATGGATGTAGAGAAGACGATTCAATTCATCCTGGATCAGCAGGCCCAATCGGCTGCACATCAAGTCCAGGTAGATGCGAACTTGGCCCAGGTCGCTGCCCATCTCAACGAGATCACCACGCGTGTTAACGGCGTCACCGCCCGTCAGGAGAAAACGGACAAGACTGTGGCGGCCATTGGCTTGCTGTTGCAGGTGGGTATGAAGCGGCTGGGCCGGCTTGAGAAGAACACAGAGTTTAAGATCAATGCCTTGATCGACGCCCAGCAGCGCAGCGAAGCCAGGATCGACGCGTTGGCGAAGGCCCAGGAGCGCAGCGAGTCCGCGATCGAAGCGCTGGCGAAGGCCCAGGGGCGCAGCGACGCCGCGATCGAAGCGTTGGCGAAGCGCAGCGAGTCCGCGATCGACGCGTTGGCGAAGGCCCAGCAACGCAACGAGTCCGCGATTGAGGCGTTGATCGACACTCAGCAGCGAGGTGACCGCAAGCTAGATCGATTGATTGAAGCCCTCCTGAAGGGCACGAACGGGAAACGGCGCTGATAATATGGCTACCGTGTTGCGGAAAGCGGCTTTGCTCACGACAGCAACTGTGACTTGGCTGATGGCTGCCGACTCCGTCGGCCCCGGCGACCAATACACCCCCGCCGAGCGCCGGCACTGGTCGTTTCAGAAACGCACTCATCCGGAAGCGCCGCAGTTCACCGAGGAGCGGGATCGGACCTGGGTGAAGAACCCTGTGGACGCCTTTATCCTGGCCCGGCTGAAGAAGGAAGGGCTGCGCCCGGCGCCGCGCGCCGATCGCCGCACACTGGTGCGCCGGCTCTATTTCGATCTACTCGGCCTGCCGCCCAGCCCGGCCGAAGTGAGCCTCTACGTCAACGACCGCTCGCCCGACGCCTACGCCAAGCTGGTCGAGCGCCTCCTCGACAACCCGCATTACGGCGAGCGCTGGGGCCAGCACTGGCTGGATGTGGTCCGTTTCGCCGAGAGCGACGGCTTTGAGTACGACACCCACCGGAAGGACGCCTGGCGCTACCGCGACTACGTGATCCGCTCCTTCAATTCCGATAATCCCTACGACCGCTTCCTGCTCGAGCAAATGGCCGGCGATGAGATGGCCCCCGAGAACGAGGAGCTGCGGATCGCGGCCGGCTTCAACCGCCTGGCGCCGCTGCGCAAGAACGCCGGCAATCAGGAGGTCGCCAGCAGCCGCAACGAAGTGCTCACCGAGATGACGAACGTGATCGGCTCGGCGCTGCTCGGGGTCACGCTCGGCTGCGCGCGCTGTCACGATCACAAGTTCGACCCCATCCGCCAGAAGGACTACTACCGGATGGAGGGCTTCTTCGCCGCCACCTACGACAAGGACCTTCCCGTCGCCGAAGCCGGGGAGCAGGCCGCCTGGAAGGCCAAAGCGGCGCCGGTCGAGCAGGAGATCCGGGCGCTGCGGAAGCGGATGAGGGGCGTGGAAGGCCCGGCGCTGGCGGAGTTTGAAAAGAAGATCGAGGATGCCGAGGCGCGGCTGCCGGAGCCGCTGCCGGTCCTGTTCAGCGTGGCCGACGACCCGGCCAAGTCGAGCGAGATCCGCGTGCTCGCGCGCGGCGAATACCAGAACAAGGGCGAGCGGGTCGGCCGGCGGCCGCTGGGGGTGCTGCTGCCCGACAGCGCGCCGGAGTATCCGGCCGACAGCAAGACGCCTCGGACGGATCTCGCCAAATGGGTCGTCGATCCGGAAAACCCGCTGACCGCCCGGGTGATGGTAAACCGCATCTGGGAGTATCACCTGGGCCGGGGCATCGTGGCCACGCCCAACGACTTCGGCAACATGGGTCCGCGCCCCACGCACCCCGAGCTGCTCGACTGGCTGGCCAATGAATTCACCGCCGGCGGCTGGCGCCTCAAGCCGATTCACCGGCTCAT
This sequence comes from Terriglobia bacterium, assembly GCA_041477005.1. Classification (GTDB taxonomy): domain Bacteria; phylum Acidobacteriota; class Terriglobia; order Bryobacterales; family JACQDG01; genus JBGOUJ01. The sequence goes on along the minus strand of JBGOUJ010000282.1, from coordinate 5,675 downwards.
TCTGCTGAGCAATACTTACCAGCAGGCCCACCAGTCGCCGCTTGCGGCGGCGGCGCTGCGGAAGGACCCCGAAAACAAGCTGCTGTGGCGCTTCAGCCGGCAGCGCCTGGAAGCCGAGGAGATCCGCGACGCCATGCTGGCCGCGGCGGGCAAGCTGAACGACAAGATGGGCGGCCCCAGCGTGATCGTGCCGGTCGAGAAAGAGCTGGTCGATCTGCTGTACAAGCCCTCGCAGTGGGCCGTTACGCCGGACCACAGCCAGCACTACCGCCGCAGCGTCTACCTGATCGCCAAGCGAAATCTGCGCCTGCCGTTTATGGATGTTTTCGACGCGCCGGACCGGCTGATCAGTTGCCCGCGCCGCGAGTCGAGCACCCACGCGCCGCAGGCCCTCGAAATGCTGAACGGCTCGCTCTCGAACGAGCTGGCCGAAGCGCTGGCCGCGCGCCTCGAGCGCGAGGCCGGTCCGGATCGCGCGAGACAGGTGGAGCTGGCCTATCGCCTGGCGACCGGTCGCGCCCCCACGCCGAAGGAAAAGGACCTGGCGCTGAGCTTCCTGGCCGGCCAGCCGCCCCGGGAGTTTGCTCTGGCGATATTTAATTTGAACGCTTTCCTATATGTGGACTGACGGGATTTATCGGCGGCGCGCCATCCAGGTCCGGCGGTGAGGACTCCTACCATGCCCGAGCACTTTCGCATCACCCGCAACCGGCGGGAATTTCTTTGCGACGCTTGCTGCGGCTTCGGAGCGCTGGCTTTCGCTTCGATGCTGCATCAGGAAGATCTGCGCGCCGCCACGGGCAACCCGCTGGCGCCGAAGCCGCCCCACATGTCCGACAAGGCTAAGGCCAAGTCGGTGATCTTCCTTTTCATGGCCGGCGGCCCCAGCCACCTCGAGACGTTCGACCCCAAGCCGTTGCTCAACCAACTCAACGGCCAGAAGCGGCCGGCCAGCTTCGGAGAGGCGAAGTATCAGTTCATCAGCCCCAACGCCCTTCTGCTGGGAACCAAGCGCACGTTCCGGAAATACGGCCAGAGCGGCATCGAGGTCTCCGACCTGCTGCCCCACACCGCCGAATGCGTGGACGACATCGCCGTAGTCCGCTCGGTTCACGGGGACATGGTGGTACACTCCGCCGCGCAATACCAGCTTCTCACCGGCCGCATTATTCCCGGCTTCCCCAGCATGGGCTCGTGGGTGATTTACGGCCTCGGCTCCGAGAGCGAGTCACTGCCGGCTTACGTCGTCATGCCCGATCCCAAGGGGGCGCTCGAAGCCGGGCAGCCGATGTATACGAACGGCTTCCTGCCGGCGGTCTATCAGCCGACGATGTTGCGTCCGGGCAACAAGCCGGTCCTGAATCTCGACCTGCCGCAAGGGATATCGCTCGACCAGCGCCGCCGCACCCTCGGCCTGATTCGCGGGCTGAACGAGGCGAATCTCGGCCCCGGCGACGACGACTTCGCCGCCCGCGTCAACGCCTACGACCTGGCGTTCAAGATGCAGACCGAGGCCCCGGCGGTGTTCGACCTGTCGAACGAGCCGCAGGAGACGCGGGAACTCTACGGCGTCGGCGAGTCGATTACCAATGACTATGGCCGCCGCTGCCTGCTCGCCCGGCGGCTGGTGGAGAAGGGCGTGCGCTTCGTATGCGTGGTCTCGGGCGGCGGCCCGGGCAACATGCAATGGGACGCCCACGAGGACATCGAAGAGAACCACCACCGCATGGCGGCCCAGACCGACAAGCCGATCGCCGGGTTGCTGAAGGACCTGAAGCGGCGCGGCCTGCTCGATTCGACGCTCGTCGTTTGGGGCGGGGAATTCGGCCGCTCACCCGAAGCCCAGGGCGGCAAAGGGCGCGATCACCACAACCTGGGCTTCAGCATGTGGCTCGCCGGCGGCGGCATCAAGGGCGGGCGGATCGTGGGCGCCACCGATGACATCGGCCTGCGCGCCGTCCAGGACCCCTGCCACCTCCGCGACATCCACACCACGATGCTGAATCAGCTCGGCCTCAACCAGGACGCTTTGAGCTACCTCCACCAGGGCCGCAAAGAGCGCCTGACCGAAGTACACGGCAAGGTCATCGAGCAGATCGTGTAGCGTCCCGCCGGGCACACGGTGCTCCCAACGCACGCCCCAAGGGGAACCCTTCAATTTGTCCATGAATCCACTTTGTCCATTAGTAATGGACATGATAGGATTGAGGACAAGATGCATGTAACATTCTCCTTCCAAGAGTCATCTTTAGTGTTGATCCACCCAGGAGGCTAATCAGATGAAGTTTAGAACCGTAGTGTGGGCGACGGCCCTGCTGGCCGTTTTCGTCATGACGGCGGCGGCTGCCGACGTGAGCGGAAAGTGGACCGCCCAGGTCCCCGGTCGCGGCGGGGAGACTCGCGAAACCACCTTCAACTTCAAGGCGGATGGGAGCAAACTGACTGGAACCATGACCGGGATGCAGGGTGACCTCCAAATCGCCGACGGCAAAGTTATGGGCGACGAGATTTCCTTCACGGTCAACGTCAACTTCAACGGCAACGAGATGAAGATGATGTACAAGGGCAAGGTTTCGGGCGGCGAGATCAAGTTCACCCGGACGAGGGAAGGCAGCGACCGGACCGCAGAGTTCACCGCCAAGAAGCCGGTAACGTAGCCAGTAGCGCCGCCGAAAACGGAACTGGACCGGGCGGGACGGTTCGGCGTAATCTTGTAGTGTCACCTAAGGAGGTCAATCCAATGAGATTCAGAACATTCGTGTGGGCGACGGCCCTGCTCGCGGTTTTCGTCATGACGGCGGCCGCTGCAGACGTTGCCGGCAAGTGGACCGCGCAGGTCCCCAGTCGCGGCGGGGAAACGCGGGAAGCCACCTTCAATTTCAAGGTGGATGGGAGCACGCTGACCGGAACCATGAGCGGGCAGCAGGGCGATAACCAAATCTCCGACGGCAAAGTCACGGGCGACGAGATTTCCTTCACGGTCACCGTCAACGACAGAAAGATGATGTTCAAGGGCAAGGTCTCCGGCAACGAGATCAAGTTCACCCGGACGAGGGAAGGCAGCGACCGGACCCAGGAGTTCACCGCCAAGAAGCCGGTAACGTAGTCAGCAGCGCCGCCGAAAACGGAACTGGACCTGACGGGACGGCCCGGCGTAAGCTAGTGTGACCCAAGGAGGTCAATGATGAGATTCAGAACATTCGTGTGGGCGACGGCCTTGCTCGCCGTTTTCGTCATGACGGCGGCCGCTGCAGACGTTGCCGGCAAATGGACCGCGCAGGTCCCCGGTCGCGGCGGGGAAACGCAGGAAACCACCTTCAACTTCAAGGTGGATGGGAGCAAACTGACCGGAACCATGACCGGGCCGCAGGGCGATGTCCAAATCTCCGACGGCAAAGTCATGGGCGACGACGTTTCGTTCACGGTCAGCATGAGCTTCAACGGCAACGACGTGAAGCTGCTGTTCAAGGGCACGGCCTCCGGCAGCGAGATCAAGTTCACCCGCCAAAGAGAGGGCGGCAACCGGGTCTCGGAGTTCACCGCCAAGAAGATCACCACCTGATCAAAACCGCCAGCGAAGGCTGAACTGGATCTGGCGGGACGGCCTGGCCGAAGGGATTCGCCCGAAGGTCGGGAGATCCCAGAACCGGCCGGGCAGGTCGAAATTCGGATGATTGAGCAGGTTGAAGATCTCGCCCCGGAAATCCATCGCCATGGACTCGGCGAGTGGAATGGTCTTCGCCAGGGCTGAATCGAGAGTCCCGAGGGCGGGTCCGGTCAGGATATTGCGCCCCGCATTCCCGAACTGAAACGGCGGGGCCGTAACAAAAGCAGCCGTGTTGAAGAACCGCTGTGGGGATTTCTGCCCCGGAAGCGGATCGCCGGCCACATTAGGCCGGTCGGCGCCGAAGATCCCTCCCGTATTGCCCGTGTTGCCGTTGTCGAAGCTGAGTGCGGGCGTCAGGGGCCGCCCCGCTTGAAACACTCCGATCGTATTCCATTGCCAGCCCCGCAGCCAGCGGTAGCGGCGGAACGGCAAATCCCAACTCGCGTAGAGCGCCAGCCGATGCCGCACGTCAAAGCTCGACAGGCCGCGCTCGCCGCGCAGGTTGCGGCTGTTCTGCGGGAAGCTCTGGTCGCCGGTGGTGGCCAGGAATTGCGAAGCATCGTCGATGGACTTTGAGAACGTGTAAGCCGCCGAACCGGTGAATCCCTTGCCGGCCCGGCGCTCCAGCGAGAACTGCGCCGAGTCATAGGCGGAGCTCGCCGCGGACTCGAGCAGCGTCACGCTCCCAAAGCCGGCGATCGGCCGGCGGGCGTTCACATTGCCGGGGCCGGGCGCGGGCTGGTTGATGTCGCGCCGCCTTAGCAGCTTCGTTCCTTTCGATCCCACGTACGCTCCCCGGACCACCATCCGGCCCGGCAGCTCCCGCTCGACCGAAAGATTCCATTGCTGGACGTACGGGGTCCGAACATCCGGCTCGATGGTATTGATGGAAGCTGCCGGCTGGATGCCCGACGAAGTTGGGAACGGATCGTGCAGCGTCAGCAGGCGCTGGGCCGAAGGGAAAAACAGGCTTAGCGAGAAGTAAGGCGGATTGAAATAGAGGCCCGAATTGGCCTCCAGGATCGAGGTGTCGTAGAAGACGCCATAGCCGCCGTGGAAGACCAGCCGCGGCTCGGCGCGGGGCGCCCAGCTTACGCCGAATCGGGGAGCGAAGTTGTTGGCGTCGCGCCCGAACCCGGCTTGCGGCACGCCCCCTGTTCCCACGGGCACCAGTTTCTTTGCGGCCAGATCCAGTACGGTGAAGTGATTCGCGGCGTCGACCGGCGGCAAATCGAGCTCGTATCGCAGGCCGAGGTTCAGCGTCACACCGCTCGAGAGCTTCCAGTCGTCCTGTACGTAAGCATTCCACGCCGCCGTGCGCAGCGCCATTGGGTTGTTGATCTGGGTCTGCAAGGTCAGGGTGGGCAGTCCCAACAGGAGGTCGGCGGCGGCGTTGCGGGTGAAGGTCGGCTGGAAGGTAAACTGGCCGCGCGCGAACACGTCGTTGACCCCATCCGCCGAAAAACGGCGGTACTCGGCGCCGGTCTTCAGGGTGTGGCGCCCGCGCACGTGGGTCAGGCTTCCCAGGAATTGAAAGGTGTCGTCGCGGCGAATGATCGGCAGCGCGGTGTTATCGGAAAGCGAATCGTAGCCGGTCACCACAATCGCCGGAAAGCCGAAATCCTGGGGGTTGCGCGAGAGACCGGGAATGCCGAGCTGCCCCCCGACATCGTTCCCGCTATTTTGCTGCAGCACCGAGCGCCGCAGGCGGTTGAAGCCGAACCGTGTTTCAAAGATTGTGGCGGCGCTCGCCACGTGCGTTTCGGAGACCGCCAGGTTCTGGCCGCGGTCGATCACGAAACTGCCGAAGCCGGGAACGTTCGTGCCGCTGTCGTTGAACGGGGTAAGGCTGCGGTCGTGGCTGAAGTTGTAGCGGGTGTAGACCGTGTCCCGTTGGGAAAAGTAGTGGTCGAGGCGGGCGAAAGCCTGGTCCATCCGCGTGGATGCGACCGGCGCCGAGACCAGGTTTTGCGCCGCGTCGTTGCGGTTCGGGTCGGGCCAGTAGCGGGCGAGGGCGGAGCCGATCGAGTCCAGGCGGTCGGCCGGAATCCGGTTGCCGGGAAAGGGC
>JBGOUJ010000281.1:0-9487 GCA_041477005.1 Terriglobia bacterium | reverse complement strand
GTCCCAAGCGGCGAAAGAGTTTGCGCGCTCCCAAGAAGCCTTCCGGGCCGGCGACATCAGCACTTCGATCGAGCACTTGCGGAAGGCCATCCGGCGCTATCCCGACTATCTGGAGGCCCACAACAACCTGGGCGTGCGCTACATGGCCCTGAACCAATACGATAACGCGCTGGAAGAGTTTCAGAGAGCGGTGGCGCTCGACCCGGAGTCGCCCAAAGCGCAGTTGAACCTCAGCCTGGCGCTGAGCACGCTGCGGCGCCCGGCCGAGGCGGAGGCGCCAGCGCGCCGGGCCGTCGAGCTGGAGCCGGACTCGGTGGCGGCTCATTACGCGCTCGGTCAGATTCTGGCCGTCGAGGGCAAAGACGCTAGGGAAGCGCTGGCGCATTCACGAAAGGCAGTCGAACGATTCCCCCGGGCGCGCCTGGTGGTGGCCCGCGTTCTGGCGCAGCAAGGCGCCATCGCGGAGGCGGTCGCGGAATTGCGCCTCTATCTGGATTCGGGGAGTCCGGAGAACCGGCAGCAAGTGGAAGCCTGGATCGAGGGGTTATCGAAGGGCGCGCCGCCGGAGCATTAGATTAGGATGGCCGGGGCTGGAACCTCTGCCGGGCGGTGTCGTCACGGGCGACGAAGGTCTTGGACATGCGATCGTGCCAGGTCAGCGCTTCCTCGTCGGCCAGCGCCCAGAGATAACCCAGGCCCAGGGCGGCGCCGCTCAGAAGCATCCCGGCGGCCCGCACCAGCCGCTGTCCGGCGTTGGGCGGAAGACCCTCATAATTGAGGACGCAGAGGCCCATCCACTGCAGCCCGGGCGTCTCGGCGCCATAGACGATGTAGACCAGAAAGTAGAAGGCCAGCAACAGCGCCGCCGCCAGAGTCATGGCGCCTCCAGCCTTCTGGTTGAGAGGAATGGCTCCGCCCAGCAAATGAAACGTCCCGAGAAAGGCTCCCGCGGCTACCGTAGCCACGGCAAGGTCCAGCGCCACGGCCAGGACGCGCAGCGGCAGGGGCGCCACGGGGTTGGGGCAGAGGATCTCGCGCGAGAAATTCTCTTCGCGCCAAGGGTCCTCGCGGCGGGCTTCCTCGGGTCGGGCGGCGGGCGGCGGCGTGGCCTGCGCCGAGCTTGCGGGCTGGGCTTGCTCGTTCCCGTCAGGCGCCGCCCGCTCCCGAGATGGCGCCGAGGGCTTCCAACCGGACCGTGCGGCGCCGGACCCGGGCGAGGCCGAGCGGGGCGTCTCGATGATCAGGGGCTGGATCCGGTCGGCCGCAAAATCCTCAAAGGCGATTATCTTCTGATTGGGATCGGGGTGCGGGACCTGCTCGGATTTGTCTTCTTCCAGAGGTTCCCACAACGGGCTCCCGAGCCGGTGCGCGCGCTTCTGCTGGAATTGCTCGAAGCGTTCCGTGACCTCTTGCTTCCACTGCGGGGCCGCTGCCGTGGCCGCCTGGCCCCTGGCCGGGGCTAATATCGGTGGGGGGGGCATCGGGGGCAGCGCGTCGCCCCGGCGGTCCGGCGCCGGCCGGTCCAATCTCCGGCCGCAGCGCGGGCAGCGGTGGTCGCCGGTTTCAATGTGCTTAAACCCACAGGCCGCGCAGATCATTTCTCGACCTGCTCTGGTGTCGCTTGCGAGCTCGTTTTCCCGCGTGCTACGTTCAGACTCTCCCCTTTATGTCGCCGCGCCGCTGTCTTTTGTCCCTTCTTCTTCTACGTATCACATTGGCGGCGCTTTGTCACTCTTTTTATCCGAGACCGCTGGCGGCTCAGACGCCGGCGGCGACGGCCGAGGCCCTGCCGGGTCCCGGCGAGGCGGCGTTCCAAGCCGATTCCCAGCTCAGCGACGGGCGCGTCTGGCGCTATCTTCGGGGCCACGCGGAGGTCCGGAAGCGAAACATGGTGCTAACGGCCAACGAAGTAGACTACAACAACGAGACGCACGACGTCGAAGCGCGCGGCGCGGTCCATTACTCCAATCCCGATCGCAAAGAGGAAATCTACGCCTCCCGCTTCGACTACAACCTGGACAGCGAGATCGGCACCTTCTACGACGTGCACGGCACGATCAGCTCGACCAGCCAGGGCAACCCGCGCGTACTCCACACCAACGAGCCGTTTTACTTTCAAGGCGAGACGGCCGAGAAGATCGTCGACCACTACATCGTTTACGACGGCTTCGTCACCGACTGCAAGGTGCCACACCCGTGGTGGACGCTGGGCGGCCCGCGTGTCACGGTGGTCCCCGGGCGCTACGCGTTGCTGAACCGCGCGGTGTTCCGGCTGCGGAAGGTGCCCCTGTTCTACGCGCCGGTGTACTACAAGTCGCTGCAGCGCCTGCCGCGGCAGAGCGGCTTTCTAACCCCCACCATCGGCAACAGCTCGACGCGGGGCCAGTTTGTGGGGGAGTCGTTCTATTGGGCCATTAACCGGAGCTTCGACCTCACCCTGGGCGGCACCTATTTCAGTGCGCGCGGGCTCGCCCACCAGATTACCGGCCGCGCCCGCCCCACCCGCACCTCTCACTTCGACCTTTACTGGTTCGGCATGAACGACCGAGGCATCGGAGAAGGCCCGATCAAGCTCAAGCAGGGCGGCGAGCTGGTTTCCGTCACCGGGCGCGCCGAGCTGCCGTGGGGCTTTCACGGAGCGGTCAACATCAACTATCTGAGCTCGCTCCAATTCCGCCTGGGTTTCACCGAGACCCTGAACGAGGCCATCTCCTCGGAAGCTCACTCGGTCGCCTTCGCCACCAAGAACTTCTCCGACTTCTTCCTCAACGTCGCCCTGGTTCGCAGCGAGAACTTCTTCACCACCCAGGCCAAGGACACCATCACCATCCACAAGCTGCCCAGCCTGGAATTTGACAGCCGGGAACACGAGCTGGTGAGCGGGCCTGTGCCCTTGTGGTTCACGCTCGACTCGGCCGCCGACTTGCTGGGCCGCAGCCAGCCCGGCTTCAACACCGGCGTCTTCATGCCGCGGCTCGATTTATTTCCGAGGGTCTCGACCCGGTTCGATTGGAAGGGCTTCCACCTGACGCCGACCTTCCGCCTGCACGAGACCTACTACGGCGAGCAACAGAGGCCGGACGGGACCGCCTCGGGCCACGATTTCGTCCGCAGCGCCCGGGAGATTTCGGTGGAGCTCACCCCGCCGTCGCTGGAGCGCGTCTTCAACGGCCCGAAACTGATCGGCGACAAGGTCAAGCACGTCATCGAGCCCAGGGTTACCTACCGCTACGTGGAGGGGATCCAGGATTTTGACAAGGTGATCCGCTTCGACGAGCGCGACCTGCTGACCAACACCAATGAAGTGGAGTTCTCGTTGATCAACCGCCTCTACGCCAAGCGGGAGGCGAGCGGCGAAGTGCGCGAGGTGCTGAGTGTGGAGGTGCTGCAGCGCCGGTATTTCGACCCCACCTTCGGCGGCGCCTTCGTTCCCGGCGCGCGCAACGTCTTCCTTTCCACGGTCGATGTCTCGCCCTTCGCTTTCGCGGACCAGTTGAGAAGCTACTCGCCGGTGGTCACCGTGATCCACGTGCAGCCGCGCTGGAACTACAACTTCGAGTGGCGGAACGACTACGATCCGGTCCGGGGCAAGATCGTCAACAGCGGCCTGACCGGCGACGCGAGCGTGAAGAATTTGACCTTTTCGCTGGGCCACTATGCCGTGCGCTCAGACCCGCTGCTCACCCCGCCGAGCAACCAGTTGCGTTTCCTGGTCCGCTACGGCTCTCTGAACAAGCGCGGCTGGAACACCGGCTTCAGCGCCGTTTATGATTACCGCGTCGGCACCATACTCTACGCCACCAGTCAGGTGACCTACAATACCGATTGCTGCGGCTTCAGCGTGGAGTGGCGGCGTTTTTCGCTCGGTTCCGCGCGTAACGGAAACGATTTCCGCCTGGCCCTTTCCATCGCCAACATCGGCTCGTTCGGCAACCTGAAGAAGCAGGAGAGGATGTTCTGAAGATTGATGATTTATTGACTTGGTGATTTGGTGATTGAAAACCCCTCGCACAAGGGAAAACGCTACGCCCAGGCTGCCGCCCGTTTGCGAGTTCCTTCGGGTTTCCTGGTGGCTACCGTGTTTGTGGTTTTCTCCCATCCCACGCCCGCCGGCCTGGAGGTTGGGCTGCCCCTCGCCTTCGCCGGACTGCTGCTGCGGGCCTGGGCAGCCGGCCATCTTGCCAAGAACGAGGCGCTCGCCACGACCGGCCCGTTCGCTTATATGCGTAACCCGCTTTATCTGGGGACGCTCACTGTGGCCGCCGGCTTCGGCGTGGCCGGCCGAAACGCGTGGCTGGCCGTGCTGTTCGCCGTCTACTTCGCTCTGGTCTATTGGCCCGCGATCGGCGAGGAGGAGAGCCACCTGCGCGATCTGTTTCCCGATTACGCCGCCTACGCCACGCACGTGCCGCGCCTGCTGCCCCGGCTCTCGCCGGCCTACCCCACGGGCCGCTTCCGTCGCGAGTTCTATCTCCGGAATCGGGAATACCAGGCGCTGGCCGGATACGGGGCCGGGACCGCGCTGCTCCTCGGAAAGATGCTCCTGTCCTGACACTGCGCCGCGGAAAAATCAAATGGAACCGTTAGATAAACGCCGATGCACGCCGCTAAACAAGAAGACAGAAGTCAGGAGCCAGAAGCCAGAATGAACACCCGGCCAAACGACAGGTGTCGCGCAAAGACTTCAGACGCGCTGTTTGACTCCCTTGGTTGAATCTGCGTTTATCTGCGTTCATCCGCGGCTTCGATTGGGGGCGGTTGCCGCCCACGGGCCGCTCGTCACTGCTGTTAAAATGCCGGTATGGCCTTCCCCACGACCCGCCCCCGCCGGCTGCGCCGTAGCGAGTTGCTGCGATCGATGGTCCGGGAAACGCGGCTCTCGCCCCTGAACTTCATTTATCCGCTGTTTGTTTGTCCGGGCAGGAGGGTGAAGCGCGAGGTGGGCGCCATGCCGGGTGTCTACCAGATGTCGGTGGACCGGATCGTCCGCGAATGCCAGGAAGTCGCCTCGCTGGGCATTCCAGCGGTCCTGTTGTTCGGGCTGCCGGAGAGCAAAGATCCGGAGGCCTCGGGCGCCTATGCCGAAGACGGCATCGTGCAGCGGGCGGTCCGGGCCGTCAAGCGGGAAGTGAAGGACCTCCTCGTCGTGACCGACGTCTGCCTTTGCGAATACACCAGCCACGGCCACTGCGGGCGCATCCTGGGCGGCGACGTGGATAACGATTCGACCCTGGAATTGCTGGCCCGCACGGCGCTCTCGCACGCGCAGGCCGGGGCTGACATTGTGGCCCCGTCCGACATGATGGACGGCCGGGTGGGCGCCATCCGCCGAGTTCTCGACGAGAAGGGCTTCTCGAACACCCCGATCCTGGCTTATGCCGCCAAGTTTGCTTCCGCCTTCTACGGCCCATTCCGGGAAGCCGCCGAGTCGGCGCCGCAGTTCGGGGATCGCCGGGGCTACCAAATGGATCCGGCCAACCAGCGCGAAGCGATGCGCGAGATCGCCCTCGATATCGAGGAAGGGGCCGACATCATCATGGTCAAGCCGGCTCTGCCTTACCTGGACGTGATCTGGCGCGCCAAGCAGGAGTTCCGGCTGCCCGTCGCCGCCTATCAGGTGAGCGGCGAGTACTCCATGATCATGGCCGCGGCGCGGAACGGCTGGATCGACCTCGAGCGGACGATGTGGGAAACGCTAACATCCATACGGCGCGCCGGCGCCGACCTGATCCTGACCTACTTCGCCAAAACAGCGGCGAGGGCCTTGTGAGGCTGCTCGCCCTTTTTCTTCTCGTTTCCACCAGCCAGGCTGCGACCCTCGCCCAACGCGTTGAGAAAGTCCTGAGCCATCCGGCTGCGCGGCGGGCGTTCTGGGGTGTGAAGGTGGTGGACCTCGATTCCGGCGAGACCCTTTACCAGCTCAACGCCGACCGCCTGTTCACCCCGGCCTCGAATGCCAAGTTGTTCTCGACCTCCCTGGCCCTTGTCCGTCTCGGGCCGGACCACCGCTTCCTGACGCGGCTGGCAGCCGAGGCGCCGCCGGACGACGAAGGGCGCATCGCCGGCGACCTGGCGCTGATCGGGGGCGGGGACCCCAACCTTTCTTCCCGTGTGCTGCCCTTCGAAAAGCAGACACAATTCGCCGGCGACCGGCTGGCGCCGATCGAGGACCTGGCGGACGAGGTTGTCGCGGCCGGCGTGAGCCGCATCGATGGCGACATCGTCGGCGACGACACGTTTTACGTCTGGCAGCGTTACCCACAGGGCTGGTCGGTAGAAGACACCGTCAACCGCGACGGAGCGCCGGTAACGGCGCTGGCGCTCAACGACAACACGGTGATGCTCGTGGTCCGGCCCGGAGCGAAAGCGGGCGATCCGGCGGCGGTAAGATTCGAGCCGCCTAACGGATATTTCGGCATCGATAACCACGTTCGGACTACGAGTGCGAAGGGCGGACGGCCGATCCGCGTGGATCGCAAGCCCGGCGAGCAGACCGTGCGGCTGTGGGGCGAAATCGGCCTTGCGGATGCCGGTTTCTCGGAGGTGCTGGCGATCGACGATCCAGCGCTGTTCGCCGCGCAGGCCCTGCGCGAAGCGTTGCTGCGCCGCTCCGTTGGCGTGCTCGGCCAGGCGGCTAGCCGGCACACATTTCCCTGGGAGCGGGACCTCAGCCGGAAACCCTTCGCCTGGACTCTGGCTTCGCGCTCTTCAATGCCGTTGGTGGAAGACTTGCGGGTGACTAACAAGGTGAGCCAGAACCTCCACGCCGAGCTGGCGCTGCGGGCCGCCGCCCGCGTGCGGCGGGGCGAGGGTTCGGTCGAGGCCTCGCTGGCCGAGCTCCAGGGCTTTCTGCAGGAAGCCGGCATCGGGGCGCAGGAGGTCTCTCTTCGGGATGGATCGGGGCTGTCCCGCATGGATCTGGTTTCGCCGGCAGCGGTAGTTTCCTTGTTGGCTTATATGTGGAAGTCGGACCTTCGCGAGAGGTGGCTTGAGGCGCTCCCGGTTGCCGGGGTGGACGGCACCCTCCGGCATCGCTTCCAGCAGAGCGCCGCCACCGGCCGGGTCCATGCCAAGACCGGCAGCCTGAGCAATGTGGCAGCCCTCTCCGGTTACCTGGAGACTCCGGCTGGCGGGCATCTTGGCTTCTCGGTTTTGGTGAATCATTACATTGGCGAAGCCTCTCAAATCCGGCTCCTGATCGACCGGCTGTGCGCTGAACTCCAATAACACCGTGTCATCCTCGTCGAGGAAAACGCCCGGCGGAAGGCGGCCTGGTAAAGAGTGATACAATCCGGGCATGGACGTCGAGCACACAATTCAGTTCTTGCTGGAGCATCAGGCCCAGTTTGCGGCTGACATCCAGCAGTTGCGGTCGATTACCGCCAACGTCGTTACGTTACACGCTGAACTGGCGAAGAAGCAGGCCGATCTCGCCGGCGTCGTTCGGGAGATCGCGGAGATTCAGCGGGAGGCCGAGCAAGAGCGCCAGGCCGCCGAGCAAGAGAATCGCCAGGCGCATCTGCGCAATGAAGAGGCCCACCAGCGCAATGAAGAGGCCCACCAGCGCTATGAGGAAGCCCATCGCGAGACCGAGGAGCGATTCAACACCCTGATCCAGATGATGGACGAGTGGATCCGCGAGCGCCGTAAGAATAACCGTTCCGAGTAGCTCAAACTTCATTTGCGGTCGATCGGAAGCGGCCGATCGGGAGAGTGCGGGCGACCTCCCCGAACGGGGCTCGGGTGGGACGTCTGTTCCCCGCGGTGCCGCACTATCTGCGGGCACGCTGGGCGCCAGGAGCCCGGACACAGCGGTTCATGCCGATGGTGCAGCAGATCCTGAAGGCCTGAAATCCCGCAGCACCAATCTCCAGCCGCCCATGTAATCGTCGGCCTCCACGGTGAAGGCGGCGTCGAGGATCGTGCCGGCGTTCAGCTCGGCGGCGCGGCCCCCCATTCTCCACCCGACAGCGGTGATGGTGCGGCCCTGCTGGCGGAGCGTCAGGCGGAGGTGTTTCTCTTTCAGCAGGCGCGGCTCGCTCGACAGCTTCAGGCCGGCGGTGGCGAAGACGGGCTCGGCGTTGCCGAAGCCGTACGGCTCGAGCCGGTCGAGATGTTGCATGTTCTCATCGCTGATCTCGACGAGAGGCAAGTCGGCGTCCACCTGGATTTCGGGGATGCATTGTTCGGGAGCGAGGCGGGCGGCGGCGTAGTCGGTGAACCGGCGGCGGAATTCGTCGAGGCGCTCGGCGGGGAGGGAAAAACCGGCGGCCTGGCGGTGGCCGCCGAAGCGCAGGAACAGCTCGGGCATGGACTCCAGGGCTTCGAGCAGGTGGAATCCGCGAATGCTGCGGCCGGAGCCGTAGGCGACGCCTTCTTCCGGGTCCACCGAGACCACGACCGTCGGGCGATAGAAGCGCTCTACCAGGCGCGAGGCCACGATGCCGAGGACGCCGCGGTGCCAGCCATCACCGGCCACGACCAGGCAGCGGCTGTCCGGACCAGGCCCGTCGGGCAGGCCCTCCAGGGCTTGCGCGAGGATGCGGGCCTCGGCCTGCTGGCGGTCGGTGTTCAGGTCGTTGAGCTTGGCGGCGATCTCCGTGGCGCGTGCGGGGTCGGAGACGGTGAATAGCTCGATCACGTCGCTCGCCGTATCCATGCGGCCGGCGGCGTTCAGGCGCGGGGCGAGCCAGAAGGCAATGCGGCCGGCGGTGGGGGCGTGGCCCGCGACAAAGCCGGCGGACGCGAGCAGCGCCTTGAGGCCGGGGTTTACCGGGCGGCGCAGAGCATCCAGGCCGAACTTCACGATGGTCCGGTTCTCACCGACCAGCGGCACGACGTCGGCCACCGTGCCGATCGCGACCATGCGGAGGACCGACTCGAGCACCTTTTCCCGGCGCGACGCGGGCCAATCGAGCGAGCCGAGCAACGCCTGGGAGAGCTTGAAGACCACGCCCACGCCGCAAAGGTTCTTGTCGGGATAGTCGCAGCCGGCCTGGTTGGGGTTCAGGATGGCCAGGGCGGGCGGCGCGACGGAGTCCGGCAAATGATGATCGGTGATGATGGTGTCGATGCCGAGCTGGTTGGCCCGCTCGACGACGGCCGATTCACGGATGCCGGTGTCGACGCTGACGATGAGATGGACTCCTTGCCGGGCGGCGTGCTCGATGACTTCCTCGCGCATCCCATAGCCGTCCTTCAGTCGGTGCGGGATATAGAAATCGGCCTGGCCGCCGGCCAGTTCGATGGCCTTGCGGAGCAGCACGACGGCCGTGGTGCCATCGACGTCGTAATCGCCGTAGATGAGGATTCGCTCGCCGCGAGCGCAGGCGCGGCGCAGGCGCTCGACCGCCGTCTGCATGCCGGTCATGCGGTACGGGTCGTGGAGGTGGGAAAGAGCGGGGTAGAGGAAGCGGTGGCCTTGCTCGGCGTCGGAGATGCCGCGGAGGGCCAGGAGCCGGGCCAGGAAGCCGGGTATTTTCAGTTG
>JBGOUJ010000280.1:0-9495 GCA_041477005.1 Terriglobia bacterium | reverse complement strand
TAGCCTCCTCCGCCCGCAACGGCGAGCTACGCCTATGGCGCGTGAGCGACGGGCGGCTACTGGCGGAGCAGGGGTCGCTTTCGTACCGCCACTGGCCCGTCGCCCTTTACTTCGGGCCGCCTCCGTGGCTGCCGGACCGCCTGGGCGATGCCGAGATCTTTGCCCGCCGGTGGAGTCCTGCACCCGGGGCGGCTCCCGGGCCGCAACTTGCCATCGCCTCCGCCAAGGTCGTGCTGGTAGGCGACTCGGACGCGGGAAAATCCTGCCTGGCGCTCCAGCTCGCCGAGCGGCGCGACCTGTTTATCCGGTTCGTCGAGGACCACCTCGGCAGCCAAGGCGTCGAGATCCTGAAGGGCCTGGCGTTTGATTGCGGGTGCGGAGGCTTCCGGTTCGAGGAAGCGCTGCTGCGCGGGCGGCTGGAGCGCGGCGATGAAGAGGTCCAGTGCCCGGCGTGCGACCGGAGGTACCCGCTGTTCCGTCCCGCTGAGGAGACGCCGGAGCTAGCGAAGCGGCTGCGCGCGGTGAAGATCGAGGCCGACCGCAGGAGCCGGCAGGTCGTGGAACAGGTCAAGCAGCAGATGGCCGCGGGTGCGGCCGGGGCGGCGTGAGAGGCGCCGATTCGCATACTGCACCTGAGCGACCTGCACCTGACCGGCGACCGCTCTGTCGAGCAGCTTCTCCAGCCCCTCGATGCGGACCTGCACGGCGAGCTAAGGGTCGAGAAGCTGGACTACCTGGTTGTTTCGGGCGACCTCGCCGACAAATACAACACGGAGGGCTTCACCAGGGCGGATGAGTTTCTAAGAGCGCTGATGCCGCGCTTCGGGTTGAACCCAGATCGCCTCATCCTCGTTCCCGGCAATCACGACCTCGACCGGAACCTCAACGTCTATGAACTGGAATACAACGAGAAGAAGGCGATGGCGGCTGGGGAAGAGCGCCGGGTCAAGCAGGGCGAGATCTTTCTCATCCGCAATGAGACCGAGTATCCCAAGCGCTTCGATCTGTTTCGAAAGTGCTACAAGGGTCTGAAGCAGGCCGACTACCCCGAGCCGCACGAACTGCAAGGCCTGGTCATTCCGTACGAGGAAACCGGGATCGAGTTTCTGACACTGAACTCCGCCTGGGCGATCGACCGCTTTCACCCGGAGCGCATCAGCATCAACAGCCAGGCGCTCGCGAAAGCCCTCCTCGACAAGAAGCCCAAGATGAAACTGGGGATCGCCGTCTGGCACCACGCCATGAGCGGCCGGGCGGAGCCGAGCCGAAGTGTCCGCTTTCGGAATTGGCTTGTTTTGCAAATTTTGATATTGCACACCATTTCAACGCCTTCCGGCGGCGGCAAGATAGTTAGATCCCCGCTTCCATGTTAAGGAACGGCGGGATACTGAAGGCCGTCCGGAGCGGCAGGTGGCTCAAAACGCTCGCGAAATATTCCCGATACCGGCGCGTAAGCGGGTTCGGCAGCAAGGGCGCTTTCAGCGGAGACGACCGCTCGATCTCGCGGCTTCGCGTTCTCTGTCCGGGGCACACTGACTACGCTGGCGGGTCGTGTCCTATGAGTGGGACAGTGGGACACCACCGGACACCACCCGCTGGCGCGGCGCGCGGTGGTGTGCTAAATCGGGGTTGGTGTTCTGCCGATGGATCTTGAGATTCCATGGCGGAGCAACTATCATTCAGTTTGGTGCCCCAACCCAAAATCATCGCCCTGCCGAGGTACGATCCGTTACCATCCGTGTGGGACGGCGAAGACGCCGATCTGATCGAGCAGATGCTGGCGTTCTATCCCCGCAAGCGGCCTCGCCGCATTCTGGACTCCACAATGAATGGCGGCCGATTCTGGCGGGGGACCAAACGCAAGATCGTTGGCCTGGACATTGAGCGCTCCCACGAGCCTTCCGTCGTCGGGGACAACACCACGATGCCGTTTGAGGCCAACAGCTTCGATGTGATCGTTTACGATCCGCCCCACATCCCGAATCAAGGCAAAGATAAGCAAAAGGACTTCAATACACGTTTCGGCCTGGGCCTGCGCTCGCCCAAAGAGCACGGGTACACGTTTTCCCACCTCTTCCCGCCGTTCGTTCAGGACGCCTACCGGGTTCTGAAACCCGAGGGCATCCTGCTCTGCAAGATCACCGATTACGTCCACGATCACCAATATCAGTGGGCACACGTGGATCTGATCCAGGCGGCTACCGCAGTCGGTTTCCGGGCCTGCGACTGCATCATCAAGGTCCGCAAGGGGCCGATCATCGACCCAAAATGGAAGGTCGCCCACCACAGCCGGCGTCAGCATTGCTACTGGCTCGTTTTTCGCAAGTCCGACAAGTGCGAGTAAGGCTCCGAGACCGCCACGTCCCATTCCAGCAGCATCACGCAATCCCGAACGTGCAGGCGGCCGATCTAGCACTTCCCGTCCGATCCGTCGAAGTGAACGTGGAATAACCTCTCGCTTCCCCTGAAAACATCGGCGCCAAGGCTTCCACGGCCGGGTCGACGTCCCACGGGTTGCAGGTCGGCGCTCTTTATCAGCCTCAGCATTTCAACCGAAATCTCGAGCAGTTGATAGTCGATCAGCGGCGCCTTCCAGACCGCCCGGAGCATCAAAATCATATCGTACCGGCCCAGGTGGGCAAGCGTCCGTTCAATCAGCGAACTGGCCTCCCACGGGTCTCGTTCGGTCGTGCAGAGCTTGGTGATGCTGATAAGCTCGGGGTCTGTACCGAGACCGGTCTCTGTTTTCAGTGATACTTTCCTGTCCTCCACCAGCAGATCGTGGCCAGCCAGGTTGCCCCCGGTCCGGCGAACCGGAGTGAAGGGTTTCTTGATCCATCGGAATGCCTCTTCGACCAGGGCTTCAAAGTAGTTTCCCTGTGGCGGGAGTTGGGGGTAGATCGAATGATGGACGTTCACCAGAGCGCGGATGGCGATGAGGAAATCGGGCTGGAAGACTCCGCTTGGCTCGGGCAAGGCGAACGAATTTTACCACGCCAAAACAAAAGGGCCGAACGCGAACCGCACGCCCGACCCTTTAACCTAGCTCAATCCCATCTCTGCGGGATCTTCACCCCACGGCTCAATGGAATCGAAACAGGTCTTTCCCACTGCCATTGTAATCGCCCTTAGGATTCAAGAAAATAACGGGCCTACTTGCCAGACCTCCAACCCGGATTCAGCGAACTGACCCGGCGCGCCCTGGTTACTGGAGCTTGTACTACAATGTTTAAGCAGGCGCCTAATGGGCCAGGCCACTACATTCACTGTGCAGGTACCCGTCGAGCTCAAGCAGCGCCTCGAAAAACTGGCCCGGAAGACCGCTCGCTCCAAATCTTCGCTGGCGGCAGACGCCATTGCCCGCTACCTCGAGACGCAGGAACAGCGAAGCGCTTCGATCCGGAGGGGCCTGGCTGACGCTGAGGCTGGCCGTGTGGTTCCGAACGAGAAGGTGGAAGCGTGGCTGGATTCCTGGGGCACCGACAAAGAGCTGCCGCCTGAATGCGAATAGTCTGGTCGCGAGAGGCTACGGCCGGGCTGGCGGAGATTCGGCGATACATCGCTTCCGACAATCCGAAAGCGGCCCGCCGCGTCGCAGATCGCATCAGGAATGCCGTTCGACGGCTGGGCGCATACCCGCGCCTCGGGCGGCCTGGCAGGGAGCCGGGAACCCGCGAGTTGGTCATTCCGGGGACTCCGTACCTCATTTCTTACACCGCAACGAGCGACCGCATTGTCATTCTCACCGTGCTACACGGGGCGCAGGAACGCAGGCCTAATCCTCCGAGCGCGGTTTTCTGACACGGGAGCTATAATGTAGGGGCATGGTCGAGACAGCCGAAGTCGTCAAGATGCATCCCAAGTCGGAGGGGATCAAGACCCCCCGCAAGAAGAGGCCGAAGGAACTCGCTATCATCACCGAGTGCTGCACCGGCTGCGCCGGCTCGCCGGCCTGCGTGCCCTATTGCCCGGTCGAGGACTGCATGTACTGGGTGCCGGATCCCGACCATCCGCCCTTCGGCCGCATCGAGGTGGACGCGCAACTGTGCATCGGCTGCAAGAAGTGCATGAGCAAGGGCCCCGAAGGGACGTTCCTCGACGGCTGCCCCTGGGACGCCATCGAGATGGTGGACACCAACGAATGGGAAGCCGCCCACGGCGTCAAGATGTCCTTCTAGCCCGGCCGGGCCGGCCGTGGCTCGCTCTGCTTGCCCTGGTTCTTCTCCCCGCCGTCTGCCCGGCCCAGGGCGTCCGCATCGATACGCACGTTCCCAGCGAACAGGAAGGCCTGGATCTGCTGCGCGCCGTCTGTCCCAACGATTTACAGTCGAAACCCTCGGCCTCCGGCGGGGTCGAGTTTTCCTGCAAGACCTGCCCGGCGTTCACCGTATTTCCAGGCAAGGGCGGCCCGTTCACGATGCTCAAGGTCATTTATGGCAACTTCACCAGCCCCTCCTCGTTCGAAGCGTTCGTCGGCTTTGCCGGCTGCGCCCCGCCGCCGGGCGCCGGCGGCAGCGTGCTGCTGAAGAAATCTCCTTCAGGATGGAGCATGTCGCAGTTCGAGCCGGGCCGATTCGCCTGGGACTGCCGGAGATACCCCCTGCGGAACCGCCATCAGATCCTGCTTTGCGCCGACGGGTGGACCTGGCAAGGTTTCCAGGAGACCGAGTTCTTCATGCTCGACTTCGCCGTTCCTGGAGAGGACCACGCCCAGCAGTTGGTGCAGCTTGTGGCGGACAACGCCGGCGCCTGCCCGGAAATCCGCAAGAAGATCTCCATCGACCGGACCGAACTGCGCGATCTGAACTATGATGGCTGGCCGGACCTGTCGGTGTTCCTGAGCGCCGGCAAGGCGGCGACGCCCGAGGACCGCCGCAAGAATTGCACCGAAGGTCCTCCGCCGCCGATGAGAGCCTACCGGCTGGATTTCCTGTTCAACGGCAAACTGTTCCTGACCGCGCCCTGGAGCGCCGAGACGAAAAAGCTTCTCGAGGATTTCTAAGCCGCGAAGGGCGTCTGCCACAATCACCAAGTCAACAAATCATCAATCCCTTCGTTCTCGGATCTGCCGGGCGGTGAGCTGGGCCTGCTCGCCGATTCGGGCCGGCCACTCCGGCGGAGGGCGCGCGAATCTCTCGACGCCGGCCAGGTCCTCGGCGGTTCCCACCAGGTAGAGCGCCCGCAGCGCCTCCCACACTTGATCGGCGCTGGGCTCGATGAGCAGGATCTCCTCTCCCTGCTTCACAGGGGCCCCCTCGACCGCCATCTTGCGCTCGATCTTTCCCGGCAGCGGCGAACGGACCTCGACCGCCACACCACTGCCCGTCTCGAGCCGTGCCAGGAGCGCCCCCCGCTCCACCGGGTCCCGCACCTGCAGGCGATAACGCAGGGCGCCGCTCCCCGGCGCTTGCACCGCGTACGAACGCAGCATGGCCCGCAGCTCGGGCCGGCCGGCGGGGTCGGCGAATCGCGCCAGTGACAACGCGGCGTTCCGCCGGACGATCGGCTCGGAATCCTGCAGCATATCGAGCAAAGCTTGGTGGAAGGCTTGAGAGCGGTTGTCCTGGCCCATCAACCAGGCGTCGGTCACCCGCAGCTCGATCACCGGGCTGCGGCGGAGCGCGCAAAGACGTGGATACCACCGCTCGACCCCCGCATCACCCCGCCCGATGTGTTGCGAGATCTGCACCATGGCGTGCTGCACATGGCGTGGCTTCGGGTCGTCGTTGAGGTACTGCTCGATCTCTTGCGCGGTGAGCGGCCGGCCAAACCAGGTTCCGCGCCAGAAAAGGAACGGCACCAGGACCAGGGCAACCAGGGCCACCCCACCGAGCAGCAGGGCGCTGGGGCCAGGTCGTTTGGATGGGGTTTGGGGCAATCTAGATTGTAGCGCCCGGCTTCCGGATATGGCGCCGCAGGTCCTGCCAGTAGGCAGAAACCGGATCGCCCCGCGGCGGCGCTGGAGCGGGAACTCTACAAGTGGTATAGCATCGCGTAAACCACCACCCCGGTGACCGACACATAGAGCCACAGGGGCAGCGTCCAGCGCGCCAGGCTGCGGTGCCGGTCGAACCGTTCCCGCAATGCCCGGCTCAGCGTGATGATCGCCAGTGGTAGAATGGCCGCGGCCAGGATTACGTGCGTGATCAGCACGGTGAAATACACCGGCCGGATCCACCCCTGATGCTGGAACCGTACCGATCCCACCCGCGCGTGGTAAGTCACGTAGGAAATCAAGAAGAGCGTGGAAGCGGCGAATGCCGCCAGCATGCAAGCCCGGTGGGCGGGGATGTTTCTGCGCCGGATATTCCTGTAACCGGCCGTCAGCAGCACGGCGCTCAAGCCGTTGAGGCTGGCGTTTAACGCCGGCAAGTCCGAGAAGCTCAAACGGAGCCCCCGGCCGAAGGTTTGGCCACCTCGTGGAGGCTCGCCAGCACCG
Organism: Terriglobia bacterium; assembly: GCA_041477005.1. Taxonomy (GTDB): domain Bacteria; phylum Acidobacteriota; class Terriglobia; order Bryobacterales; family JACQDG01; genus JBGOUJ01. The sequence goes on along the minus strand of JBGOUJ010000280.1, from coordinate 3,056 downwards.
CCAGCAGTCCAAATCCGGCCATTACGGTTACCGAGAACCCCAGCGCCGGCGTGTCCGGCGGCGGCGCGGCATAGAGGGCGCGTTCCAGCGCCGCCATGCCGTACGTGAGCGGGTTGATCCGCATCACCCATCCGATCCAGGAATGCGCGCCCGAGGCAGGGAACAGCGCCCCGGAAAGCAGCCACATCGGCATCAGGACCAGATTCATGACGCTGTGAAAGCCCTGCACCGAGTCGAGCCGCCAGGCGAAGTAAAACCCCAGGGCCGTCATGGCAAATGAGATCAGAAACAGGACGGCGGTGACCTCGACGGCCTGCCAGGCCCCGAGCCGGATGCCCACCAGCGGCGCCAGAACGACAAACGTCAGCCCCTGCAGCAGCGCCAGGGTGGCCCCGCCCAGGACCTTCCCCATCACCAGCGCCGAGCGCGAAATCGGCGCCACCAGCACCGAGAGCAGAAAACCTTCGTGCCGGTCTTCGATCACCGATATGGTCGAAAAGATCGCGGTGAACAGCACGATCAGCAGGATGGTGCCGGGAAACAAGTAGCCCAGGTAGCTCATCCCCGACGGCGCGCCAAACGAGCGGCCAACGCCGGAGCCGATCAGCAGCCAGAACAGCAGCGGCGTCCCCAGGGCTCCCACCACCCGGCTCCGCTGGCGGTAGAAGCGAACCAGCTCCCGCCACCATAGCGTCGCCACGGGAAGCCAATAGCCGGGCCGGCCGGCGGCCGCCAGCCGCCCGGCGCTTTTCTCCGGCTCTCGCTCACCGGCCGCCGCCTCCGTCCGGAGCTGTTGGCTGGCCATTTCCTTGATTCTACCAACGGGGGACAGGCTTTGGCGGGACAGGCTTCCGTTTGGACGGCGAACCGCTCCCTGGCGGCTCCTGATCTATACCCCCAGCGGCCGCAGTGCCGGGCGCGTCAGAGTCCTCTGAAAGTACTCTTCAATCGCCTCCACCACCAGCGGCAGGTAACAGTCGAGCATGCAACGGTCCGTATTCCGCGTGGGACAAGAGCCGTCCGGATAGCTGTGGTCGCAACTGACGCAGACATTGTCCCGGATCGCCTGGACGTAGGGCTCGATCCGGTCGCTGTGCACTCGCAGAACGGCCTCGGCCGCCGCGGGCAGCTTGGCCATCAACGTACAGTTGCCCTCCCGAAGCCGGTTGCAGGAGCCGTCCGGGTTCCGGTCCACGCACACCGGGCAGATCTTATTGAACATCAGCGTCGCCAGTTCACCCACCGTGCTTTCATCCATGCTGCACCTCATCGGTCCCCGCTTTCCATTGCACGGCTGCCGCCATCTTCGTAACTTGCTGGATTGGCATGGAATCTGGAGAATCTGGTCCCGGTAGGGTGGGGAATAGGCCGCATCCCTGGGTCATCCCACCCGGTGTCTACGTTTCTAAGCCTATTGCCCACCCCGGTCCTTGGTGATACACTGGAATGGAGCAATGGCTGCCGAAAGCGGTGTTCGCGTCTCCGACACGCTGTTTGCCGGCCTCCCCACCGATACCCTGATCCATTCCTACCGGGTCCTTTACACCTCGCGCCGCCTGGATGACCGAGAGATCATCCTCAAGCGCCAGAACAGGATTTACTTTCAGATCAGCGGCGCCGGCCACGAGGCCATCGGAACGGCGGCCGCTCTGGCGCTCAAGCCGGGTTCGGATTGGGTATATCCCTACTACCGCGATCGGGCGCTTTGCCTGGCCCTGGGAGTGACGCCCGAGGAGATGCTGCTCCAGGCGGTCGGGGCGGCGCGCGATCCGGCTTCCGGCGGACGCCAAATGCCCTCCCACTGGGGCCATCCAAAGTGGCGCATCGTTTCCGCTTCCAGCCCCACAGGGACCCAGTACCTGCAAGCCGTAGGCTGCGCCGAGGCGACGCGGCTCTTGCACGGCGAGGAAATCACCCTGGTTACCGGCGGCGAAGGCTCCACGAGCGAAGGCGAGTTCTGGGAAGCCCTCAACGCCGCCTGCCTGCGCCGCTTGCCGTTGTTGTTCCTGATCGAGGACAACGCCTACGCCATCTCGGTCCCGATCGAAGCGCAGACGGCCGGCGGCAGCATCTCACGGCTGGTGGCCGGCTTTCCCGATCTCCTAATCCGCGAGGTGGACGGGACGGAGTTTCTGGCCTCCTACCAGGCGGTGGCCGACGCCGCGGCGTATTGCCGCGCCGGCGGCGGTCCGGCCCTGGTTCACGCCCACGTCACGCGCCCCTATTCCCACTCCCTCTCCGACGACGAGCGCCTCTACAAGACCGAAGAAGAGCGGCGCGCCGAGACGGAGCGCGACCCGGTCGAAAAGTTCGGCGAGTGGCTGGTCGCCGAAGGCATCTTAGACCACCACGCTCTGTCCATCATGCAGCACGACGCCGAAGAGAGCATCCAGCAAGCGGTGGACCGCGCTCTGAAGGCAGCGCCGCCCGCGAAAGGCTCCGCCCGGGCGTTTCTGTATTCGCCCGATGTAGATCCCGCCTCCGACGGCTTCTCCCATGAGCCGGAGTTCTCGGGCGAATCGAAAACGATGGTCGACCTGGTCAATGCCTGCCTGCGCGACGAGATGCGCCGCGATCCGCGGATCGTCGTGTTCGGCGAGGACGTGGCCGACTGCACCCGGGCCGAGAACCTGGACAAGGTGAAGGGGAAGGGCGGCGTCTTCAAAGTCACCGGCGGCCTGCAGCGCGAGTTCGGAAGCGAGCGCGTCTTCAACTCGCCGCTGGCCGAGGCGGCCATCGTCGGCCGGGCCATCGGCTGCGCCACGCGCGGCTTGAAACCGGTGGTCGAGATCCAGTTCTTCGATTACATCTGGCCGGCCATGATGCAGCTCCGCAACGAGCTGGCGACCCTGCGCTGGCGCTCCAGCAACGGCTACTCCTGCCCCGTGGTCGTGCGCGTGCCCATCGGCGGCTACCTGGGCGGCGGCGCCGTCTACCACAGCCAGTCCGGCGAGGTCGCGTTGACCCACATTCCGGGCCTGCGGGTCGTGTTTCCCTCGAACGCCCTCGACGCCAACGGCCTGCTGCGCACCGCCATCCGCTGCGACGACCCGGTG
>JBGOUJ010000279.1:0-9541 GCA_041477005.1 Terriglobia bacterium | reverse complement strand
GGTGGAGGTGCTGGGCTCGGCCGAGCATGCAGCGCGCTGGTTGCGCCATCCGAACCGCGCGCTGGGCGGGGTGGTCCCGCTCGAGTTGCTGGACACCGAGGCCGGGGCGCGGCAAGTGGATGAAATCCTGGGCCGCATTGAATTCGGGATGTACAGTTGATGCGGGTCTGGCGCATCTGCTCCGAAAAATACGGGAAAGAGGCCTTTTCGGGTGCGGGCGGTCTGCGACACGGCGCGCGGTGGCATCGCAAGGGGACCCGCATTGTTTACACCTCTGAATCCCTCTCCCTGGCTGCGATCGAGTTCTTCGTCAACGTGGAGGCGGAAGCCGCCGGCGGTCCCCTGGTCGCGATTTCAGCCGGCATCCCCGAGTCAGTAAGGGTTGTATCGATACGGCTGGAGGATCTCCCCGTAGCGTGGCGCACCTATCCGGCGCCGGAATCCGTGCAGCGCATCGGCGCTCGCTGGATCGCCGCCGGCGAATCGGCGGTTCTTTCCGTGCCCTCCGTCCTGATTCCCGGCGAGCGAAACTACCTGCTAAACCCTGCCCATCCGCAGTTCCGAAGGATCCTGATCCAGGAGCCGGAACCATTTGTTCTGGACCCCAGGATGTGGAAGCCCGGACGATGACGGTCACCCCGGAGCTTCTGGCGATGGCGCGGCGAGGAAGGTTAGTATAGACATGGTGGCAACCAGCCCCCTGAGGAAACAATGAAACGTACAGCTTCTGCGATCTGGCAAGGCGATCTGAAAAGTGGGAAAGGCATCATCTCGACCGCAAGCGGTGTTTTGTCGAACACGCAGTACTCCTTCGGCGCCCGGTTCGAGCAGGGAACGGGCACCAATCCCGAGGAGCTCATTGCCGCGGCCCATGCCGGCTGCTTCGCCATGGCGCTCTCCGGGCAACTCGGCGAAATGGGCCTGGTGGCCGAGAGGATCGATGCGGCCTCGACCGTGGCTCTGGAGAAGATCGAGTCGGGCTGGACGGTGACCAGCAGCCACCTCGACGTGACGGTCAAGATCCCCGGTGGGGACCGGGCCAAAATGGAGACAGCAGCCAACAATGCCAAAGCCGGCTGCCCCATCTCCAAGCTTCTGAACGCGAAAATCACGATGGACGCGAAGTTCGAAACCTGAGCCTGGTCCGCGGTAGCGGAGGAGACTCCGAACCGCGAGCGTGAGAACCCGTGAAAAAAACTGAGTCTCACGCTAAGGCGCCAAGATCCGCCAAGGCTGGAAAGGCAAACCAATCAGCTCCTTGCGGTCTTTGCGCCTTGGCGTGAGCCCGGGTTTCTTTACGGCTCCTGAGACTGAGCTGAGGGAGAACTCTTGCCAGGCACGATGATCGGCCGCATGGTCTCGCACTATCGGGTGGAGCAGGAGCTTGGCAGGGGCGGCATGGGCGTGGTGTATCGCGCCTACGACGAGCGATTGCGGCGCCAGGTAGCGCTCAAAGTGCTGCCCGACGAGATGGCGAGCCAGGCCGAGCGGCGGGCGCGCATCCTGGCCGAGGCGCGGGCCGCCTCGGCTCTGAACCACCCCAGTATTACCACGATCCACGAAGTCGGCGAGGACGGCGAGCAGCTCTTCATCGTGATGGATCTGCTTTCGGGCAAGATGCTCCGGAAGGTGCTTTTACCCGGGCCGATGGAGTCTCCCGGGCTGGTCCGCGTCGGAGCGGAAACAGCTCGACCGGGCCGGCGAGAAGATTCGGGCGGCCCTGCAAGTGGTTCCCGGCGATTCCTCATTGCTCAGTTGCGAGGCGCTGCTGTGGGCCAAGCGCGGAGAAAAACGCAAGGCCGAGCAGTCTCTCCAGAGGGCCCTGCGCAGCACCAAGACCTTCCTCCACACGCATCACACCTGGCACAACGCAGCCGCCGCCTATGCGGTTATCGGGAAACCCGGGCCGGCCATGGCCCTGCTGCGCAAGGCAAGCGCGCTGGGCTGGCCCAACTATCCGGTCTTTCGCGACGACCCGCACTTTCAGACGCTGCACAACCACCCGCCGTTCCTCCGGCTGATGGCGGCCCTCAAGAAAGAATGGACCGCCTACCAGCGGGAGTTCGGCCGGCGGTAGTTCAACCGGGCAGAGTCCCGGCGGAGTGTTCCAACTGGCAGGCCCTCCCGCCTTACGCCGCGATGCGCTGGCCGAAGGGCAGGATCAGTGGCTCCACGGCCCGCCGGAAGTCCGCGAAGGTCATGTGCACCACGTCGCGGTGCGTGCCGGCGTTGAAGGCAATGCTCTGCTGCCGGGCCAGGCTGCTTTCTACATAGACCGGCAAGCCGTAGAGATTGCCGAGCGGCGGCATGGCGCCGAGCTCGCAATCGGGAAACAGGTCGTGAATCTCCCGCTCCGTTGCCAGGCGCAGGTGCTCCACTCCCATTTCGTGCCGCAGCTCGCGCAGGTCCACGATGCTGTCGGCTGGAAGCACAGCGAGGGCAAAGGCGCCGTCGGCCAGCAAGACCACGGTTTTTGCCATCGCCCTTCCGCTAATGTGCTCGGCCTGCGCCACCTCTTGGGCGGTGAAGGCCAGGGGATGAACGGTGCAGGAGAACGGAATCTGCCGCTCGTTCAGATAGGTCTCAAGTTTTGCCAGCACGGGCATAGGAACCTCCGATAGAGGGTGGGCAGGCCGTGGGGCCTACCCTACCAGTAGTTACGCCGCCTTGGCCGCGGGGGGCTGGGTTTCGGCGGACGGTTGCTCCATGGCGGTACGCTGCGGCCAGATCCAGCCGGCGCAAAGCCCCATGGTGATAGTGGGCAGCACCCACAGACCCAACTGACCCCACATCATCAGGGTGCGGTGAAATTGGTTCATCGAAAACGTGCGGTCGTAGCCGTAGGAGAGAACCAGAATGGCCCACAGGAAGCTGGCGGCGCTCACCCAGCACCACCCGGTCAGCCAGCCGGACCCGTCGTCGCGGTTGCGAAAGGCGTTTCCGAGAAACACGAAACCCCAGAAGCCGAAATAGGCGATCAGCATCGAGATCACCGGGATGTCCAGAAACCCGGCCTGATAAAGGTGCTGGAACGTCTGACGCAGGGCCTCATCCTGTGTACTCTGGTAGCGCATCAGGACCATGGCTTGCCCGAAGGCCATCCAGACGCTGTAGATCGCGGCTATTACCACGCCGACACCGAGGCACCCCAGCCCGGCGACGGTCGAGGTGGGGTGCGTCATATAGAGGCGGGATCCCAGGGCGAGCAGGAAGAAAAGCGCTGCGATGCAAACATCAAACAGGAATGAGTAGAGGATGAAGTCACCGGCGAAGTTGGGATGTAGCGAAGCCAGGAATCCCTGCCAGTCGACTTTCATGTACGGGTCCCACCGGCTGAAGTGAACCGTTACGGTGAGCCCGACCAGGAAGAACACCACGGCGGCGAGGAAGCCACATAGGCTCCCCAGGGACAAGGAGCGCGACTTGCGGAACATAAGAACCTCCTTTTATGCGGGGAATCCCTCTGAGATGAGAGGAAAGGAATGCGGAGTGCTCGTGCATGCGTCATGGCGCTCACTCCTGTTTTCATTTTCACACCAATTCGGCGCAGATTCAAGACGCGTTGCTAACTGGCCTTTTCCGGTCCGCGAATGTAGAATTGGTTAAGATCCCGGAGGTCACTATGAGCGAGCTGCGATACACCAGGCGGGAAGTGGCCCGATTGGCCGGTGGAGCGCTGAGCGCGACCACCTTTCTGCCGTTTGCGGGCCGGCGCGCGGTCTTTGCCCGTCCGGCGGACCAGCCGCTCGTCACTCGCGTGCTCGGGCGCACCGGCCGCGAGGTCACGCAGTTCGGCTTGGCCGGCGGAAATACGATCATGTGGAATCTGCCGGGTGATCAGGCGGTCGAGACCATCGTGAAGGCCGTGCGCCTGGGCGTGACGTATCTTGAAACCGCCAACAATTATCAGCTCAGCCAGGCGAATTACGGCAAGGCGTTCCGCGTGCTCAACCTGATTACCGGCGAGCCCGGCTACGACGCGGCGCTGCGAGGCCGGCTTTTTGTCGCCACCAAGACCGGCCTGCGTCATGCCATCGTGCGCGACGGCGCCAAACCGATGGGGCGATCGGCCGGCGGTGGCACGCTTGTCCTCGACGACCTGCGCCGCTCCCTCACCCAGATGTTCGGCGACGGTAAAGGCCTTATCCCGGAAGGCGCTTACCTCGATTTGTTGCAGATCCACGCCATCTCGCGCGCCGAGGACGTCGACGCCGTCTACGAGGGCCTGGACAATCCCGGCGATAAATCGCTCCCCCGCATCGGCGCCCTGGCCGCGCTGGTCGACTACCGCGACGGTTCCAACCTGACCGGCCTGAACCCCGAGCACAAGAAGTGGATCCGGCACATCGGCATCACCGGCCACGAGAACGCCGCCGCCCATATGTACGCCATCCGGCGCGACAAGCGGAGCCTGCTCGATACGCTGCTGGTGGCGATAAACCCGAACGACCCGCACTATTTTTCCCACCAGTACAACTCGATCCCCGTGGCGCGGGACAAGGGGATGGGGGTCATCGGGATGAAGCTGTTCGCCGATGGGGTGATGTACGGCCTGGAGAAGAAATACGCCAGCCAGCCGGGGCAGCAGGTGCTGTCGGTCGGCAAGCCGGGCCGGCCGCCCTACGAGGATTTCATCCAGTATGCTCTCTCGACGCCGGGCGTGTGCACGGTGATCACCGGCATCGGCCTGATCGACAAATCGAACGACCCAGCGCGCGATCAAGTGCTGGCCAACGCCGCCGCCTGCCAGATCCGCGATCCTATCAACGGCGGCAAGCGCCGCCAGATCGAGGAGCGTGTCGCCGAGCAGTGCGGGACCGATACGAACTTTTTCCAGCGCACCGCGAGCGGGCTGCTCGCCCCGGAAAAGTTCCTGGTGGAAGACGTCGATGCCAACACCACACGGCTGCGCTGGTCCACCGCCTACGCCGGCGGCCATGCGATCGACCATTACGAGATCTATCGGCGACAAGTGAAGATCGCGGCGGCGCCCTTCCGCCCCCAACTCTCTGAGGAGTTGTTCAGCTACGAGGATCGCCTCACCGGCCCGCAGAACTGGGCGGGCGGGAAATATTACAAGGTGCGCGTGGTGGACGTGGCGGGCAACATGGCCGACACGCCGACGGTCAAGCCGGCGTAAGTGGGACTGGCGTTTCCGCCGTCCAGGCGACAGTCGCCAACGCGTGCTCCACTTACAAGGAAGCTCGCGCGAAGCGCCAGCGGGTGAGATCACCGCCGCCGGGTTGAATTTGGTCGAAGACCGCGAAATCGAGAGAGTGATCGCCAAACAGGGAGATTTGGGATTGCAGGCCCAAGACGGAATGCAGTAGAGGGTCTTCGCAAACACCGGCTTCACACCGTCGCAGGTTCCCCGTAAACCGCTGAGTCGATGTTCTCCGAAGACGCGGCCGGCAGACGGTCCCATTCTTCGAGCGGGGCAGTTCGCCGCGAGCGGGTATTCCAAGGATCCCGGCGGGAAATCGGGGACCCTCCCTCTTTTCGATGCCGGGAGATTCTCCCGGCGACCCACCGGTTCATTAGATTGACTGGCGAGTCAGTCCTTTGTATCATCGGCTGTGGGGTTGGTTTTATGGCTCTCGCTGTTCGGACCAAGAAGGATGTGGTCACCGAGTTTCGGTGCACGGAAATCCTCAGGGCGGCCCGCTCGGTGTTTGGCGAAAAAGGCTATCACGCCGCCACGGTCGATGAGATAGCCGCCGTGGCGGATGTCTCGAAGGGGACGGTCTACCTGTATTTCCCATCCAAGTTTGAGGTATTCGTCGCCACCGTCCGCCAGGGCGTCCTGGAGCTGCGGGAACTCACGGCGAAGAACATGAGCGTGGCCGGCAGCGCCTCCGAGAAGCTCCGCGCCTTCATCAGGACCCGCCTGGAATACTGCGACCAGAACCGCGACTTCTTCCGTATCTACTTCACCGAGTTCAGCAACGTGCTCCTGCAGCCCTCGGCGGTGCGACAAGAGTTTCAGGACATCTACCATCAGCAGGCACACGCGCTGGAGTGCGTGATCCTCGACGGAATAAAATCCGGGGAGATTCGTCACCTGAACGCGCTCCGCGCCGCCTATCTGATTTACGAGGCAACCCGCTCGGCCATCGCGCATCGGATCCAGGGATGGGACGCCAGCCCGGTCGAGCAAAGCGAAGCGACGCTGTTCGACCTGCTCTGGAGGGGCGTTACGTGCAACTGAGAACGTGGCTTATCGGGATCGCGGGCGTAGCAGCCCTGCTCGGGACGCTGGGATGCTCCCGCAGAGCCGTGACGGAGGCGGCCACGGAGAAGCCGGCCCTGCCGGTGAAGATTGCCACGGTTGAGACGCGGACAGTCCCCGTCGAGGTCAAGGCCGTCGGCCGCGTGGAGCCCTATGCTACCGTCACCGTAAAGTCGCAGGTTACCGGCGCGCTGGACAAGGTCCATTTCCAAGAGGGTGACTTCGTCAAAGAAGGCGACCTGCTGTTTGAGATCGATCCCCGGCCTTACGAAGAGGCACTGCGTCAGGCAGAGGCGAACCTGCTCAAGGAGAGGGCCCTGCTGCAGCAGGCCGAGGCAAACGTGCAGCGGGATAAGGCGGCGGCGGACTTCTCGGCGACCCAAGCCATCCGAATCCGCAAGCTGGCGGAGGAGGGTGTTTTCGCCCGCGAGCAACTCGACCAGGCCGAAGCGGATCTGAAGGCAAAGAACAGCACGATCCGCGCCGACGAGGCGACGGCTGAAAGCGTCCGGGCGGCCGTGCGGGCGGATGAAGCGACGATTTCCAACGCCAGGCTCAATCTGAGCTATTGCCGCATCCAGGCGCAAATGAGCGGTCGGACCGGCAACCTGATGCTGAAGCGCGGGAACCTCATTAAAGCTACCGACGTGGAGCTGGTCTCGATCCACCAGATCCGCCCCATTTACGTGACTTTCGCGGTGCCGGAAGTGCAGTTGCCCGAGATCCGGCGGCGGATGCAGGCCTCCAAGCTGCTTGTGACCGCCATGATTCAGGACGTCCGGCCCGACAGCGCGGAGGGCACGGTTACGTTTCTGGACAACGCCGTCGATCCCACCACCGGCACCATCCGCCTGAAGGGGACCTTCGAAAACACGAATGACAAACTGTGGCCGGGCCAGTTCGTGGAGGTGCGGCTGCGGCTGAGAGAGATCCCGAACGCGGCTGTGATCCCGCCCGCAGCCCTGCAAATCGGTCAACGGGGTGACTACGTGTACGTCGTCAAATCGGATGACACCGTGGAGCAGCGCTCCGTCAAGATCTCTCTGCGGGGCGATCAATTCCTGGCCGTTGCCCAGGGATTGCAGCCTGGGGAGAAAGTGGTCACGGACGGTCAGGTCCGTCTCGCCCCCGGCAGCAAGGTGAAGGTTGGGTCGTGAGTATCTCTGACGTTTTTATTCGCCGGCCCATCGCCACCACTCTGTTGATGGCGGCGATCGCGCTCTTCGGGGGCGTGGCGTACCGCCTTCTGCCAGTCAGCGACCTGCCCACCGTCGACTTTCCCACCTTAATGGTGTCGGCGAGCCTGCCGGGGGCCGATCCGACCACGATGGCGTCGGCTGTCGCCACACCGCTCGAACGCCAGTTCTCCACCATCGAAGGTCTGGACAGCATGACCTCGGTGAACTCGCTGGGCACTTCCAGCATCACGCTGCAGTTCGACCTGAGCCGCAACCTGGACGGCGCCGCCAATGACGTGCAGGCTGCCATCACACAAGCCGGACCGCTGCTGCCACCGGGTATGCCGACCCCGCCCGCCTTCCGGAAGGTGAATCCGGCGGACCAGCCGGTGGTCTTCATGGTCCTCACCTCCCCGACAATGCCGCTCTCGACGTTAAACGAGTACGCCGACACCATCATGGCCCAGCGCATTTCGATGGTCAGCGGCGTCGCGCAGGTGCAGGTCTTCGGCTCGCAGAAGTACGCGGTAGACATCCAGGTGAATCCGCGGGCGCTGGCCGCGCGGGGCATCGGCATCGACGAGGTGGAGGCCGCCGTCCAGAAACAGAATGTCAATATCCCCACCGGCACGATGTACGGCCCGCACCGCATGGTGACCGTCCGGGCAAGCGGCCAGTTGATGACTGCCGAGGCTTACAAACCTGTGGTTGTCACCTACAAGGGGGGCGCGCCGGTGCGGCTGGAAGAGGTGGCCACGGTCCTGGACGGCGTGGAAGACGACAAGACGGCCTCCTGGTTTTGCGATGCCACCCACAACGACCGGACCATCGCGCTGGCGGTCCAGAAACAGCCGGGTGTGAACACCGTGGAAGTGGCCGGCGCCATCCGGTCGCTGATTCCTTCCTTCGAGTCGCAGCTCCCCGGCACGGCCCATCTCCAGATCATGTATGACCGCTCGGAAACGATCCGGGCGTCCTTTCACGACATCCAGTCCACCATGATGCTGACGCTGGCCCTGGTGGTGATGGTAATCTTCCTGTTCCTGCGCAACATCTCGGCCACCATCATTCCGAGCCTGGCGCTGCCGTTTTCGATCATCGGCACGTTCGCGGTGATGTTCCTGTGCGGCTACAGCCTGGACAACCTTTCCATGATGGCGCTGATTCTGGCCATCGGGTTCGTGGTGGACGACGCCATCGTGGTGCTGGAAAACATCGTGCGGCACATGGAACAGGGGATGCCTCCTATGCAGGCGGCGTACATGGGTTCGCGCGAGGTAGGCTTCACGATCGTCTCGATGACGCTCTCGCTGGCGGCCGTATTCATCCCGCTGCTGTTCATGAGCGGCATGTTGGGGCGGCTGTTCCGGGAATTCGCCGTGACCATCTCCATGGCGATCCTCATCTCGGGCGTGGTGTCGGTGACGTTGACCCCCATGCTTGCGAGCCGCTTCCTGCGCGCCCGTCACGAACACGGGCGGCTCTACCTGGCGAGCGAGCGCGTCTTTGACGGGATGCTCCACCTTTATGACCGGTCGCTGCAATGGGCGCTGCGTTACCGGCCCGTCACCCTGGCGATTTCCGTGGCGATCCTGGTCGCTACGGGCTACCTGTTCGTCAAGATCCCCAAAGGGTTCCTGCCGAACGACGACACGGATTCGATGCTGATTATTACCGAAGCCCTCCAGGGAGCCTCCCATACCGACATGTTCGAGAACCAGCGGAAGCTGGCCGACCTGGTGCGATCCGATCCCAACGTGGACGGTTTCATGGCAACGGTGGGCGGCTCCAGCCGCGGCGTCAGCCTCGGGGGGCCGAACTTCGGCCGCATGTTCGCGCACCTGAAGCCGCGGTCCGAGCGCCAGTTGGGGGTGGAGGAACTCATTCAAAAGCTGCGGCCGCAGGTCAACCAACTGCCGGGCATGCGGGCTTTCCTGCAGAATCCGCCTTCGATCCGCATCGGTGGCACCCTGACCAAGAGCCTGTATCAGTTCACCCTCCAGGGCACGAGCATCGACGAGCTCTACCGGAGCGCGCAGGAGTTCGAGGGCGAGATGGCCAAGCTGCCCGGCCTGCTCGACGTGACCAGCGACCTGCAGATCAAGGCCCCGGAAGTCCACATGGTGATCGACCG
>JBGOUJ010000278.1:0-9555 GCA_041477005.1 Terriglobia bacterium | reverse complement strand
TTCCGGCAACGGCGCGCCGCCGGTTTCCGAAGTGGAGCCGGAGGCGGCTCCTCGGGCGTCTGCTGCGCCGCTCCGCGGGTCTCCTCCGCCGGCCCAAAACGATGAGCCGGGCCAGGACCGCCGTGGGCAGGGCCCGGCTTTGGCCGGCCGCCGCGGCCGCCGCGGCCGCCGCCGGCGCGTGCCTGGCGGGCGCGGCTTTCCGGAGTCGAAATACGCGGCCCGCAGTGACACGCCGGCCGCACCGCCGCCTTTGGCGACACCGGTTGAGACCCCGGCCCGGGGGCCGGTGCGCGAGGAGGAATCCGATTTCGAAGTCCTGCCGGGCGAGTCTCTGGCGAAGCACCGCCACTCGGCCCACGTCGAAGAGGGGACGGACGGGCAGCCTGCGGCCGAGCACGAAGTGTACCTGGCCCCGCCCGAAGCCTACTCGTCTGCGTCGGCGGCTGGGACGGTCGCGAGCGAGAGCGTCGCTAGCCAAACCCAGGCCGTGACGACAGACCCGGCCCTGGCCACGGAACGGTCGACTGCGATGGAACGGCCGACTGCGACGGAACGGCCGACTGCGACGGAACGGCCGACTGCGACGGAACGGCCGGCTGCGACGGAACGGCCGGCTGCGACGGAACGGCTGGCTGTGACGGAACGGGCTGCGGCTGAAGAGCCGGCCATGACTGACGAGCCAGTTATTGCTAAGGGGCCAGCCGCGGCTGAGGAGCCGGAGCCGGCGGAGTCCTTTGCGCCGGCCGAGGCGGCGGCTGAGGGTGAGACTTTTTCGGATGCCGAGGAGTTGGCTGCCGCGGCGGCCTCGGCTGAAGCACAGTCGGAACCCGGGCTCGAGAGCGCCTCGGGGAGCACCCTGGAGAGCATCCCCGGGGGCGCTCCGGAGGGGGCTGGCGAAGCCGCCCCGGATTCCACCATCGAGGGGGGCGAGGCCAGCCTCCGCGAGCGCCCTTACGGCCAGCGATATCTGCACCGCGGCGGCTCCCGCCGCCTGCGGCGGCGCGGCGGCCGGCCTGAGGTTCGCGAGCGCCGGGGCCCGGAGCTCATCGCCGAACCCGCGACGGCAACCGGCGAAGCGGCGCCGGCTCGTCCCGGCGAAGCCAACATCACTGACCTGTTGAAAGAGGGCCAGGAGATCATCGTCCAGATCGCCAAGGAGCCCATCGGCAAGAAGGGCGCCCGCATCACCTCCCACATCGCCCTGCCGGGCCGCTACCTGGTCTACATGCCGACTGTGGAGCACGTCGGCGTTTCCCGCAAAATCCTCTCCGACGAGGAGCGGATGCGGCTGAAGCGCATCGTGCAGACCCACCGCGTGGGCATGCCCGGCGGATTTATCGTGCGCACCGCCGGCGATGGGCAGCCGGAGGAAGAGATCCGCGCCGACATGCACTTCCTCTACAACCTCTGGCTCGACCTGCGCCAGAAAGCGGAGCGGAAGCCGGCCCCCATCCTGATCCATCACGATTTGAACCTGGTCGAGCGCCTGCTGCGGGACCAGTTGACCGAGACGTTCAAGACCATCTGGGTCGATTCGCAGGACGACTACGAGCGGATCCTGCAGTTCGTGGAGCGGTTCCAGCCCGCCCTGGTAAGCCGCGTGAAGCTCTACACGCGCTCCAATCCCATCTTTGATGAGTTCGGCATCACGCCCGAGCTCGAAAAGGCGCTCCGCCCGAAGGTGTGGCTTAAATCGGGCGGCTATATCGTGATCAACCAGACCGAGGCCCTGGTCGCCATCGACGTCAACACCGGCAAGTACGTGGGCAAGTCGAACCGCCTCGAAGACACGATCGTGAAGACCAACATGGACGCCATCAAGGAAATCGTGCGCCAGATCCGGCTGCGCGACCTGGGCGGCATCATCGTGGTGGACTTCATCGACATGGACGAGCGCAAGAACCGGCAAAAGGTGATGCAGGGGCTCGATGAAGCCCTGCGCGAAGACCGTGCGCCTTCCAAGGTCCTCTCGTTCAACGACTTCGGCCTGGTAGCCATCACGCGGAAGCGCGTGAAACAATCGCTCGAGCGGACCCTGTGCTGCCCCTGCCCGTATTGCGACGCTTCCGGCTATGTCAAATCGGTGCCCACCATGATCCAGGAGATCCTCGCCGAGGCCAAGAAAATCGCCGGCGCCTCGGACGGCCGCGATGTCACCCTGCGCGTGAACCCGGAGGTGGCCAAGGTCCTCAAATCGCGCGACAACAACTACCTGGAAGAAATCGAGGGAATCCTGCGCCGCCCGGTGCTGGTGAAAGGCGACCCCATGCTGCACCAGGAGCGGTTCGACTTCAATTGACCGCGCGGAGGACCACTGCGGCCGGGCGATCGGGAGCCGGCTGTGCCGGCGACGTGTAGGTAATGGCAATCATCATCTCCTCCCACAGCATGTGAGGGGAACGGCCGCTGGATAGCATGCACCTGGCCAACAACGGGGTCCAGCCGACCTCCGATTCGCTCCGGCGGCGGACCCCCGCGCTCGCCGACCCGGAGAGAGTTGGGCGGCTGGTTAGGTTAGACGCCTGGTCGGGTGTAGAAAGGCTAATGGAAATTCCGGGAGAAATACTGAGTGGCTGTAGATCCCTCACGCGCGAGCGCGCCTCCTGCGGTTGAGGTTTCTGACCGCACGCGGCGCCACATCGCGGTGCGGCTGCTTCCTTTTCTTTTCATCCTTTACATCACCAATTATCTTGACCGCACCAATCTGGCCTACGCCGCGCTCGGCATGTCTCGCGACCTGGGATTCAGCGACCGGGTGTTTGGTCTGGGCGCGGGCGTCTTCTTCATCAGCTATGTGGCGTTGCAGATCCCCGGCGCGCTCCTGGTCGAGCGCTGGAGCGCCCGCCGGATGATCTCCGCCACCATGATCGCGTGGGGATCGCTGACTGCGCTCACGGCGCTGGTTCACACTCCAGGTCAACTCTACCTGGCGCGCTTTGTGTTAGGCGCGGCGGAAGCCGGTTTTTTCCCGGGGGTCATTGTCTATCTGAGCCACTGGTTCATTCGGGAGGACCGCGCCAAAGCGACCGGTAATTTCATGGGCGCCATTCCGCTGTCTTTCGTTATTGGATCGCCGTTCGCTGGCTGGATTCTGGGTCACAAGTGGCTTGCCGTGGAGGGTTGGCGCTGGCTGTTTTTTTTGGAAAGCATGCCGGCAATCCTGTTGGGCGCCGTTGCCTTTTTCTTCTTGACGGATCGGCCGGGCGAAGCCTCTTGGCTGGCTCCCGCCCAGAGGCGATGGATTGAACAAAAGCTGCGGCAGGAAAAGCCTGTCGGTGCGCAAGCGATTACAGTGTGGCAGGCGCTTAGGTCTCGAACCATTCTGTTGCTGGCCTCGCTAACCTTTCTCAATTATTTCGTGCTTTACAGCTTTGCCTTCTGGTTCCCGACCATGCTGAAACGCCAGTCAGGACTTTCGGACGTGCGTGTCGGCCTGCTCGGCGCCGCGCCGTACCTCGCGACCTTCCTCGCGATGCAGGTCAACGGATGGCATTCCGACAAGGGCCGCGAAAGACGCTGGCACTCCGCGATCCCACTGTTTATCGCGGCAACTGGATTGGCCGGCCTCATCAGCCAACCCCGCTCCATCCCACTCTCAGTCGTTTTGTTTACCATGGCATGCATGGCGTTTGCCTATCTCCCGACGTTCTGGGCGATCCCGACCGAAATCCTGGGACAGTCGGCCGCGGCTGCCGCAGTGGGAATGATCAACGCTGTTGGCAGCGTTGCAGGTTTTGCCGGCCCTTACCTGTTCGGTTACCTGAACACGCGAACGGGATCTTTTTCGTCCGGGCTCGGCCTTATGATGGTCTCAGCACTTGCCGGAGGGCTGCTGATCCTGTGTACTCCCAGGAGCTCGCATGAGAAGCCGGCCCAAGTACCGCCGGGAGCCGCACAATGAGAGAAGCCTCAGTCCGAGATTTCCGAATCACTCCGAGTCAATATGAGCTATTCAGATTCACCGTCGCGCGTCCCGCGACCTTGCACGTCCGAATGATCGCTACGGCCCCTGTGACCTTGCTGCTCCTCGACAGTGAGGACCGGGCCGAATACGAAAGGGGAAAAGAGGCGCATTCATACACGGCTGCCTGGGGTCGCAGGAGCGATTTGGAAGCAGCAGTAAAAGTCGACCCTGGAACCTGGTACCTAGTCGTGGAAGGCAATACCGAGCCGAGCAGAGGGCGCATTGAAGTCTTCCAGTAGAAGCACTCCTGCAACCGCTCGGTCTCCAGGGCATAGACACACCCGTCAGTGCCAGGCGAGTGCTACGGTTGCCCTTCCACCGAAGGGTTCCGTCTGCCCCTGGACTGAACCTCATACTGGTCTAACGAAGCGCTGCAGGCGACGGCCAAAACCGGGCCGCGCCTGAGCCGTTAGCCGCCGCACGCGGGTGCCTCACCGCGAAGTTGCTGAGCGGAAGAGAGGGGCCGGTGACGGCTTGGCGGCAGAGGCTTGCAGGCCAAGCTGGGGCGGGCGAGGGCTCACGGATGACCCGGTCGGCCGCCGCCTAATGGGAAACGGCCATGTTTGGGCGTAACGCTTTGCAGTTGGTCTTGCCGGCAAGCCGAAGGTCTGCCGTCTCCCTCCCAAGTGCCGGTGGCGGCCAGGGTGTTTTCTACCTTCACTTCCCGATCTCCAGCCGGTCCAGGATGAAGGCGTATTCGAAGGCGGTCTCCTTCAGCCGCTCGTAGCGGCCGGAGGCGCCGCCGTGGCCGGCGCCCAGGTTGGTCTTGAGCAGCAGCCGGTTGTCATCCTTCTTCAGCTTCCGCAGCTTGGCCGTCCACTTGGCCGGCTCCCAGTAAGCCACCCGCGGATCGTTCAGGCCGGTCGTAACCAGCAGGTTCGGGTAGGCCTTGGCCTCAACGTTGTCGTAGGGCGAATAGGACTTTATGTAATCATAATACTGCCTGTCTTTGGGATTGCCCCACTCCTCGAATTCGGTCACCGTGAGCGGGATGGATTCATCCAGCATGGTGTTGATCACGTCCACGAACGGCACCTTGGCGACAACCACCTGAAACAGGTCGGGCCGCATGTTGGTCACCGCGCCCATCAGCAAGCCGCCCGCGCTGCCGCCAAAAATCGCCAGCCGGCCGCTCGCGGTGTACTTTTGGGCGATCAGGTGCTCGGCGCAGGCGATGAAATCGGTGAAGGTGTTCTTCTTCCTTAGAAGCTTGCCGTCCTCGTACCAGGGGCGGCCCATCTCGCCGCCGCCCCGGATGTGGGCGATCGCGTAAACGAAGCCGCGGTCGAGCAGGCTCAGCCGGTCGGAGGAGAAAGCCGGCTCGGTGCTGACCCCGTAGGAGCCGTAGCCGTAGAGAAGCAGCGGGTTCTTGCCGCTGTGGGTCATTCCTTTCCGGTAGACCATCGATATCGGAACCATGCTTCCATCGGAAGCCTTGGCGAAGATCCTTTCTGATTGGTAGAGGGACGGATCGTAGCCGCCCAGAACCTCGTACTGCTTCTTCAGATCCCGCTGGCGAGTGTTCATGTCGTAATCGAAGACGGAGCGCGGCGTGACCAGCGACGTGTAGGTGAAACGGAACAGGGTCGTGTTGAATTCCGGATTACCTCCGCCGGTCACCGTGTAGACAGGCTCCGGGAATTCCACCGCGTGCGTCTCCTGATTCGCCAGGTTGCTCGTCATGTTGCGCACGCTGATTTTCCGCAGGCCGTTCTCCCGCTCGTGGATGACCAGATGATTCTGAAAGGCATCGACGCGATCGAGCTTCACCGAGGCGCGGTGGGGGATGACCTCCTTCCAGTTCTGCCTGGCGGGGCGGGCCACCGGGGCTTCCATCAGCTTGAAGTTCTTCGCGTTCTCATTGGTGACGATGAAGAACCGGTCGCCGTGGTGCTCGACCGCGTACTCCATGTCCTGCCGGCGCGGATGGATCATCCGGAACTCGCCGGCCGGACGGTCGGCTTCGAGATAGCGAACCTCGGAGGTGGTTTTGCTGTCCAGGCTCAGCAGAAGGAACCTCCGGCTCCTCGTCTTGGAGACCTGCAGGTAGAACATCTCATCGTTTTCCTGATAGATCAGGTCGTCCTGTTGGGGGTCGGTTCCGAGCTTGTGCCGGTGCAACCGGTAGGGCCGCTTGGCCGGATCGAGCGTCGTGTAGAACAGCGTGGCGTTGTCGTTGGCCCACTCCAGGCCGTAGTAAGTGTTCGGGATCCGGTCTTTGAGAAGCTGGCCGGTACGCAGGTCTTTCACGAAAAGCGTGTAAGTTTCCGAGCCATCGGTGTCGCTGGAATAGGCCAGGAGCTTGTGGTCGGGGCTGGGCTTGCTCGCGCCGACGCGGAAGTACTTGTGCCCGGCGGCCAGGGCATTTTCGTCGAGCAGAACTTCCTCTTCGCCGTTCAGACTGCCTTTCTTTCGGCAGAGGATGGGATATTGCAGTCCTTCCTCGGTCCGAGAGTAGTAGTAATAGTCATCGATCTTTTCGGGGACGGAGAGGTCGGTTTCCTTGATCCGGCCCAAGATCTCCTGGTAGAGCTTCGCCTGAAGCTCCTCGGTGTGCTTCATCATGGCTGCGGTGTACCGGTTCTCGGCCTCGAGGTAAGGAATCGTGTCAGGGTCGTTCCGGTCGCGCAGCCAGAAATAATCGTCGGTGCGGGTCTCGCCGTGCAGGGTCCTGGTCTTGGGCGCGATCTTGGCGGCCGGCGGCGCGGCGCTCACCCGGACCGCCAGCAAGATCATCCCCAGCAAAACGGGCAATGCGGCGCAGCAGGGCGCATGGTGCATGGTCATCCGATTCTCCGATCTGTCAATTCCGTTCCCATGCCGGGATCGGTCAAGCGCACCCGCGCGCCGTGGGCGCTCGAAACATTCAGAGCCGCGACCGTCAGGGAGCGGTTGTCCAAGTGGTGATTGGGCGCCTCGAAGGACCGCTCCCTTACGGTCACGGCTCGGAATCCGAGCGTATGGCTACGCTCGGACGAGTAGGTGATCAAAGCATTCGGGCGGCTTCTCACTTTCATGTCGTGCGCCCGCGCGCCATCCAGGCGACCGTCTGGTCAAAGTCGGCCAGCCCTTCGGTCCCGCCGATCCGGCTGATCGAGTGGGCGGCGACAGCATTGGCAAGCCGCGCCGCCTCGCGCAGCGAGAAGCCCCGCCGCAGGGCGGCCAGAAATCCGGCGCAAAACGAATCGCCCGCGCCGGTCGAGTCGACCGCCTCCACCGGGAAGGCCGGCGCCACGAACTCCTCGCCGGGCGCCGAGACGGCGCAGCCGCTCGCGCCCATCTTCAACACCACTATGCCGGCGCCGTGGCGGCGAAAGAACGGTCCGACTTCGGCCGGCTCGGCCGATCCGGCGAGCATCCGCGCTTCGTCCTGGTTCACAAAGAGCAGATCGATCAGGGGGCAGAGAGGGCCGATGTCGGCCATCCACCGGCCGGTGGTGTCCCACATGGTGTCGAACGAGGTCACCAGGCCCGCCTGCCGCGCCCGCTCGAGCAGCGTCCGGCCGGCCGCGCGCACGCGGGGCAGGTGAAACAGGCTGCCGAGATGAAAGTAGGAAAAGCCCGTCAGGCGCTCAGCATTGAACCGGAACTGGTCGGGTTCAACCAGGTCGCTGGCTCCCCGGACGTGCAGAAACAGCCGCTCGCAGCCCTGGTTGATGATCCCCACAGTGGTAGCGGTCTGCGCGCCCGGCGCTACGCCCACTTCGGAGAGGTCCACCCCGGCCGAGCCGAGCCGGCCCAGCACGTACTCACCGGAAGCGTCGTCGCCGACCATGCCGGCCAGCCGGACCGGAGCCCCCAGCTTGCCCAAAGCGTAGGAGGTGATGGCCCCGTTGCCGCCCAAGTGCTGCTCGATCGAATCGACCCAGGTTGTCGTGCCCCATTCCGGCAGGGCTTCGAGCGGCCGGACCAGGATATCCAGAACGATGTTTCCGGTGCAGTAGACGCCGCCTTCGGGGAACGACCCTTCGGGGAGAGCCCCTTCGGGTAAAGTCATAGACCTGTTATACACTGTGGGCATGCTGAAACGGGCGCTTTGGCTGGTGACCGTTCCTGTTCTGTTCTTTGCCGCCGACGGGAAGGACGACGGCCGGCGGTGGTGGTCCCACATACTGTTCCTGGCGGATGACAAGCTCGAAGGCCGCAACACCGGCAGCCCCGGCCATCGCAAAGCGGCCGAGTATGTGGCCGGAGAGTTCGAGCGCTCGGGCCTGAAGCCCGCCGGAACCTCAGGCTATTTCCAGCCCGTGAAGTTCCGCTCGCGCCGTCTGGTCGAAGAGCAATCGGGCCTCTCGCTCGTGCGCGGCGGCAAGGCGGAAGCGATCGACCTGGGGGAAGACGCCAACATCAGCGTGCGAACCGATCCTCCCGACACCGTGGAAGCGCCGCTCGTGTTTGTGGGCTATGGGCTGACGGTTCCCGAGCAGAATTTTGACGATCTGGCTGGCCTCGACCTGCGGGGCAAGGCTGTCGTCTACGTCAGCGGCGGCCCTTCTTCCATTCCCGGCCCGTTGCGGGCGCACGCGCAATCGGCCGGCGAGCGCTGGAAAGCCCTGGACCGCGCCGGGGTGGTCGCAACGCTCTCGATCTCGAACCCGCGCAGCATGGATATCCCGTGGGCGCGTTCGACCCTGTCCCGGTTCCAGCCGGCGATGAGCCTGGCCGATGAGTCACTGACCGAAACGACCGGCAAGAAACTCTCGATCACGATCAACCCGGCCCGTGCCGACAAATTCCTCGCCGGCGCCGGCCATTCGTTCCAGGAGCTACTCGCCCTGGCCGACGCAGGCAAGCCGTTGCCCCGGTTTGCCCTCCCGGCGGCGATCCGGGCGAAAACGCGCGTCGAATATGCCGACGTAGAATCGCAGAACGTCGCCGGGCTTCTGCCGGGAACGGATCCCAAGCTCGAGAAGGAATATGTAGTCCTGTCGGCGCACGTCGACCACGTCGGGGTGGGGAGGCCGATCAACGGCGACAGCATCTACAACGGCGCCATGGACAATGCCTCGGGAACAGCCTCGCTGCTGGAGTTCGCCCGCATGCTGCACGACTCGAAGAAGCGCCTGCGCCGCTCGGTGCTCTTTGTCGCGGTGACAGGCGAGGAAAAGGGGCTGCTGGGGTCGAAGTATTTCGCCAACCGGCCCACGGTCGACGCGAAGAGCATCGTGGCCAACTTGAACGTGGACATGTTCCTGCCGCTGTTCCCGCTGCGGCTTCTCACCGTCTATGGCCTGGAGGAATCCGACCTGGGCGATCAGGTGCGCACGGTGGCCCAGTCGCACGGCATCCGCGTGCAGGGCGACCTGGAGCCGAACCGCAACGTCTTCATTCGCAGCGATCAGTACAGCTTCATCCGCCGCGGCGTTCCCGCGCTGGCCTTCAAAGTCGGCTACGCGAAGGGCTCCCCGGAAGAGGCCATCGCCAAGAAGTGGCTGACCGAGCGCTACCACGCCCCTTCCGACGACGTGCAGCAGCCGGTCGATCTCCAGGCCGCCGCCGATTTCAACCGGGTGGTTCTGGCGGTGGCTGAGGCGGTCGCCAACCGTACGGAAAGACCGCAGTGGAATCAGAATAGTTTCTTCCGGAGGTAT
>JBGOUJ010000277.1:0-9558 GCA_041477005.1 Terriglobia bacterium | reverse complement strand
GGCTTCATCCGGCCATCGGCTGACGCCCGGCCAACGCTGGTTGCTGACGGTTGATAGCTGACGGCTGATAGCTGATCTTCTGAGTACAACGAAACTTCGGCCTGCTACCCTACGTATAGAGGAAGAGCGGAATGACACGACAAACTCGCTCCTCGGCCGCGTTCGTGGAGGCTGTCAAGGCGGCCCTGCACTCGCTCGAGGGCCACAAGCTCCGCAGCTTCCTCACCCTGCTGGGGATCATTGTCGCCACCACCACCCTGATCGGCGTCATTTCGGTGATCGAGGGCATGAACCAATACATCGCCACCAACATTGCCGACATGGGCACCGACGTCTTCCTGATCCAGCGCTTCCCGATCGTCGGCGATATGAACCCCAAGAAGTGGATGGAAATGCAGCGCCGCAATCCGCAGTTGCGCGAAGAGGAATACGAGTTTCTGAAGGAAAAAGTGACACTGGCCCGCGACGTGGGCCTCGACGGCGGCGCCGGCCGCCGCATCGACGCCCAATACGCCGGCCATACCATCACCGACGTCCGGATGCGCGGCGTGACGCCCAACATGGTCAACATCGAGCCGCTACGCGTCGCCTACGGCCGCTACATCTCCGAAAACGACAACATCCGCCATCTGCCGGTGGCCTTCATCGGCAACGACCTGAAGGAGACCTTCTTTCCGAACGTCGACCCGGTCGGCAAGGTCTTCAACCTCGAGGGGCGGCCGTTCGAGGTCGTCGGCGTGGCCATGTCGCAGGGCAGCGTGTTCGGCCAGTCGCAGGACAAGTTCGTGCTCATCCCGATCGAGACCTTATTCAAGATGTACGGCCGGGCATCCTGGATGACCTACCACTTCGCCGCCACCGGCCCGCAGATGATGGAGCAGACCAAGGACCAGGCGCGCATGCTGCTGCGCGCCTACCGCCATCTCAAGCCCAACGAGGATGATACGTTCGGCCTGTTCGCCGCCGACTCGGTCATGGCCCTGTGGAGCCAGCTCACCGGCACGCTGGCCGCCACCATGGTGGGCATTGTTTCGGTGTTCATGGTCGTGGGCGGCGTAGTGATCATGAATATTATGCTGGCCGCCGTCACCGAGCGTACCCATGAGATCGGCATCCGCAAGTCGCTCGGCGCCCGCCGCCGGGACATCCTCCAGCAGTTCCTGGTGGAAGCGGCGGTGCTGGCCGCTTGCGGCGGCTTGATGGGCACGCTCACCGCCTGGATCGCTGCCGTGATCGTCCGCAACTTCACGCCCGTTCCCATGGCGCTTCCCTACTACGCGGTTTTTCTGGCCGTGGGGATTTCGGCTGCGGTGGGCCTGTTCTTCGGCATCTACCCCGCCCATCGCGCCTCCAAGCTCGATCCCATCGAGGCCTTGCGAGCGGAAACATGAGAACGCTGCGCCGCAGAGATCACCGAGAGCGCCGCGGGATGAGGCAATGGTTTTCCCTGCACGCTGGGCGTGCCCGGTGGTAAAGGAGTCGTCGCCGTGAGAGCTTACCTACAGTCGAGCCTGCCGCTCGCGTTCCAGACGCTCCGCGAGCACAAGCTGCGCTCGTTTCTCACCGTGCTGGGCATCATCATCGGCACCAGCACCGTGATCGCCGTCAGCGCCATCGTCGTCGGTTTCGACTCGACCATTACCAACATCGTCCGCCAGTTCGGCGGCAACACGGCCATGGTGTTCAAGTTTCAGTTCGGCTTCCGGCTGGATAACCTCACCAAAGAGGAGCGAACGCGCAAGCCACTCACCCTTGAAGACGCCCGGGCGATCGCCGAGCGCTGCCCTTCGGTGGAGTACGTCAGCCCCTATCTGTTCCCGTCCTGGAACATGCCCCATCGCATCAAGTACAAGGGCGACGATCTCTACAATATCGAGATGGGCGGGACCGAGCCGGGCTATGCCGCTGGCGGCACCGTGATGAAGATGGGCCGGTTCTTCTCCGACGTCGAGAACCTCCACCACATGCCGGTAGCGGTGGTGGGCGAGGACATCCAGCGCTCCTGGTTCCCCGTGATCGACCCCATCGGAAAGTGGGTCGAGGTGGACGGCCACAGCGTGCAGATCGTGGGCGTGATGCAGCGTCCCTCGGCCAGCTTCGCCAACCAGGAGGACCGCCGCGTCCTGCTGCCGTATTTCACCATGCGCAAGATGTTCCCTAACGCTCGCGAGCACATGCTGGTGGTGATGGCCTACCCGGGCCGGCTCCCCCAGGCGATCGACGAGATGCGCACCGTGCTGCGCATCCAGCGCCGCGTTTCCTTCGACAAGCCCGACAATTTCTACATCAACACGGCCGAGCAGATGATCGCCGATTTCCACCGCATCACCTCCATGGTGGCGCTGGTCACGGTGGTGCTCAGCTCGATCGGACTGCTCGTGGGCGGCATCGGCGTGATGAACATCATGCTGGTCTCGGTGACCGAGCGGACGCGCGAGATCGGCGTCCGCAAAGCCATCGGCGCCCGCCGCAGCGACATTACCTTGCAGTTCCTGATCGAGGCGGTGACCCTCACCGTGATCGGCGGCGCCCTCGGCATTCTGTTCGGCTGGGCCATTGCCGTGACCGTGCGCCTGGTGTTCCCTGCCCTGCCGACCCTGGTGCCGCTGTGGGCCGTGGCGCTGGGCGTGATCGTCTCAGCCGCCGTCGGCTTGTTCTTCGGCATCTGGCCGGCCTCTAAAGCCGCGCGGCTGGACCCAGTGGTGGCGCTCAGGTACGAGTAGGGCGAGTACGGGTGGACATTTTTTGGGGGGGGGCCGGAACCCGAAAGTCGGCGCTCGAGCGCGTGGGCGGGTTTTCGGAATCAGCCCTTCCGCCAGGACGCGAATGACCGCTATAACAAGGACGCCGAAGCGCCTGCCGGCCCTGTGTCAACGCCAGTGTGCCGGGCCCGACTGTCAGGGCAGCCCCACTCCCCGGCGACCGGATCGCGCCCTGCGGCGCAGCCGGGAAGGCCAGGCGCAAACTACGCCAGCCGGCGCGCGTTGCGGACAGCTTCCCGTACATCCCGTTGATCGAGGGTTATTCGCATGATCGGGTCGAGTTCCTCCGTCCCATGCCGCCTCAGAAACTCGGTGAACATCAGTCTTGCCTCTACCGGCTTTCCCACCCGCTGGAGGATGCAGCCAAAATCGTAGAAATAGATGGAGAGAGGGAAGACCGCACAGGCTTTAGCCGCCGCCTGGCACGCTTCGTCCTTGCACTCGGGCTGCGAACCGGAGAGGGCAAGGAACCGCTCGGCGCGGCCCATCATACACAGGGCGATGATGCTGCGCCTGAACGAATCCGCCAAGTTCCCACGAATCGCATATCGCCCGCCCTCGGCATGGCCCAGCGAATCCAGCATGGCTTGGCACTCGCGGTTCTCGTCCTCCGTCAGGATCACCGGGCCGAAGGGGACCATCTCCCCTTCCCCGCCCAAAGGCCATCTCATAGGCGACACTCCCCATCGGCCATGGAATTGTACCTCTCATCCCGATCCGGCGGCGCAGCCCGAAAAATATCACCCGCGCCGGTTCTCTTTTCCGGGCGCGCCGCGAGTCGGGCTATCAGGCGCGCGAGAGCAAGAGCGGCGAGCGGCCTGAGACTGCCGGGCACCGTTGCGGGCCGGTGAGGTCGGGGCGGCCTGCCTTCACCGCGCCACGCCCAAGAAATCATCCAGTTTCGCCTGAGGGACCTTAAACGTCCCGCAGCACTCGCAGCGAACCTCGACCCTGCGGGAATCAAAATCTTCCACGCCGAGGGCGCGGTAGGTGCTCCAGCTTCCGCAGCGGCGCGGGCACGGTCCCGAGCTCGGCGTGTAACCGTTCTGTTGGATCTGCATTGTTGCGCTCCTTTCATACACATCGGTAGGTTCGCCGCGAGGCAGTGTATCCTGCACAATTTCTTTCTCTCTCTACCTACTGCGGCCGCCGTCGACGTACGCCTGGCCGCCACCCAGGTCCGGCAGCGAGAGCAGCTTGAAGCTATTCGGGCGCGCCTGCACGATTTCGAGCTGTACGAGGGCGCCCACCGCACACCGGCGAGGCGCCGCACCGGTCGCACCCGGAACACATTTGCGGCCACTCTTGACCGCGGCGGGGCTCGGGGTTAAGATCATAATGTGAGTCATAAGATGATCTCTCTGCGGAAGCTGAGCGAGCCGCGCCGGCTTCTCCTGCTCCGGCGGCACAGGGGCCTGTTGCAAAAGGTCGCGGAGCGTTGCCGGGTGCACCCCTCCCTGGTCAGCCGCGTGTTTCACGGTCAGGCCCGGTCGGCCCGTGTGGAGCGGGAGATCCAAAAGGCGCTTTCCCAAGTAAGAGGAGAGATCCCGGCAGACCTCGAGCCGAGCAAACCCCCGGCCCGCCCCGCCCGGCCTATCGACCGCTCTCGAGAACTTCGCTGGCTGGCCGACCACCGGCAGCAGTATTCCGGCCAGTGGGTGGCGCTGGCGGGGGACCGGCTGATCGCCAGCGGGTTAAATCCCAAGGACGTCTTTCGGGCGGCGCGCCGCTCCGGCGTGAACCGGCCGCTGGTTCATCGGGTGGAACCCAACGACACACTTCCGTTCGGAGGCTGGTAGCCTTGAGCCACCGGCTGCAATTCGAGACTCTTCACCACTACCCGTCTCACGCCTCCGGCATCCTGGTGCCGGTGCGACTGGACGTGGGCCAACGTCGCATCGACCTGCTCGCCAGCCTCGATACCGGCGCCGCGTTCTGCATTTTTCAGAGGGAGTACGGCGAGGAATTGGGAATCAGGATCGAAGCTGGTTTGCGCCAGCGGGTGGCCACTGCTGCCGGTTCGTTCTGGACATTCGGCCACCCGGTCACGCTGGACGTTCTCGGCCTTCGATTGGAGACCATCGTCTATTTCGCGGCGCTGCCTAACTTTCCGAGGAATGTTCTGGGACGGCGGGGCTGGCTGGATCGAGTGCGAATGGCCCTCATCGACTACGACCAGCGGCTATACTTGAGCCCCTACGATGGCTGAGCGCCTCACATGAAAATCACCGGCCTCCGCACCACTGACCTCCGCGTCCCCATGCGCCTCCCCTTCGGCGATTCCCGGCTCACCACCGCCGCCGTGGACTGGCTGTTCGTCGAGCTTGAAACCGACGAGGGCATCACCGGTATCGGCCAGATCGGCGCTCTCCACGGCGCCTCGACCATGCTCCATCTCATCCACGAAGAGTTCAAGCCGGTGGTCCTCGGAGAGGACCCCACCCTGATCGAGGCGCTGCGGGAGCGGATGCGCCGTCGGACCATCTACTACGGCCGCGAAGGCTTCGCGGTCTGGGGATTTTCGGCCATCGAGACCGCCTGCTGGGATATCCTGGCCCAGCGGGCCGGCCTGCCCCTCTACAAATTGCTCGGTGGCGCCCGGCGATCCGTCCCTGCCTATGCCAGCGGCATCGACGCCACCATGACCGAGAAGCAGTTGGTCGCCCAGCATGCCGCTTTTGCCGAGAAGGGCTTTTCCGCCGTCAAGATGAAGGTCGGCGGCCGGACGCTCGACGAGGAATTGAAACGCATCCGCGCCGTGCGCAAGGCGATCGGCAACGGCATAAAGCTGGCCGTCGATGCCAATCAGTACTATACAACGGCCGACGCCCTGCTTCTCGGCCGCCACCTGGATGAGATGGGCATTCTCTGGTTCGAAGAGCCCATTCCCACCCACGACGTCGCCGGCATGGCAGAACTGGCCCGCGCGCTCCACACGCCGATCGCCGCCGGCGAGATGGAGTGGTCCGAATACCCGTGTCGCGACTGGCTGGCCCGCGGCGCGGTCGACGTCGTGCAGCCCGACCTGATCCGCAATGGCGGCGTGGCCGAGTGCATGCGTATCGCCGCCATGGCCCATGCCGCCAACCTTCCGGTGGCCACCCATTTCTACATCGAGATCAGCGCCCACTTGCTGGCCGCGATGCCCAACGCGCTGCTGCTCGAATGGATTCCGTCGCTGAATTTGAGCGAGGTGCTGGAAGATCCGCCGGTAATTCGAAACGGCGTGCTGACCTTGCCGGACAAGCCGGGCCACGGCATCCGCTACAGCCAGGCAGCCAAGCGAAAGTACGCTCGATAGCGGCTTTTATTCCTCCGCTTCGTTTCTCTCTTCAGCAGGCGCAAACTGGTCCGCGTCGAGGCCGGCTTCCTCGCGCCGCCGGCGTCGCTGCGGCAGACGCCCGCGGCGGCGGTCCTTGTCTCCTTGCAACTCCAGTTCTCCCTGGGCCGCGCGATCCGCCGGCTCGACCGGAGACCAGATGGTCGGTGTGAAATTGATGGGTACCATGGTGATCCAACCTCTGCTTATATCTTCGGCAGAAGGGTCTACCGGCTGTAGCCCTAGATCTCGTATTCCGGCGGCTTCGGCAGGCCGAACTTAACTCGCGCCCACAGCCGCTCGTGGAGGAAATAAACCACCAGCTTGGTCATCCCATCCAGCACCCCGATCTTCCAGGCCACGTCGAAGTGGCCGGTCAGCAGCCAGGCGATGAGTGAGGTAATGATCGACGCGAAGATTCTCCAACTGATGGCTTTGGCTACACTTCGGCGGACGCTCTCCATTCTGGACCATTCCTCTAGAGAATGTGCTCATTATCTCATGCTAAGATGACCGCGCTATGTCCTCCCCTACACTGCTGGCAAAACGCGCCCGCCTGCTGGCGGCGTTGCAGGCCCGCGCCCCACAGCCCGGCCCAGCCAAGGGTTCTCCCGCCATCACCGACATCGCCGCGCACGCCGTTCGCGAGCCGGCGAGCAAGCGGGAATACGTCTTCGTCACGGTCTCGACCGATGCCGGCCTCACCGGCCTCGGGGAAGCCGCGGCAGTGCCGGACTCGGCCTCGGTCGTCGCCGCCCTGCTCGATCAGAAGAGGTCCCTGGCCGGCCACGCGGCCACGGCCTTTGAAACCGTCCGCCAGTCCTTTCTCGGGCGGGAAGCGGCTCCGGCGATGGCCGCTGCCCAGGCCGCCCTGAACGTCGCGCTGCTCGACATCACCGGCAAGCTGGCCCGCGCCCCGGTCTACGAAGTCCTCGGCGGGCCGACGCGCTTCAAGGCCCGGGCCGCCACCCTGCTCGAGGGTGACGACCTGATGGCTTCTCTCGATCGGGCCCGCTCGGCCGGGTTTCGCGCTGTCCTGGTTCCGCTGGCTCCGCCTGCCTTCCGCAACCAGGGCCAGGCCTTCGTGCGCGGCACACGCCGGCTGCTGGAGCGCCTGCGCCAGGCCGCCGGCGACGAGATGGATTTCGTCCTCGACTGCAACGGCGCCCTCACCCCCGGCGACGCGCAGATGCTGGCCCACGATCTCGAATCCTTCCACCTGCTCTGGCTCGAAGAACCCTGCTCGCCCCTGAATCTCAATGTCGTCGCGAAAATCTCAAACGAGTCGGTGACGCCGATCGGCCTCGGCCGGCGCGCCACCCAAAACGGCCGCTTCCAGGACCTGCTGCGGCTGGACTCGATCGACGTGCTGCGGCCCGATATCGCCCTCAACGGAATCACTCAGATCCGCAAGGCCGCGGCGCTGGCCGAGACCTATTACGTCGCCGTCGCCCCGTATCATCGCGGCGGCCCGGTCGCCACCGCCGCTTGCCTGCAGCTTGCCGCCTCCATCCCCAACTTCTTCCTGCAGGAAGTTCCCTTCCCGGCCGCCGCCGAGGACCGCCGCATGCGCGCGGAGCTGGTCTCGGCGCCCATCGAGTCGGTGCGGGAGGGTTACTTCTCGCTGCCGGTGGCCCCGGGCCTGGGCGTCACGCTCAACCCCGACGCCGTGCAGAAGTATCGTGCGTGAAAGGAAACGTCATGAATCGCCGCCAGTTCTTGACCGGATTCTCCGCCGCGGGCCTGGCCTCTCGAAGCTCCGTCGGACCCAGTGGGCGCCCCCGGGGGCGCGGGCGCCTCGGGGCGCTTCCCGACTGCGGCTGCACTCCGTTGCTCGCTGCCGCGCAAAGCGGGTCGCCTTCCGGCGCCTGGCCTGCTCCCCGACTCAAGATCACCAACGTCAAGGCCATCGGCGTCTCGCTCACCCCCGACTCCGACCGCCCCTACGTCTTTGTCAAGATCGAGACCGACCAGGGCGTGGTCGGCTGGGGCGAGGGGACGCTCGAAGGTAAAGCCGCTGCCGTGCTCGCCGCCGTCTCCGATTTCCGCGACTTCCTCATCGGCCAGAACCCGATGCAGGTCGAGCACCACTGGCAATCCATGTACGTCCACACCTTCTACCGCGCCGGCCCCGTCATCGGCTCGGCGATCTCGGGCATCGACCAGGCGCTCTGGGATATCCGCGGCAAGGTGCTCGGCCTGCCCGTCTACAAGCTGCTGGGCGGCCCCATCAACCCCAAGGGAGTGCGCGGCTATTACCACGCCAGCCCCCGCACCAAAGAAGAGATGGCCCAACTGCGGGCCAACGCCAAGCGACTGGGCGTGACCTGCTTCAAGAGCGGCATCCCCGGCTACTACGAGTGGATTGAAACGAACCGGACCATCCGGCGGGCTGTGGACTCGCTGGCGCGCCTGCGGGAAGGCCTCGGCGAGGACATCGACATCGCCATCGACTTTCACGCCAAGACCAGCCCCAGCGTGGCGACCATCATCTGTAAGGAGGTCGAGCCGCTGAATCTGCTCTTCATCGAAGAGCCCTGCCCACCGGAAAACGTCCGGGCCATGGCCCGCATCGCTCGCCGCACTACCACGCCCATCGCCACCGGCGAGCGCCTTATCGCTTCCTACGGCTGCCGCGAGCTGATCGAGCTCGGGGCGGTCGATATTCTCCAGACCGACATCAACCACGTGGGCGGCATCTCCGCGCTGTGGAAAGTGGCCGCCATGGCCGACGCCTCCGGCATCTCGATGGCGCCCCACGCCTGCGAAGGCCCCATCGGCGGCACCGCCACGCTCCACGTCGACGCCGCCATGCCCAACTTCGTGGTGCAGGAGATTTGCAGCGGGGTCCAGCCGGACACCAAGGAAAAAATCTGGGCCGAATGGTTCGGCTTCCCGGCCATGCGCATGGTCGACGGCTACTTCCCGCTCCCCGAGAAGCCCGGCCTCGGCTTCGAGATCAGCGAGCAAGCGCTGGCCAAGTATCCTTTCGGCGGCACGCGTCCCATGGCCCGAGTCTTCCACGCCGACGGGTCGGTGGCGGAGTGGTAGAGTAGCGGCAGAGAGACGCTCCGATGGCGGTTCGAACGTTACCGCAGTAGTCCACAAAGAAGGTAAGCTCTATGTCGCGGAGTGTCTGGGGGCGGAACCGTCAGCCAGGGCAGGACCGTCAAGCAAGCCATCGATAACCTGAAGGAGGCCACGGAGCTGTATTTGGAAGAATTTCCTCTGCCTGAAGCAATGAGGTCTTTGATCACGTCGTTCGACGCTACCGTGAATGGCTAAGCGGACGATTTCATAAGTACACCAACGTATTCTGCGCTTGCAAGCATGCCCCTCCTGTGGTGTGGCAGGTCTGCACGTACCCAGCGGAGAACCTCGCGAGCGACGACCTGACTTCCGCTGCGCGTGACCTTACTGTAGGAACAAGAGATCTCTGCGCCTCTGCGTCTTCCATGAGAAGGCGCAGAGGCGCAG
>JBGOUJ010000276.1:0-9570 GCA_041477005.1 Terriglobia bacterium | reverse complement strand
GGGCGTGCTCCAGCGCCTCCAGGATCGGGGCCACATCCAGCTTTCTCCACAAGCAAATCCCCGCGCTGAAGTACACCTCCACATACCGGACGTTTTGCGCCGCCAGTCTCTCGAGCATGTGATACGCCGCCAGTTGATAATCTTCCGGTGTATTTAGAAATCCGATCACCCATTTGAAGGCCTGCAAGAACCCGAGAAAGTCGTCGTAGTGGTAGCGCTCGACGACCTCCCGCTCGTTCAGGGCGATGCCCCGACGCGCCGCCAGCTCGCAAACCGTTGCCGGCTCAATCGCGCCTTCTAGATGTAAATGGAGTTCCGCCTTAGGAAAGGCCAGGTCCACGGAGCCATGATAGCGTGATTAGGCCCGGGGGGCCTTCGATCCACGTTCTAGGTCTTCGCGAAGTAGAGGTTCAGCGCCCGATCCAAGTCCTGCCGGCTGAGCTCCGGCGCCCGGTTCTCATAATCGGCAATGCTCTGCAGGATCCGCAACATGTCGCGCGGATAGCAGGCCCGGAGCACGCCTTTGCCGTCCGGATTGCACTTCTCGCGCAGGTAAGCCGCCATCTCCGCATCGAACTCGACCTGGTAATCCGCACACACCCGCTCCAGGATGTGATCGAATTGCTCAACCGAGATCGTATCGACCTTGATCTTGTTCTGAATGCGTCGCAAGAACGCTTCATCGGCGAGCTGCCGCGGGTCCAGGTTGGTCGAAAACACCACCAGCGTCTCGAACGGAATGGGGAACTTCACGCCGGTGCGCAGCGAAAGGAAATCCACCCGCCGGTCCAGAGGCACGATCCAGCGGTTCAACAGGTCGCGCGGGTTGATCATCTGCCGCCCGAAGTCGTCGATGATGAACAGCCCGTTGTTGGCCTTCATCTGCAGCGGCGCGGAGTAAAAGCCCAGCGTCTCGTCAAACCGCAGCTCGAGCATTTCCGGCACCAGCTCGCCGCCCACCGCGATGCAGGGCCGCCGGCAGAGCAGCCACCGCGGATCGACATCGTCATCCACATCCACCGTTTGGTGCACCACCGAATCGTAGATGTTGATGATCTGCCCCTCGACTTCGATGGCGAAGGGGATGTAAACGTAGTCTTTGTAAATCCGCACCAGCCGCTCGGCAATGCTGGTTTTGCCGTTGCCGGTGGGGCCGTACAGGAAGATCGTCGTCCCCGACAGAACGGCCGGCCCAATCTGGTCCAACATCGAGTCCGGCATCACCAGGTCGAAAAACACTTCCGACAAAAGCGTCCGCGATACCGGATGCCGCGCCGTCTGCTCTTTCACCGCATGGCAGTAGTCGTTCAGCTTCACCGGCGCCGGCCCGATGTACTGGCTGATCGCGTAGCGGTCCTGCGCCAGCTTGCGCCCCGCCGCCGACAGGCTCAGCTCGTAATCGTTGCCGGCCATCCCCTTGACTTCACACAACTGCTCCCGCCGGAAATACCGGAAAAGCTGATCCATGATGGTCATGCTGACCTTCATATGCGAGGCCAGCGTCGCCAGAGTCGTCGCTCCCTCGAGCAGGGTCAGCTTGAGCATCAAGTCGACCAGCATGTTCTGGTTCAGACCGGCATCCTGTAGGGTCACGGGATTCCGGGGCCGGAACGTCTGCGCCGGAACTTCTGTTGGGGTCGCCAAGGTCGTCACGAAAAGTAGCTTATCAGTGCGCCTCTATCTGAGGCGATAAGGGATACGCCTGAGCCCGCCAGGAAGAAAGCAGTAGACGGAGAATCGAGGAATTGAGAAATGGAGGCATTGAGAAAGGAAGACCCGCTCGCCCCGGGTCTTAGCGCCCCCTCAGCTCCCCAGGCGGCGGCGCTGGCGGTGGGGGCGGGGAAGGTCGAGATCCGGTTTGTGGGGGTCGATCGTGCCGGATGGCCAGCAGCAGCGTGCGGGCGCTTCTCGATGAGGCGCCGATGCGCGTGGTGTTGGCCGCGGTCGCGGGGTGCGCGCGCGGGGCGGCCCTGCCGCGTCTGTTAATTCTGCGGCCGCTGTCAATCAACAAATCGACAAATCGCAAATGTTAAGATGGAACTTCCATGGGTTCCGTCCTCGACCGCCTCGCACTGGTTCTCCAGCGACGCCAGTGGAAACAAAACGGCGAGAAAGTGGTTTTCACCAACGGCTGCTACGACCTGCTCCATCCCGGCCACGTTCGCTTGCTCGAAGCGGCCAAGACCCTCGGCGACCGCCTGGTCGTGGCCATCAATAGCGACTCGAGCGTGCGCCACCTCAAGGGACCCGCCCGGCCGGTCCTGCCCGAGGCCGAGCGGGCCGAGATCCTCGCGTCGCTCGACGCCGTCGATGCCGTGACGATCTTCGACGAAGAGACGCCCTGCGAGCTGCTGGCACTGCTGCTGCCGGACGTGCTGGTGAAAGGGGCCGACTGGTCCCACTGGATCGCCGGACGGGAAATCGTCGAGGAAGCCGGCGGCGAGGTACGGGCGCTGCCATTGGAGCTCGGGTTTTCAACTACAGATATAGTAAATATAGTTCTGGACCTGCCGCCTTGACCCTGCCGTTTGTCCGCGACCTGTTCCTGGAGCTGGAGCGACTTCCCAGCTTCCAGGCGGCTGTTAACTCCACTAGAAAGAAATCCAAAGATAAACTACAATTGTCGGGATTGGTTGGGACAGCTCGTGCCCTCCTCTCGGTCCTGCTCTACCAGGCCGTAGCCCGGCCGATTCTTCTTCTTGTTGCGTCCAACAAAGAGCTGGATGCTTTGGCCGAAGTCGTTCAGACCTTCTACCGCCTGCTGTTTTCCGAGCGAGACGCCGGCCCGCTGGCCTTGCCGGCCCTCGATGTCTCCCCTTACGACCCCCTGGCTCCGCACCCGGATATCAGCGAGAAGCGCGCCATAGGTCTGTGGCGCCTGGCGACCGAGCGGGCGCCTGTGGTGATGACCTCCATCCCCGCTGCCTTGATGAAGCTCGAAACGCCGGAGTTCTACCGCAGCCTGGCCTGCACGCTCCGTCGCGGCGAGGAGATGTCGCTCGAGCTGGTCGTCTCCGAACTCGATCGCCTGGGCTACGAGCGGCACGAGCCGGTCGAGATGGTCGGACAATACTCCGTGCGGGGGGGCATCCTGGACGCCTACTCGCCCGAGAATCCCCGCCCCGCCCGCATCGAGTTTTTCGGGGACCAAATCGAGTCCATCCGGCGCTTCGACGTCGAGTCCCAGCGCTCGGTGATGACCGTGGAGGAAGTCCTGCTGCTGCCGCTGGCGGAGCATCCGGTTCGGGAGGACACTCCTCGCGCCGGCTCGCTCCTGGACCTGCTTCCGGAAGCCATACTGGTCTTCGACGAGAAATCAGGCGTTCTGCCGGCCGCCGAAAAGTTCTGGGAGCAGCTCGAAGCCGCCCGCGCCCGCGCCGGCGAGGAAGCCGCGCCGCCCTCCACTTATTACTGGCATCCAGAGGAGTGGCTCACCCGCGCCGCGCCCTTCCCGGAAATCTCTTTAGAGGAGCTCGGCCTGGATCCCGGCGCAGTGAGCCACCACTTCTCCACCCGGCCCACCACCCGTTTCCAGGGCAACATGCCGCAGTGCATGCGCGAGCTCCAATCGCAGATCAGCGAGGGCTGGCGCGCCGTCTTCTTCGGCGCTTCGGCGGGCGAGGTGGAGCGCCTGGCCGACATCTTCAACGAGTACCGCGTCGGCTTTCAGCTCGGCCTCAAAGACCCCTCCTCGGCCGCCACCCGCTACCTCGAAGAGAAGGCCTACCTGGCCGGCGAGGTCTCGAGCGTCACACTGCTGCAGGGCGCGGTCCGCCGGGGCGCGCTTTTCGTCGATTCAAAGCTCGCGGTCTACGGCTCCGACGACCTGTTCGAGGTCTCCGAGTTCGTTTCGCGGCCGCAGACCTCGAAGTCGCGCCTTTCGACTTTCCTCTCCGATTTCCAGGACCTTCAGTCCGGCGATTACGTTGTCCACGTCGAGCACGGCATCGGCCGCTACGGCGGCATGCAGCAGATCGGCTCCGACGGCCAGGCCGAGGAATTCATGCTCCTGGAATACGCCGACAACGCCAAACTTTATGTTCCACTCTCCCGCCTCGACCTGGTGCAGAAATACCGCTCGACCGAGGGCGCACACCCCCAGCTCGATCGCCTCGGAGGCGCGACCTGGGGCCGCACCAAGTCGCGGATCAAGGCCCGCATGCGCGACATGGCCGAAGAGCTGCTCCGCCTCTACGCCGAGCGCAAACTGGCCCCCGGCTTCCGCTTTTCAGCCGACTCCAACTGGCAGCGGGAGTTCGAAGACGCCTTCGAGTTCACCGAAACCGACGACCAGCTCACCACCGTCCGGGAGATCAAGCGCGACATGGAGTCGGAAAGCCCGATGGACCGCCTGGTTTGCGGCGACGTAGGATTTGGTAAGACCGAGGTGGCCATGCGCGCCGCCTTCAAGGCCCTCGGCGACGGCAGGCAGGTCGCCATCCTTACCCCCACCACCGTCCTCGCCTTCCAGCACTTCGAGACCTTCAAGCAGCGCTTCGCGCCGTTCCCGGTTCGCGTCGAGATGCTCAGCCGCTTCCGTTCGCCGCGCGAGATCAAGCAGATCCTGGCCGAGGCGGCCGACGGCAAAATCGACATCCTGATCGGCACCCACCGGCTGCTCTCCGCCGACGTCCTCTTCCGCGATCTGGGCCTGCTGGTGGTCGACGAGGAGCAACGCTTCGGCGTCAAGCACAAGGAGCGGCTGAAGCAGCTCAGCAAAGGGATCGACGTGCTGACCCTGACCGCCACGCCCATTCCCCGCACGCTCCACATGTCCCTGGTGGGCCTGCGCGACATGTCGGTGATCGAGACGCCGCCCAAGGACCGTCTGGCCATCCAAACCGTCGTGGCGCCCTTCAGCGAGCAGCTCGTGCGCACCGCCATCGAGCAGGAGCTGAGCCGCGGCGGCCAGGTTTTCTTCGTCCACAACCGCGTGGAGACGATCTGGTCGATCGCCTCGCTGGTGCAGCAGCTCGTCCCGGCGGCCCGCATCGGCGTCGGCCACGGCCAGATGGCTGAGAGCGAGCTGGAGAAGATCATGCTCAAGTTCATGCGCCATGAGTACGACATCCTGCTCTCGACCACCATCGTCGAAAACGGCCTCGATATACCGCTGGCCAATACCATCATCATCAACCGGGCCGACCGCCTCGGCCTTTCCGAGCTCTACCAGTTGCGGGGCCGCGTGGGCCGCTCGAACCGCCGGGCGTATGCGTACCTGCTGATCCCCGAGGACGCCGAGCTGACCCCGCTGGCCAAGAAGCGCCTGGCCGCCCTCAAGGAGTTCAGCGAGCTGGGCGCCGGCTTCAAGATCGCCGCCCTCGACCTGGAGCTGCGCGGCGCCGGCAACCTGCTCGGCGGCGAGCAGCACGGCCACATCTCCGCCGTCGGGTTCGAAATGTATTGCCAGATGCTCGACTCGGCCGTTCGGGAGCTGCGCGGCGAGCAGGTCGCCGTCTCCGGACCGGTCTCGATCAACCTGCACCTGGACATTCGCATCCCGCCCGACTACATCCCCGAGGAGAACCAGCGCCTGCGCACTTACAAGCGCATTGCCGGGGTTCAGAGCGACGAGGAGCGCCAGAAGATCCGCCAGGAGCTCGAAGACCGCTACGGCCCGCTGCCGGAAGGCGTCGCCAACCTGATGGAATACGCCGGCCTGAAGATGCTCGCCGAGCGGATGAAGGTGGAAGCCATCGACCGCCGCCACGACCGCATCTCGGTGAAGTTCAACGAAGGCGCCGCCGTCGACCCGCAAAAACTGATGAGCTTCGTCGCCTCCACCCCCGGCGTCGAGTTCAGCCCCGCCGGCGTGCTGAAATTCCCCGTCAACGGCGCCGCCGCCGAGACCATCGCCGCGGTGAAAGACCTGCTGTCCCGCCTCCGGCAGGAGGCCGCCGCGGAGGGCGCGATAGTGAAATAAACCGCGGCCGGCAAAACACCGGACGACAATACGCATTCCGAGCCGTGCCCGCAAGAAGCCATGAAGGAATCGAAGGGACCGGAAGATTTCGCGCAAAGGCGCAAAGAACGCAAAGCAAACAAGAAAGTTTTTCTGCCTCCTCGGGGGAATCCGTGGGTAAGCGGCCGGGCTAGCAAGGCCCGCCAGACGCTTGCTTATCTGGCACCCAAGACTCCAAGTCCTCTGAAACGTGTTCCTTGCGACTGCCGAGGGCGCAGACGAAGAGCCGCCGGCCGGCGGGGCCGGCCGAGACGTGATCGATGCGGCCGGCCGTATCCTACAGCGCCGCCTTTCGAAGGCGCAGCGCGTTGCTTATCACCGATACCGAGCTGAAGCTCATGGCGGCGCCGGCGAGGATCGGGCTGAGCAGGATGCCGAAGACCGGGTAGAGCGCGCCGGCGGCGATCGGGACGCCCAGGATATTGTAGACGAACGCGAAGAAGAGATTCTGGCGGATGTTGCGCATGACGGCGCGGCTCAGGCGGCGGGCGCGGACGATGCCGCGCAGATCACCCTTCACCAGGGTGACGGCGGCGGATTCGATGGCCACGTCGGCGCCGGCGCCCATGGCGATCCCGACGTCAGCTTGGGCGAGAGCGGGGGCGTCGTTGATGCCGTCGCCGGCCATGGCCACCACGCGGCCCTGCGACTGCAGCCGCTTCACCACCGCGCCCTTCTGGTCGGGGAGCACCTCGGCCTCTACCTCGTCGAGGCCGAGCGAAGAGGCAACGATTTGGGCGGTCGCGCGGCTGTCGCCGGTGGCCATCACCACCCGGATATGTTCGCGGTGCAGGGCCTGAATCGCTTCGGCGGTGGAATCCTTGATGGGATCGGCGACGCCGAGAAGGCCGGCGCACCTGCCATCGAGGGCCACGAAGAGAACCGTCTGGCCGAGCTCGCGGAGCTTGGCGGCTTGCCCAGCCAGGGGCCCGGGATCGATGCCGAGGTCTTCGAGCAGGCGGTGGTTGCCGAGGGCGACGGCGCGGCCTTCGACCCGGCCTACCACTCCTTTGCCCGTCGCCGAGTGGAACTCGGCAGCGGGGGCGAGCGGCAGGCTCCGGGCCTGGGCGCCCGAGACGATCGCTTCGGCGAGCGGATGCTCGCTCGCGCGCTCCAGCGAGGCAGCCAGGCGCAGCAGCTCAGACTCATCGGCCAGGGCCACGATCGAGACCAGGCGCGGCTTGCCCTGAGTGAGTGTGCCGGTCTTGTCGACCACCAGGGTGTCCACCTTTTCGAAGCGCTCCAGGGCCTCAGCGTTCTTGATCAGCACGCCGGCGGAGGCGCCGCGGCCGATTCCGACCATGATCGACATGGGAGTGGCCAGGCCCAGGGCGCAGGGGCAGGCGATGATCAGCACCGCCACCGCGTTGACCAGGGCGTGCGCCAGGCGCGGCTCGGGGCCGAGCAGGCTCCAGGCGAGGAACGTCAAGGCGGCGGCCAGGACCACGGCGGGGACGAAGTACTGCGAGACGCGGTCCGCCAGACGCTGGATGGGAGCGCGGCTGCGCTGGGCTTCGCCTACCAGGCGGACGATTTGGGCGAGCAGCGTGTCGGCGCCGACGCGCTCGGCCTGGAAGAGGAAACTGCCTTTGCCATTGATCGTGCCGCCGGTGACCGGGTCGCCCGGCCCTTTCTCGACCGGGATGGGCTCGCCGGTTACGAACGATTCATCGACAGAGCTGGATCCTTCGACGATGCTGCCATCGACGGGCACTTTCTCGCCCGGCCGAACGCGGAGGCGGTCGCCGCGCTGTACGCGATCGAGTGGAACATCTTCCTCCACGCCGCCGGAGCCAACCAGCCGCGCCGTTTTGGGGGCGAGGCCGAGCAGGGCCTGGATGGCGGCCGAAGTGCGGCCGCGGGCGCGCAGCTCCAGCACCTGACCGAGCAGCACGAGCGTGGTGATCGCCGCGGCGACCTCGAAATACACCGCCACTTCGCCGTGGTGATCGCGAAAGGAAACGGGAAAGACGCCCGGGGCAAGGGCGGCGGCCAAGCTGTAGACATAGGCCGTCCCCGTGCCGATGGCGATGAGGGTAAACATGTTCAGGCTGCGGTGGAGAATCGATTGCCAGCCGCGCTCAAAAAACGGCCATCCGCCCCAGACCACGACCGGCGTGGCCAGGGCGAGATCGATCCACGCCGGCAGGTGAGCGAACCACATGGCGAGCAGAAGCGGGGCGGTGAGGACGGCGCTCACCCAGAAGCGGCGGGTCATGGCGGCCAACTCGGGATTGGCTTGGGCCGTCGCGGCCGCCACGCGCGGCTCGAGCGCCATGCCGCAGATGGGGCAGGAGCCGGGCGTGGCGCGGATGACTTCCGGGTGCATCGGGCAAACGTACTCGGAGGCTGCGGTGGCTGGCGCCGCCGCTGGGGCCGCCATCGCCGCTGGGGCCGGCGCCTCCTTTTGCGCGCGGAACTTCTCCAGGCAATGGCGGCTGCAGAAATAGTAGGTGGTCCCGGCGTGGGCGTAGCTTCCGGCGGCGCGGGCCGGGTCAACGTCCATGCCGCAGACGGGGTCCTTCACGGTCTTGCCGGTTGGGCCTTGGAGGATTGTCATGGGAGCAAACCTGACCATTTGATGATAACGTCCGGGTAGGAAGATTCCTATTTTGTTAGTAGGTGTTAAAACTGATCCGCGAGTTGACACTGGCGCGACATTCGGAACGTCGATGGGTTTAAATCAACAGAGTGAACAACGAGAGGACAAACAGACGGCGGGCGCGAATCGGGCTGCTGGTGTTTTGCTCGGCGGCTCTCCCGGTGGTGGTTTGGTCTTACAGCGAGGGACCGGATCCTTTCAAAACAGGCGGACCGTTTCCGGGGGAATCGAATTGCTCGGAGTCGGGCTGCCACGATCGCGGCGGCGCGGGCTTGAACAAGGGGCCCGGTCCTGGCGTGTCCATTTCGGTAAGTCCGTACACACCGGGGCAAACGCAGCGCATCACTGTTGCCGTTTCGGACCCTACCAAGCGGAGGTGGGGTTTCGAGCTGACGGCGCGCGTGGCCAGCAGCCCGGGGACCGGGGCGGGGAGCTTTCAGCCCGTAGACGACAACGTCCAGGTAATCTGTAATACGGGTCTTCCGCCTCCTTGCGCGCCAGACAGGGCGCAGTTTGCCGAGCACACTTTGCAGGGAACCCAGTTCGGAACCACAAACGGCGCTACGTGGGCGGTGGATTGGACCGCGCCCAGCACAGACGTCGGCACGATTATCTTCGCCGCAGCCGGCAACGCGGCGAATGGCGACAACGACAACACCGGAGACAACATCTACACCACCACCGTGGGGGTCTCTGTAGCTTGCCCAGGGGAGAGCGGCTCGCCGCCGTCGATCAGTGATGGAGGCATTGTGGGGGCGGGCCTGAGCAGGCCGTCTGTCACCACGATATCGGGCAATGGGCTGATCAGCAT
The DNA here is from genome assembly GCA_041477005.1 of Terriglobia bacterium. GTDB lineage: Bacteria > Acidobacteriota > Terriglobia > Bryobacterales > JACQDG01 > JBGOUJ01. The sequence continues at coordinate 195 of JBGOUJ010000276.1, read as the reverse complement.
CTTTGGCCAAAACCTTGCTTCACCGGGCACGTCGCGGGCCGTGACGGGTTCGGATCTGGTGAACGGCAAGCTGCCGGCGGGTCTGGCGTGTACCTGCGTCAACATCAACAACCAGCCGGCCTCGATGTTCTTTGTCTCACCAGGGCAGGTCAATGTTCAGGCGCCGACGTTCAGCGCGACCGGCAACAACATTCC
>JBGOUJ010000275.1:0-9592 GCA_041477005.1 Terriglobia bacterium | reverse complement strand
TCCCTCGCCCAGGATGCTCTTGACCATGTTGATGTGCTCCTGAACGTAGGGGTTGATCCCTTTGGTTCCCAGGTCGAGGCCGGTACTGCGGCCCTTGGTTCCGACCAGCAGGTCGCTCACGTTGCGGTACGGTCCCTGCGGATACTGCCGGCAGTGGCTGGTGAGGTGGACGCCGTTGGGATAGACGAAGTCGGAGTGCATGTGATCGTAGATGTTGCCGTAGAGCTCCTCGCGCGGGCGCCAGGCGATACCGCCTGAGGCCACGACTTTCTCGGGATGCGCGCCCATCGCCCAGTTGATGAAGTCCAGGTTGTGGAAGTGCTGCTCGACGATCTGGTCGCCGCACAGCCACAGGAACGAATACCAGTTTCGATGCTGCCACTCCATGTCGGCCCATTTGGTGTCGCGGGCCTTGGCGTGGAGGACCGGGCCGCTGAGATAGGTGGCATAGGCGGCCACGATCTCGCCGATGGCGCCGTTTTGGATCTTCTCCACGGTCTCGACATACTCGCGATGGCAGCGCCGCTGCGCGCCGCTCATGACGGTGAGCTTACGCTGCTCGGCCTTTTTGGCCGCGGCCATGAAGCGCCGCGTCCCCACCGGGTCCGTAGCGATGGGCTTCTCGGTGAAAACGTGCTTGCCGGCCTCGATGGCTGCCTCGAAGTGAATGGGACGGTAGCCGGGCGGGGTGCAAAGCATCACGATATCGACATCGGAAGAGACGAGCTTTTTGTAAGCGTCGAAGCCCACGAAGTGGTGCTCGGGGTCGACCTTGATGCGCGGCTGAATCGAAGACGCCAGGTCTTCAGCCGTCAGTTGGGTCGGCCGGCCACCGCGCTCGACGGTGATGCCGGCGTGCCGTCCCAAAAACTTCGGGTCGCGCAACCGGCCCAGCGAGCCCTCCAGATGGTCCTCGAAAACGTCCGCCATGGCCACCAGCTCGAGATTTTCGTTGCCGGTGAGCGTATCCACTACGGCCTGGGTGCCGCGTCCGCCGCAGCCGACCAGCCCGGCCTTGAGCTTGTCCTGGGCGGCCCTCGCCCCCATCGCCGCCGCACCTATTGCCGCCAGCTTCAATGCTTCCCGACGTCTCATGCGTCTCATGGTTCACCTCCGCCGAGCATCATACCACCATGTTATAGTGGGCCTCCGCGACCGTAGAGGGAGCGGTTCCCGTTATCCGGAAACCGCTCCCGCGGCTTAGACACAGGCCGCCCCTCGCGGCGAGAGTCGATTCCGTTGCAGCTTCTAAGGGAGCGGGTTCCCGCTATCCGGAAGCCGCTCCCTCACGGTCGCGGCTCCGAAAAAAGGGGCCGTCATGCACAGAATCCGGATTCTCCTTCTCCTGCTGCCGCTGGCCTTGCAGGCAGCCGACGTGACCGGCAAGTGGGGGTTCACGGTCGACCTGGGCGGCCAAGGTGGCTCCCCCACCTTCACCTTCCAGCAGAAGGGAGAAAAGCTGACCGGCCGCTACCAGGGCCAGCTCGGCGAAGCCGACGTCGCCGGGACGGTCAAGGGCGACGCCATCTCGTTTAGCTTCACCGTCAAGGGCGACCTTGGCGAGATCACCGCCACCTACGACGGAACCGTCTCCGGCGACACGATGAAGGGCAAGGCGGACTACGGGAGCATCGCCTCCGGCACCTTCACCGCCAAGCGACTGAAGCGGTGAGGCCGGCCGCCCGTCCAAGGGAGCAGCCCGGAGCACTCGTCGAGCCTTCTTGGATGCGGCCGCCGGGGCGGCGCTCTTCCCGCGTCTGGGTGGCGCCGCGACCCCGCATCCGGCTCCCGGATCGACCTTCACACTCTTTTGTCTACTTCGGCGCCGGTGATGTTCCAGCTCAAGCGGGAAGGCATTCCCCCGGCCTGTCAATCACCTGCTGAAGCAAATGGACGAGCACGGCCCCAGGTCCTCTCCGCCAACGGCGGCAAGATTCTGAAGCTGTAAGAGGCCGTAAGCCGGCTTTGCGTCCGAATTCCGCCCACCTGGATACTTATTGCCTCGGGCCCGGCGTCAGCCGGTGCCGGGCCCTCTTGAAACTCACTGATTCTAAAGGATCAAGAACCTCAGAACCGGGCCGATAAGGATTCTGGTACGCGAAGTGCAGTCTGACTGCTAGTCACAGGGAGATCGAATGTTACTGGTACCCACAGTACTGGCGTTGATGGTTCTGATTACGCTGGTCCTTTCTCTGGTTGGGCCTCCCGAACGGGACCGCCGGTAGGTCTCCGATAACTCCATCCGGCACTTTCGCTTACCTGGAAGAATACCGGTAGTACTCCAAATGGGTTAGGTATGTTTACTGAGAGACATGGACTTATTGCCCGTGTTAAGGTACTAGAGAGTCGGAGCTAGGAGGCTAGGGTGCCTGCCACTGGGGCGAAAGTGCTGTTGGTGGACGACGATGCCCGGTTCTACGAAGAGGTAAAGAACCGCCTACGCACCGAGCGCGACATCGTTATCGGCTGGAGCAATACGCGTTGGCTGGAGGACGTGCCGGACACCGCGTATGCCGATGTCGACGTGGTGATGACCGATTCGGATAAGCATGGGCCGGAGCTGGCCGAGGACGTCTCGAAGGTCAAATCGCGTTTCAGCCACCTGCAGTTCCTGATCATCGGCTCGGCCGAGGACGACTCGGTCACCATGATCCTGCTCGAGTCGGGAGCGCGGGGCTACATCGACCTGCAGACTTCGGGCGACAACCTGGGCTCAGCCATTCGCCGCCTGGCCTCCGGAGGCACCTGGATCCCGCCGCATATCCTGGCCCGCTACATGGACCTGATCCAGATGGTCGAGTTCCTGCCCAAGACCGGGGCGGAGAACGACCCTTGGTCGCAATTCACCGCCCGGGAGCAGCGCATCCTGATGCTGATGGCCTGCGGGCGCAGCAACCGGGACATCGGCCGGGTGATCGCCGTGGACGAAAACGTGATCTCCTCGACCATCCACCAGCTCATGCACCGCACCGGGGCCGTCAACCGGCCCAGCCTCATAGCCTACTACTTGTACCATAAGCTGTTCCGGGGCGAGCAAATGCCCGGGATGGATATGGACGCGGTCCTCGAAAACTAGCGCCCCCGACCGACTCGGTCTTCGAATCACAACAACCATCGGCTGCTCCGGCATGGAGCGGTTACCGTACGCTGCGAGGCCGACGCCGAGCGCGCCGCTGGGCACGCGCTTAGACCGTCATCCGGCGCCCTGGCTCCGGCTTCCCATATCCCGGCGCAGCCGGGACATCAGGGGCGAAGCCCCGGGTTAGCCGTCCCTCCGGGGCCTCCGGGAGCTGTGTCAAGATAGGCCTATGCCTCTGGCGGTAACCCAGCCGGAACTCGAAAAGCTTCTCTCCGAAGTGTCGTTTACCAAGAGCTACGGATTCCGGCTCCACTCGATAGGCGATGGCGAGTGCGCGCTCACCGTGCCGTTCCAGCGGGCGTTCGAGCGGCCGGGAGGCATCGTGAGCGGACAGGTCTTTATGGCGGCGGCCGACGTGGCTGGCCATCATGACAAAGCTGGGCAAACAGGAAGCTGCCATAACGGCGGAGATGAAGACGAATTTCCTCAACGGCGCCCGGCGGGAGGATTTTCTCTACCGGGCCAAGATCCTGAAGCTGGGGAGGCGCCTGATCTATGGAGTCGCCGAGTGCGTGAGCGTCGAGGGGAAGCTGCTCACGCACCACACGATTACTTATATCCGGCCGGACCGGGCCGCGTCGTAGACTAGGGGAGTTGGAATACGCGCCCTAAGTTGTGCTACCGATTCGAGCCTCCCTTTGGGGTTCTACGATGCTGCTGCCAAAGACCAGCCGTAACGAAATCGATTTCGTGATCGTGGGCGCCGGGGCGGCGGGCGGCGTCATCGCCAAGGAGCTGGCCACGGCGGGGTTCCGCATCGTGGTTCTCGAGCCGCCCGCAAGCTCGGCTGGCATGCGTTCCCCGCCCCCATGGCCATCCTGTCCCGGCCGTACCGGGGGCGCGCCGGCTGCGTGCACTGCGGCTTCTGCGAGCACTTCGGGTGTGAAGTGAAAGCGAAATCCAGCACCCTGGCGACGGTGATCCCGGAAGCGGAGAAAACGGGCCGCTGCGAGATCCGCCCCTTGAGCTACGTGCGCAAGGTCGAGGTGGACCGATCGGGCCGGGTGACCGGTGTGGTCTATCTCGACAGCCGGGGGCGGGAGGTTTTCCAGAAAGCGAAGGCCGTGGTCGTTTGTGCGAACGGCGCCGAAACGCCGCGCCTGCTGCTGATGTCGAAGTCCAACCTGTTCCCGCAGGGCCTGGCCAATTCCAGCGGCGTGGTCGGCAAGCACCTGATGTTCAACAGCTACGCGTTTGCGGGCGGGCTATTCGAGCATCCGCTGAACGAGTACAAGAGCGTCCAGTCGAGGAACAAACCTCAACCGTTCACCTGCTCGGCACCTGCCGCATGGGCAACGATCCGGCCAGCTCGGTGGTGGACAAGCGGCACCGCGCCCACGACGTGCCCAATCTCTTCATCGCCGACGGCAGCAGCTTCGTGACCTCGGGCCGCGGCCAGCCCACCTGTACGATTCAGGCGCTGGCCTATCGTGCCGCCGACCACATCATCCAGTTGGCCCGAAGCGGAGCGCTAGCTAGGCTCCCAGAGCACCCGCGCGGGCCGGCCCGTGTGACCGCAGGCTGCAATCCCTATCGACCCTGCGCTCGGGCGCCGAGAACTTCCTCCGGGCCCTCCGGGCCAGGGCCGGCATTCTCCAATCCAGAAATGAGCCTGAAAACGGGGTTTGATTCCAATACGGTATGAGCCTGAAATCGGACCTGCCGCTCGGTACAGGTATCCCGTACAATTTGTGAAGGAGGCTGCCTTGGCAACTGAGACCACGTACACGAACCTGCGGGGGAAGCTCGCCTCGATCCTGAATCGGGTCGTGGAGGATCGCGAGGTTGTGATCGTCCGTCGCCGCGGTGCGAAGGACGTCGCCCTGATCCCGGCAGTCGAGTTGGCGGGCCTTATCGAAACCGCGCATCTGCTCCGCTCGCCGAAGAACGCTCGCCGGCTGCTGGCAGCTCTGCGGCGGGCCAAGAGCCGAAGACTGAAGCCGGAGTCGGTCGAGAAGTTACGGCGGGACTTGGGACTTGAGCCGAGCCGTTGAGCGCGACGCGGTGTTTCACCCGGAGTTCCGTGGAGACATCCGTTACTGGGTGGAAACGGATCGGAAGATCGCGCTGCGAGTCCTCGAACTCGTGGAGGCAATCCTCAGAGACCCCTTGGCCGGCATCGGCAAGCCCGAACCGTTGCGACACCTGCTCGCCGGCGCCTGGTCTCGGCGAATAACTCAGGAGCACAGGCTTGTGTATAGTGTGAGCGGGCAGCGAATTGAGTTCCTGCAATCACGCTATCACTATTGAGGTCTGGCGCCGGTGAATGGCGCGCCACGCGCTATCCTCGCGGAGGGACCGCCCGGGCCGGCGCCCAGAAGACGATCCTCACTTGCGGGCGGATTCGGTCAGAGCAGGCGCGGCTGCCGCCGTTGAGGCGTCGAAGTATTCGATCCAGCTCGTCATCATCTCTTCTTCGCTCTTGTCGCCCCAGCGGATGGACTTGGTGGGATCGGGGTTGGCGGGGTTGTTCGGGCTGTTGTCGTAATGCGTGGTCACGGTCAGGATGCTGCCCTTTTCGATATAGATCGGCTCCTGGAGACGATAGACGAGCTGCCAATTGAAATTGTAATGCGGAACCGACAGCAGCACCTCCCGCTTCCCGCTGGGACGCACCACTTCATAGAGAACATTCGTGGCGCGGTAATGCATGTGGGGCGTGATGGAGAGCAGCAGCTTGTCCCTCTCGAACGTGTAGCAGCGCTTTACCTCGTGATTCGGCGCACCGGGCGGAATCCGGAAAAAGAAATTCCGCAGGTCCATCCGGCGCAGCCTCTTTTCGGGCGGTCCCGGCACGACGTAAAGGCCCACGCTCGTCCGGTCGATCTGGGAATCGCCCTCGGTCTTGGCGTAGTGAATGACGAACTCGAACTTCGATCCGGGAGGAATCCACTTGGCCGAGCCATCCGGGAAGACGTCAGGGGACCGGCCCGGCAGAAAAGACGCCAGCGCTCCTTCCTGGAAGCCGCGCAGGTAGGGTAGGTCCGGGGCATCGGCCGCGCATCCGTTGTCCACCACGGGCGCATCCTCGCGAAGCCGGGTCAGCCTTCCGTCCAGGGTCATGAAGGCGCTGAGCGACTTCATCGACTCGATCGAGGTGGGTCCCGCTTCTCGCGCGTCCCGGACCAGGTTGACGTGAACGTGATGAACGACCTTGCGATTGCCCGGCCGGATCTCGGCCGCCCGGATCCACTTGCCTTCGGTGAAGTTGGTCGAAACGGTGAAGTGGTCATAGCTGTCGAGGCCGGGCTTCACTACATGGTCTTCGCCGATGTCGACGACGATGTCCGGCTTTCCGACTCTCCAGCCCTCGACGAAGACCGGCCGCGCCGGCAGATCTCGCAGGTCGCCTTCCTTGGCGCCCCCGTCTGCCCAGGCTTTGATCGTCTCGATCTCCCCGGTTGAGAGCCGGGCGTCGTTGCTGAAGTGGCCCCAGCGCGGATCGGCAAACCACGGCGGCATCTTGCGGGTCAGAACAGCCTCGCGGATGGCCTTCGCCCACGGCCGCGCCGACTTGTAGTCGAGCAGCGACATCGGCGCAATGTCATCGGGACGGTGGCACTGCACGCAACGCCGAAAGAAGATCGGAGCGACGTCTTTGCTGTAAGTGGGAGCCGTCAGGCTGGGGGCCGCCGCCACGAGCGGCGCCAGCAGTAATCCGAGTGCCAGGACTTGGCCGGTCATCAGCGTAACTCACTGAAGAGCATACCAGAAAAACACCAGGAGGGGCTCGAAAATTACGAACCTGCAGTTCCGGGCCGAGTCGTTCAACGTCTTCAATCACACGAACTTCACGGGCGTTAACACCACGGTGCGCTTCGACAACTCCGGTAGCCCCACGGGCGGCTTCGGCGCCGTCAACGCCGCCGGCCCCAGCCGGGTGCTGTCACTCCTGGTTGAAGCTCTTGTTCTGACACCCAACGTTGTCGACAGTTATCACTTAATGATAACCTTGAGTAGTGGGTCAGCGTGACCGCGACGCCCGTCTGGACACCCTCCTCGACTTGGATGGCGAGGTCTTCGTGGTGGACCCGAAGGGCTGGGTGAAGTTCGAAGCGCGCCGCGTACCGCCAACGCCAGAGCGGCCGCATGGCCTCGAGTATTCCTCAGTTTGCACAGTCCCGAACACGAGCGTCTGGTTGGTTTCGACAATGCCCATCGAATGCGCCGATCGGCAGGGCTGGGCGGCAACGCCAAGGGAGCGTACGACCACAAGCACCGTCTACGGTCGGTGCGCGCTTATGGGTATCGAGATGCCGCTACTTTGCTTGCCGACTTCTGGGCCGAGGTCGACGGCATCTTGAAAGAAAGAGGAATCCTTCCATGAAAACCTTGAAAGTGGGTATCGTTATCTTATGAGGAAATGAAGGCCCGGACGATGGCCATCGCCAGGGGCGAGCTCAAGCGGAAGCCGGGCGATCCGAAGGTGTGGTTCACGTCTGCCGAGAGCCTGATTAAGGTGCTTTCCAACAAGAACCGGGCGTTGTTGACCACCATCCTGAGCGATCATCCCAAATCCTTGGCTGAACTGGCAGAGCTAACCGGACGAAAAAAATCCAACCTTTCCCGGACGCTGAAGACCATGGAGAGGTACGGTATCGTCAAACTCAAGCGAGAAGGCAGGGGGAGAATTGTGCCGCGCGTTCCGTACAAGGAGGTCTCCATCGACCTGCGCTTAGGAGCGTGAGGACGTCTCTGAGGCCGATGTCGATCTGCATCTACCGCACCTGGCCGCTAGGCTAGAGCTAGAGCAGAGGATCAGAGGCCCGATCCGCGGGGCGCCCGGGGACGAACTGGATGGTGATGGACGCCCGAGTAGGTCGCAGGCCAGAGACGGAGAGCCGCGTCCTCTCACTCGGGTTGAAGCTCCTGTTTTGATCGAGGCGGAGACGATACGCCCTCGGTGCGTGCGGTGCGGTCGCTGCTTACGACCGCCGCAGCGCTTCCAGCTCCTCCAGCGTGCGGGGCCAGTCCTGCTTCAGCAGCCGGGACAGCGAGCGGTCGGCCAGGAGCTTCCCTCCGGTTTGGCAGCGGGGGCAATAGTTTGTTTCGTTGTCCGCGTAGCGAATGCGCTGCACCGGCGAGCCGCAGACCGGGCAGGGCTGGCGGTACCGGCCGTGCACCGCCATGCCCTCGCGGAAGGCGGTCACCTTCTCGGGAAAGCCGTCGCCGGTCTCGGTGCGGAGCCTGGTGATCCAGTGCTGCAGCGTCTGCTGCGTGGCGTCGTATAGGTTCCGGATTTGATCGGCGGTCAACCGCTGGGTCAGAGTCACCGGCGACAGCCGTGCGCGATGCAGGATCTCATCGGAATAGGCGTTGCCAATGCCGCTGAACAGCCGCGGGTCGGTGAGCGCCCGCTTCAGCGTGTGATTGCTCGACGTGAGGGTGGCGGCAAAGGCTTCGAGAGACGCATCCAGGACCTCGATCCCGCCGGGGTCGAGCCCTTCGAGCGCCGCCTCGCTCCCGACCACGTGCAGGGAAGCCCGCTTCTTCGATCCGGCTTCGGTGAGGATCAGCCTTCCCGAAGAGAAGTCAAATACGGCCAGCGTCCGCTTCGCTGGCGGCCGAGTACCCGGGGCGCCCCAATGAAGCCGGCCCGCGATCATGAGATGCAGCACCAGCCAAAGATCGTCCTCCAAACCGACCGCGATTCGCTTGCCGATGCGCCGCAGCTTTCGCACGGTCTTGCCCTCGACGGCGTCGATCCGCGGATCAACCGTGCGGAGCAGAAACGGGCTCATGAGCTGGACACGTTCGAGCCGCCGGCCAACAACGCGCTTCTCCAGCGCATCGATGTAGACGGTAATGTCAGGCAATTCCGGCATGGGCTTGGTACTCGATCCCGATTCCGATGATACCGACAACGGCCGGAAAGGAGTCGGCGCAAGACGGACCCGCCCGCTGGGGCGTCTTGTAAGGTTCTGATCCAGCCTTGACGATAGGGGCCACGTGAAGTTCCAGATCAGCATTGCCGAGATCAAGAATCACCTCAGCCGCTACTTGCGATCCGCCCAAAAGGGCCATGAGATCATCATCACGGACCGCGACACCCCTATTGCGCGGCTGGTTCCCTTTGAGCGCCCTGAGGGTCGATTGGACATAAGGCCCGCCATCGGATCGCTGAAGGATTTGGATAAGCTCCCGGTTCGCGAACCATAACGCTGGCTCGTCCTGATGTTCCCCAACATTTGCACAATCATTGGAGAACTCAACCGACCTGTGAGAGAATCTCCCCGGAAAGGATGTCCTCTGATGCTCCGGAATACACTCTGTACCCTGCTGCTTTTGTCCATCTCGGCGTTCGCGTCTGACAGTGCGCCGGAGGTCGCCCTTTGGCCCGCGGGGGCGCCCGGTTCCGAAGGCATCACCGCAAAGGAGATGGTCGAGCCGCCCAATCAGGAACACGACTACCTGAAGGTGTGGAGCATTCACAACCCCTCTCTCACCGTCTAC
>JBGOUJ010000274.1:0-9604 GCA_041477005.1 Terriglobia bacterium | reverse complement strand
GTCAGCGGCGTCCCCTCGGACACAAGGTCACGGCGTTCGCAAGGGGACTCAGCATTATTTCGCTGGCGCTGCAACGCTCGCTCGCGAAGGCGGCGCCGCGCCTTCTTTCCAGCTTTGACTGCTTTGACATCGAGTCAGGCTCGACCACGGAAATGCATCCCGCTACTAAATCCCCGCAGGCGCCGGCGCGGCAAAAGGTACTACCGCGCCACCCCGCACCCACGCCATTGCCTCCTGCGTTCCACTCGTTCTCTCAAATCGCACCGCTTCGCTTCACGGCGGTCGGTTCTATAACCTTAAGCGGGGGGTCCCATGCGCGTTTGTGGCCAAATACAGAAAGTGAGGGATTCTTGTAACTTCTTGGTATCCTCTCGAATCAGACCCGGTAGTTCTTACCCGCGCTCTTGGCATACATGAGTTTCTTTTTCATCCTAAATCGTTCCAGGAGCTACCCTTTTGTACTTTCAGTCACAATATGCTTCGGCCTCTATGGCCAGTCGAAAGGAGAACTCAATGCGTCGAGCTGCTTGCTTTCTTATGTACTCTGTTCTGCGACCTTCCCACCTGTCTGTTATCACACGACAGTCTACAGAGATTAGCTAAAGTTGCGAAAAGTACTTAACACATATCTGCAACAAGTACTATACCGGAACGACGAGAAGCAACACCATAATCGACTAAAAGTACTACTTAGAGCTACGGAAGGTACTAACCACAAACGGTGCTGGTATGATGACTCGACTGACCGGTGAGGTAAAGCGCACGATTTACATTGGCGCGACAGGCCGTGGTGATCACGAGTTTGATTTTCGCGCAGATGAGCGAAAATCGAAGCACGAAATGGAATGCTTGAAAGAGTATTCGAGCGGGCTCCGCACTACGACGCCACGAAGGACCCGGTTGTTCGCAGCGCCGCTGGAGAAGTCCGCAAGCGCCTGGCGTAGTATTACCGTTGACGTCTCTTGACGTCTCTGATCTAGGGCGCTACTGCCAAGTAGGTAGTGGCACGATTGGAAGCGCCGGCGGCGGAAATGGCGCCGAGCAGTGTCGGGCTGATCCCCGGCACTTATCTGGGCCCCTGTGATGCGGACGTCGCAGACTCCCGGCTCCCGACGATCACCGCCAGCGCCGAAGCGTCAAGAGCGGGCAGCCCCAGGCCGGTTGCCGTAAGGTCAGGTTCTCGCCCGGCTGGTAGGGACGATCTTCCGGTGTTACGACAAGCCACTTACGGCCTCGCTCGTTCCCGTCACCGTCGGTGAGGGCGTCGGTGGGAGAAATCAGAGAAACGGTCGCTGCCGGGCGATCGTCGCCGGGGCCGTCAGATTTGCCGTTGCCGGCGAGAGCCGTCACGGTGAATGCAGGAGCCGATGCCAGCCACACGCGAGCTGCGCCTGGATCGGTAATGATAAGGTTGCCCGCGGGATCCACGCGGACGTGGGCGACGCGGGCCATCTGAGAGACGCTCGTGGTGATCCGGCCGGTGTCCTTCTCCACGGGGACGACCCTGGTCCTGCGAATCGCCCCGCTGGGACTGGAGCTATTTCGGCGACGGCGGCAGCTTCACCGCGCGGCCGGTCTTGATGGATTCCTTGGCTGCGTCGATGATCTCGTTCACGCCGAGGTTGATGTCGAGCGCGACCAATCCATCGACCGGCTGGCCGGCGCGCAGGCGGCCGATCAAGTACGTCACAGGCTCGGCGCGGTCCTCGGCGAGCGGGGTCAGCGGCAGCTCGGAGCTCTCGCGGCCCTTTCGCAGCTCGACCTTGCGCTGCGTCATGTAGAGGCTGCCGGAGCGGCCGAAGACCTCCAGGTCCTGGAAGCTGCGGGGCAGGTCCCAACTGCCTTCGAAGATCCCGACGCCGTTCTTGTAAGTGAGCACCAGCGCGGCGCTGTCTTCCACCTTGGGAAAACGCTGCGGCTGGAGGTGGTCCACCGTGGCGTAGACGCTTTCGGGCCGGCCCAGATACCACAGCGACCAGAGCGCGTTGTAGCAGCCGAAATCGACCAGCGCGCCGGCGCCGTTCTGGACCGGATCGGTGAGCCAGGCGAAGAAATACTTGTTGGTCACGCCCTCCGAGCCGGGGCCGCCGTGGCCGACCACGCCGTGCAGCCGCCACACCTCGCCGAGCGTGCCCTTGTCCGCTTCCGCCTTGGCGACGTAATTGGCGGGCCACCAGGCCATCTGGTAGTTGGTCATCACCTGGACGCCGTTCTTATGCGCCAGGTCGCGGATCTTGCGCGCATCGGCGTAGGTCGAGGCCAGGGGCTTCTCGAAGATCACGTGAATCTTCCGTGGCGCGCAATACTCGACGATCTCCAGGTGGCGATTGTTCTCGACGAAAGCCCAAACGATGTGGGGCTTCCTGGCTTCAATCATCTTCTTGTAGTCGTCGAAATACTCGGCATTGGGCGCGCGCTTCCTGGCCTCGGCGACCAACTCGGAGTTGGGCTCGGCGATGCCGACGAGGCTCGCGTCTTTCAGCTCGGCCATGTGGGCCAGGTGCCCCCACACGTGAGAATGTACCAGACCGACAATGGCCAAGCGCGGCCGCTCGGTCAGAGATTGAGAACTGAGTAGCAACGGAAACAGCAGGGCAAGCAGGCAGGCGGATCTCATACGAGACCCATTTTACTCCGTAACGGACTAGTGCCACTCCAACTTTTTTGGGCTGCCTGGCTGTCGGGTAACTCAGGCCGCCTTCGCCCCGGGCGGCTCTCGGCGCGTCGGGGCAACAAGTTGGAACGGCACTAGTTCGGCACGGAGATCGTCACCGGGGTCCGCAACTCGAAATGGAGAACCGTGGCGATGGGAATGACGGCCGCGGTCCGCCGCGTGGCGGCCACCAGTCTTTCCTGGTTTCCGCCGTTCCCGGGCAGATCCTCCGGGGTGACAGTGCTGCTGGTAATGTACACCGCACGGCCAGTCGAGATCAGCAGCCGGGTAAGTCGCAGGAGGGGCACGCCCGGATCCGTTTCGACCACCTGACCCTCCACCGCAGCGCCTTTGGGGGCGATCTCCCGGCCGGCTTTGACCAACGGCTCCTCGAGGTGAGCCACGAAGGTGCGACCCTCCCGCGGCTCGCCGGTGGTCCGCACCGTGAGGGGCGTCCCTTCGGGCAGCGTCACCGGCGCAACGATGCTCGCTCGCGGAGGCGTCGTTGCCGATCGATGGGCCGTCCTTCGCCCGCCTTGCATCACAACCACAGAGCCTGCGATTACCAGTGCCACGGCCAACACCCTGTCTATGGTATTCCTATCCACTGCGTTTCCTCCTCCCTCCAGCAGACGAGTCGGCGGCCGACTCACCAATAGTCACCGGCCGATCCAATTAGGCCTGTGAACAGAACCGCCGTCGCCTCGCAGAGCTTCTCCGGTCTGCGCCTCCAGCTTCTGGCCCGTACCCTCGGAGATTCCGCAGGGAACGCGCTTTTTTGCAGCCGAGCCTCGGGTTAAGCTCGACGCCGACGGGTGCGGCAGAAAGGGTCACCGCGCCCAACAGCAGCCACGCCGACGCCACAGGTTCGATTCGCCCTCGCCGGTCGTACTCCGTGGGCTTATGGCGCTGGTCCGCCGGTCGTAGGACCTTCCCCTTGCCTGTTTGTTGCCAAATGCAAAAAGTGATGCGATTCTTGTGGTTTCGGGCCTCCTGTCGCGGCAGACCTGGTAGTTTTTACACGAGTTTTTGGCATAAGCGGGTCTCTTTTTCACCCGAAGTCGTTCTTAGGGACCGCGCTGCTGTACTTGGAGACACGATTGCTCCGGCCCTTAAGGGCCAGCCGAAAGGGGAAGAAATCCATGCGTCGAGCCTGCTTGCTCTCTATTACTCTGTTGTTCAGTCTTTCCACCTGCCTGTTATCGCAGGGGCTGAACACCAGGGTCACGAAGGATGATTGGGAGGAGATCAACTTCGAGTTCAATTCCGCGGTCCTCTCCGACGGTTATCCCAGCCTGCTGCGCCTGGCGGAACTGCTGCAAGCGCATCCGGACTATAAGGTCAAGGTCGAGGGCCACACGGACTTCGTGGGCTCGGACACCTACAACAACCGCTTGGCTCTGGCTCGATCCGAGATGGTGCGGGATTTTCTGATCAAGTACGGCGCGCGGCCGAACCAGATCGAGGCGTCGGGACGCGGCAAGGCCAACCCCGAGGTCGATAACCGCACGGCCGAAGGCCGCTTCATGAACCGGCGCGTGGTGCTGACGGTGACGGATGGACAAGGCCGCCAGGTCAGCGCCGGCGGCGTAGGCTCGGCGATTAAGGCCATGGAGCCATCCAAGATGGCCGACGATTGCTGCAACCAGATCCTGAAAAAGCTCGACGACATCATGGCCATGTTGCGCGACCTCAAGCGCGAGAATGACGACCTGAAAAACCAGGTGGCAGGGTTGAAGGCGCCGCAACCGGTCGCTCCCCCGACGCCGATGGCGCCGCAGGCGCCGGCGCCAAGGCCTCTGGACAAGAAGGAAGTGGAAGAGGTCGCCAGCGCCGCGGCCGCCAAGGCCGTGGACGCCGGCAAGACCAAGAAGTTCTCGCTGCTCGGGGTGAATGTCGGACCGGACACCAACAACGGCAACGCCAGCTTCACCGGCAAGGGGCGCTTCTTCACGCCCTTCAACGACCATCTGGCGTTCCAGGCGGAGGGCGAGTACTTGTACTATCATGACCGGCAGGAAGGGCAATTCGACTTCGGCCTGGTCAACCGTTACAAGAGCGTCCAGGCGGGCCTGTTTTCGAGCTTTAAGCACGTAAATATCCGCGACTTCCAGCAGGGCGGTACGCTGGGTCAAGGCGCTTTCACGCTCGATTACATCTTCCACCGGGGCCGCCTCGGCTTCTTCGGTACTAAGGCGTTCATGGACGGCGCGGTGGTCAACCGCACGGCGATCAGCGGCCACAACATCCAGGAAACCTATCTGCGGGCGGTCGACCAGGTCGGCGCCAGCACACAGGTGGCCCTGTTCGGCAACTCCTATGTGGAGGGCAATCTGGGGGCGCTGTTCAGCCGCGGCGGCGAAAACAAGCCGGGCGGGACGGTGCGGTTCGTCCAGCCGATCAACTCGCTGTGGGCCTTCACGGTAGAAGCGGGCCTGAACGAGACGCTGGTCGGCAAGAACAACAACGGCCGCGTGGTCTTCGGGCTGCAGCTCGGCCACTGGATCCGGCCGAAGGAGTTCGCGGAGCTGAAACACCCGGTGCCGGTGGACATCCCAAGGTTGCGCTACGAAGTGTTGACCCGGCAGGTCCGCAACGGCAACGACCCGCCGGTGGCCGACGCCGGTCCGGACCAGGTCGGCGTCAAGTCGGGCACGATTGCGCTCGACGGATCGCGCTCCTTCGATCCGGACGGCGACCCAATCACGTTCCAGTGGACCCAGATCTTGGGGCCGGCCGTTACGCTTTCCAACGCCACCAGCGCCAGGACCACCTTCGCGGCGGCCGACGGCACCACCTACATCTTCCAACTCACGGTGAAGGACGACCACGGCGGGGTGGGCACGGCCAAGGCGACGGTGGTCACGACCACGGCGGTGATGCCGCTGGTCGTGCAGTTCGCGGCCAACCCGCCGCTGATCAACGCGGGCCAGACCTCGACGCTCAACTGGCAGGTCCAAAATGCCGATCAGGTGACCATCACGCCCGACGTGGGCAAGGTGGACCCGAAGGCCGGAACCGCAACGGTCGCGCCGACGGCAACCACGATCTACAAGCTGACCGCCACTAACAGCAACGGCGAGGTCAACCAGACCGTCACGGTGACGGTCAACCGGCCGGCCGCCCGCATTCTGAGCTTCCAGGCCACCCCGACCAACATCGCGTCGGGCCAAGCCTCTACGCTCGCGTGGCAGACCGAGAACGCGGATCAGGTCACGATCAGCGGGATCGGCACGGTTCAGGCGAACGGCACGTCTTCGGTTTCGCCGACCCAGACCACGACCTACACGCTCACCGCGCAGAACCGCTTCGGGTCGGTGAACGCCACGGTGACGGTCACGGTGGGGCCGCTGCAGGTGCCGCGCATCATCCGCTTCACCGCTACGCCGAGACAGACCCTGTCCGGCGGGCAGGCCACGCTGGCCTGGCAGGTGGTGAACGCGACCAACATCAGCATCAGCGGCATCGGCACGGTGCAGGCGACGGGAACCGCCGTTGTCAGTCCGACGACCGACACCACCTACACCCTGACAGCCAGCAACGCGCGGGGTCAGGTGACGGCGACGGTCATGGTGGCGGTGGTCCTGCCCGTGAAAATCCTCAGCTTCACGGCTACCCCGTCGTCGATCTCGAAGCCGGGCGATCCGGTGAAGCTGAGCTGGACGACGGAGAACGCCACGCAGGTGGTCATCAGCACCGTGGGCACGGTGCCGGTGAACGGCTCGGTGACGGTGAACCCGACGTCGACGACGACGTATTCGATGGTGGCTTACGGCAAGAGCACGCGGGCTACGGCGAACGCGTCGGTGACGGTGACGGTGACCGCGGCTCCCGCGACTCGCAGGCCGCCGCCGATCGCCGACGCCGGGCCACCGCTGCTCGTTGGCGATCCGGTGGCGCACCTGAATGGCTCAAAGTCGTACGATCCGGATGGTGGTCCGATCACTTACTCCTGGACGGTACTGGGGAGTCGAAGGGCCAACATCACTGGCTGGGATACGGCCACGCCGACAGTGCAGTTGCTGAGCGGCACCGGGACCTACACCTTCCAGTTGACGGTGAGGGCCGGCGCGGAGGCCCGCGCCACGGCGATTGCTCAGGTTCAGTACAACGATCCTTTGAGTAAGTGAGAACCTTCCCACGACTTCCTGGGCGCCCGCCACGCACTGACGGCTGGGGCGCTCGGGAGCCGCGGGGAGGAGTTTGCCGCTCGCCGGCCCGGCTCGGGCTCGGACGGGTGGAACCCTGACCGGCGGTGCCAGCCTGACCGGCGGCTCGGGCTCGGACTGGTGAAACCCTGACGAGCGGCGCCAGCCTGACTGGCGGCTCGGGCTCGGACTGGTGGAACCCTGACGAGCGGCGCCAGCCTGGACCGGCGGCTCGGGCTTGGACGGGTGGAACCCTGACGGGCGGCGCCAGCCTGGACCGGCGGCTCGGGCTTGACGGGTGGAACCCTGACGAGCGGCGCCAGCCTGGACCGGCGGCTCGGGCTCGGACGGGTGGAACCCTGACGGGCGGCGCCAGCCTGGCCCGGCGCGGCTCGGGCTCGGACGGGTGGAACCCCGGCGGCTCAGGCTTCGCCCGGGGGCTCCTGGACGTTCTTGCCCGTGCCTTCGTAGGCGGGACGCCGGGGAGCCGTACGGGTGACCTTCTCGGTCTTCGGGTCGAAGGCCATCATCTTATTCTGGCGATAAGCGTCGACGCCGAGCCGGATGGCGGTCATCACGCGATAGCCGAAGGCGGCGTCGAAGGCCGGCTTTTCCCGCGAGCGGACCGAGGCCAGGAAGTTGTCCATGTGCGCCTCGCCGATGTTTTGCTTGCCCACCTCGATCTTCAGCTCCGGCTGGCCGGTGGAGTCGGCGAACTTCTTGCGGAACTGGCGCTCGGGGGTCACCAGGATGTGCTCGGCCTCGAACCGGATGGAGGCCTCGTGGCCGTAGATCCTGTCGGCCAGACCCTCGTCGCCGGCGGCTGAGGCCATCGAGGACGACATCACCACGTAGAAATCCTCGTACTCGACCGTGGTGGCGTAGGTGTCGGGGACCTCGCGGTCCTTCTGCACGTAGATGCCGCCGTTGGCGGTGACGCGCACCGGGAATTGCGGACCGAGGGCCAGCAACAGGGGCGACAGCTTGTGATAGAAGAGGTCCGTGGCGATGCCGCCGGAGTAGTCCCAGTATTTGCGCCAGCGGAAGTAGCGGTCCTGACTGAAGGGGCGCTTGGAGGCTGAGCCGAGGAAGGCCTTCCAGTCGATGTTTTCCTCGGTCCCCTCGTCGTCGATGTGGTAGTTCCATTCGCCGTAGATGGAGTTGCGCGTGTAGGTGCCCTGCGCCCAGAGCGGGGCGCCGATCCAGCCCTTGGCGATCACTTCCTTGGCCCGGTGGTAGCGCAGGTCAGAAGTATACTGGCTGCCGACCTGGAGGACACGCTGGGTTCGCGCGACGACGGCGGCGACCTCGCGGGCCTCGTCGATCGTGTAGGTCATGGGCTTTTGGAGGTAGACGTCCTTGCCGGCGTGCAGGGCGTCGAGGGCCATGCGGGCGTGCCAGTGGTCGGGCGTGGCGATGAGGACCGCGTCAACGTCGGAGCGGGCGAGCAGGTCGCGGTAGTCGTGGTGGATATCCTTTTCGGCCAGCTTGGCGTAATCTTGCGCCCGCTTCTTGCGCCTGGTGTAGATGTCGCTGACGGCGACGATCTGGGCGTCGCCTTGTTCCTGGCCGCGCTTCACCAGTTGGCGCACGTGGCCGAAGCCCATTCCGCCGGCGCCGACGATGCCGAAATTGACGCGGCCGTTGGCTCCGATGACGCGGGAATGGGCCGGGCGAGCGGCCTTGGCGGCCAGCCGCTCGGCCAGCGAAAGGGTGGATACGCCGGCCGCGGCGCGCCCCAGAAATTCCCGTCGTGAAGAGATAATAGCGCTCATTTTCGCGGCATCCTTTTTCTAATTTACGACTATTTCCCGCCGGCAGCCTCGCAGGTCCATTTCGAATTCGAGACCCTCGATAGGAGGGCGCGCGAAGTGCCAGCGGACGCCGTGGATCCCGGCTGGGCCGAGGCGCGGGAGCAGCAAATCCCGCATCAAGGGAAAGAGGTCTTGCGCCGTGTAGACTTCGACGGCGGTGGCGTACGCCCACTCGACGCCCAATCCGCGGATGCGCTGCTCCATCAGACCGAGCACGTAAGTGGCTTTTTCGCGCATGCCGGCGGGCGAGACGTCGCCGTGGCGGATGATGTCGCGGGCATCGAGCCGCTCGCCGGTGAGTTCCCCGGCCCCGGCGACGACGAAGGTCGGCGGCGCGGCGGCGGATGGCGGACCCGCGCCAGGCGCGACGGCCGGCGCGGTGTAGCAGAACCCATAGAGGAGGACTTCCGAGGGCGGGCCGACCTCGGGGATCACGTTGGTCCGCGCCACGGAGTTCAGGCCCTCGACCGGCAGGCCGCGCTGCTCCAGCTCCTTGATATAACCCGCGTTGAACTCGTTGAACCCGGCGAAAGTGAACGGCCGGGGCGAGCGCAGCTCGACGCCGCAGAGCGCCTGCGGCGGGCGGGCCTTCTGCTTAAGGCGCCGGTCGATGGCTTGGAACCCCTGGCGATAGGGCGGCGCGGGGCTGAGCGTTACATGCACGACCTCGTAACCCGGGGCCGCCACGGCGCCGGAAGAGTAGGGCGCGATGCCGCGCAAGAAGCGAAAGTTTCCCTTTTTGTTTTCGACAATCACCGGTGCCTCCGCGCCGCGCAAGCCATCCGCCGCCGCAAACGCCACCGTCGCCTGCCGGAGGAACTGCCGGCGGTCCAGGCGCGTGCTGAGGGGCGTATGGGGTCGCA
This sequence comes from Terriglobia bacterium, assembly GCA_041477005.1. Lineage (GTDB taxonomy): Bacteria > Acidobacteriota > Terriglobia > Bryobacterales > JACQDG01 > JBGOUJ01. Next base: position 126 of record JBGOUJ010000274.1, on the reverse strand, counting down.
TATCGTGGCTTACCCTTGATAGCATCCCGAGCCTTCGTTTTCAAGTCCCGCGCGGGAGAGGAGGGAGGAATTGAGAAATGGAGGAATTGAGAAATTGAGAAAGGAAGAGGCCGGGGCGCGGGGGGG
>JBGOUJ010000273.1:0-9627 GCA_041477005.1 Terriglobia bacterium | reverse complement strand
GGGCGTGGATCGCGACACGATTCCAGCATAACCGAGATCAATCCAATTGTCCAGTTATTTGCTGGACACTACACTAGCGGCCGTATCCTCAAGGTAAAGCGCCCAATAGAATGTGTGCATCCCCGGTCTTTGCGCTTCCCGCACCCGGTCGAGGGTGGAGAAGCGGCTGAATACCGGTTCGACGTCTGCATTGGTTGAGGGAGCTGAGCCGGGCTTTTCTGAAGTCGCACTCCCCGTGGCATGCGCAAACAGGCCCACAGCCGAACGTCGGCAAGCGCGAAAACACCCAGTGTACTCCACACCCCCCGTGAACGAACATTCCCACCGGTCGCGGCCGGCGTTTGCCTACCACGCCGGTTACGGCATCTTGGGCGTTGAGTGCAGCATTGGGGGTGGCCAATTCGTGCGACTGAACGGCTTTGTTACCCCGAGCAGAATGACCGTGCCTCGATTGTTCTCGCCGGCGAAATCGGTGCGCAACTCCTGTTGTAACCAGCCGAACGCAGCCAAGCTGGCATCCCGCGAAAGGGCTCCTGCGCTTGGTCCTCAGGTGACTCGATGGCTCTGCATAGAACCGCTATGAAAAACAATATTTTGTGTACCCCGCGCACGTGGTTCAACTTGTTTGTTTTTACAACGGTTACGTCAAATTTTGAGAGTTGGCACTCCAACTGCATAGTTATGATTGCTTCTATTAACGGTTGGCATTAGAGTTTTTCAAAAAACTAGAGGCGGAGCCAACCTTGAGGAGGGGAAAATGCGGACCTTTATAGTCTTTATAGCAGCGATCCTGATCGCGCTGGCTGGTTTCGCTACGCACGGTTTCGCGCAGGCGATCGACGGCAACCTGGTAGGGGCGATTGTCGACCTGACCGGGGCCGGCGTGCCTAACGCAAACGTGGAGCTGGAGAACGTGGCAACGGGGGTGAAGTACTCGGCCCAGACCGGCGCCGCCGGCTCCTACCGTTTTAATAACATCCCCATCGGCGCGTACAACCTCGCCGTCAAGGCAGCCGGGTTCCCAGACGCCAGCCTCAAGAATATCAGCGTCGAGTTGAACAAGACCACAACCGCCAACTTGACGCTGCAGGTCGGCGCCGTGACGACGACGGTGGAGGTCATGGAGGCAACAACCTCCATCGACACTACGACCGCTACCGTGCAATCCACGTTTCAAGGCAAGCAGATCGCGGAGATGCCGATCATCGAAGCCTCGGGAAACTTTTTTGGCGCGCTGAACCTCTCGCTCCTGGGCGCCGGGGTGGCCAGCAACGGTGGCGTCGGGCAGGGGACGGGGCCCTCCATCGGCGGCCAGCGGCCGATGAACAACAACTTCATGATCGAGGGTGTGGACAACAACAACAAGACCGTTACGGGTCCGCTGGTCTACGTGCCGACCGACGCCACCGCGGAGTTTTCGCTTTTGCAGAACCAGTTCACCTCGGAATTCGGTCATTCTTCCGGCGGCCAGTTCAATACCGTCGTGAAGGGCGGAACCAACGAATTGCACGGGACCCTTTACGAGTACTTCCAGAACCGCAACTTGAATGCCGTGGACCAGTCCTTTGCGCGCCAGGGCATCCTCTCGAATCCCCGTTTCGACCAGAACCGGCTGGGAGCCAGCGTTGGAGGCCCGATCAAGAAGGACAAACTGTTCTACTTCGGCAACTTCGAGTATGCTCCTCTGGGCCAGGCGTACACTCCACCGTCGGCGCTTTTTGCGCCCACCGCCGCCGGCTATGCCAAGCTCGACGCGATGCCCGGCCTTTCCAAGACCAATTACAGTATCCTCAAACAGTTTGTCGATCCGGCGCCAACCGCCAGCGACTTTACCACGGTGAACGGCGTGACCATTCCGACCGGCATCTTGCCGACCACCGGCGCTAACTTCACCAATCAGTACGTGGCGGTGGCCAGCACCGATTACACCATCTCGGAGCGGGATGCGCTTCGCGGCAGATTCATCATGAATAAGCTGGACCAGCTCGATAACAACGCCAACCTGCCGAAGTTCTGGACCACTTTGCCCCAGCGCTTCTATCTGGTGACGATCGGCGAGTACCACAACTTCAGCCCCAACCTGACCAACGAGCTGCGGCTCGGCTTCAATCGATTCAGCCAGTTCTATGTGGTCCCGAACTTCCAGTTTCCGGGGCTCGATAGGTTCCCCAATATCACCATTGATAACGATCTGGCGGTACAGATCGGGCCCGATCCCAACGCCCCGCAGTACGCCATCCAGAACACGTACCAGTTGGTCGAGAACCTGAACTGGACCAAAGGGAAGCATGCTTTCAAGTTTGGCTTCGACGGGCGGGACGTGATCTCCCCGCAGCACTTTATTCAGCGGGAGCGCGGGGATTACGACTACTTTGACCTGAACGAGTTTTTGACTGACCAGATTCCGAGCGATCTGGCGGAGCGGAACTTGGGCAGCACCAGCTATTACGGAAATCAGTGGGCCACCTACCTGTATGGCGCCGATAGTTGGCGGATTCGCCACAACGTCACGTTGAACCTGGGCGTTCGCTGGGAGCGTACAACGGTTCCTCTGGGGATGAGTTTGCAGACCCTGAATGCCGTCTCCAACCTGCCCGGCATTCTGACATTCACCGCTCCGAAGACCTCAAACAAGAACTTTTCTCCCAAGATCGGCATCGCCTATTCGCCGGGTACGGGCGGCACCACCGTGTTCCGCGCCGGCTTTGGGACCGCTTACGATGTCATTTTCGACAATGTGGGAAGCACGGCCTACCCGCCACAGCTCAGTGCGACGTTCGATGCCAACAATTTCCCCGACCTCTTCAAGGCGCCCTTCCTCGCCAACGGCGGAATCAAGCCGGGCAGCATTGCGGCCGGTGGCAACCTTTCTCAAGCGGATGCCCGCGCGGCCACTTCGAGCTTCATACCCGACCAGGTGCTGCCCTACTCGATCAACTGGAACGCCGCGGTTCAACATATCTTCCACAGGGATTACACCCTGGAAGTGAGATACGTCGGAACCAAGGGCGTTCACCTGCTGGTCCAGAACCAGATGAACAAATATCCGAAGGTAACGCCGAGCCGCTACCTGCCCACCTACATGCAGAATCCGGGGCAAGGGGCCCTCGATGCGCTTCCGCTCACCCTGGCCCAGATCCAGTCCTACCCCAACAACACCCTGGCGCAGTACGGCTTTCTGAGCAACATTACCTGGTGGCCGCCCATCGGGAATTCGAGGTATAACGGGCTGGCGGTGCAGTTGAACCGGCGGTTCACGCACGGGTTCCAGATGATCGCTTCCTACACCTGGAGCCACAACATGGATGACAGTACGGCGACCCACTTCAGTACCTATCTAACTCCACGGCGTGAGCAGAATTTCTTCAATCTCAGGCCGGACTGGGCTTCTTCCGCTCTCGACCGGCGGCAGCGGCTCACGCTGAACTGGATTTGGGAGACGCCGTGGCTGAGCCACGACAATAACTGGCTGAAGAAGAACCTGATCGGGAACTGGAGAGTCGTGGGAACTTACACGGCCGAATCTCCCGAATACGCGACGGTGCAAAGCGGCCTGGACTCCAATCAGAACGGCGACACCGCCGGTGACCGCACGATCATCAATCCTGCCGGGAATCCGAACGAGGGAAGCGGCGTGACAGCGCTGACGAACAGCGCCGGCGCCACGGTGGCTTATCTGGCCAAGGACCCAAACGCGCGATACATCGTCGCCGGGGCGGGAGCCCTCTCGAACGGCGGCCGGAACACGCTGGCCACCCGCGGCATCAACAACTTCGATCTGTCGCTGGCGAAGAAGTTCACGGTCCGCGAGGGCAAGACCCTGGAGTTCCGCGGAGACTTTGGCAACGCCTTCAACCACCCGCAGTTCACACCCGGTTACGTCAACTCCGTGAGGCTGACCAGTTCCTACACTACGACCCGTGACTTCCTGGTTCCAGGCAACGCGCGATTTGCCCAGTGGGACCAGGTGTTCAGCAGCAGCGCCCGATCGGCCCAGTTGGCCCTGCGGTTCATTTTCTAGGCGCCGGCTGGAAGTCCAGGCGCTCGAAAAAACTCTGGGGAGGCTGGAAAGAGAGCCTCCCCAATTTGTTTTTGGGTGAGGGAAAAAGCTTGGCGGCAGCGATTCAGTTCGCGCCGCCGTTGGACCGGGACTTCAGGAAGCGCTCGACGGTCTCGCTGAGGTGAGCCACGATGTCGATCAGTGCGCTCATCTTTCCGTCAACCTCCTGGCGCGAGCGCGCCATGGCGTCCTGGAACGCCTCCAGGCGGCCAATGCGCTCCTTACCCTCCATCTCGAATCGGCGCTGCAACTCGGCGGTTACAAGCAACTCGTCTTCAATTCTCTGGAAGCGAGCCTCTACGTCGGGGTCGAACATAGGCCCATCATAACACCCTCCCGCTGCAGCTTCAACGAGAGGCCGGTGAAGCGGTGAGGCCACGCAGATCCGCGCCGTCACGATGGCGCTGGGTGACCAGCCGCTGAAGGGGAGTTGAGGGTCTCTGTCCCTCCGGCGCAGCTACGCCGGCCTGATGCGGTTTTCGGGGACTTCCACCTGGGTCACACCCTTGAAGGCGAACAGCAGTTGCACCAGGTAGGTCGGCGGCGCGGCCGAGGTCTGGCGTATCACCGTTCCCAAGGCATCCGTCACCGCCGCGCCGAACCCGACGCCCTGGATCATCATGCCGGCGAGGTTCAAGCGGACGCGCTGGCCGGGTTCGAGCATATCATCTCCTTCGAAATAACGAAAAAAGGAGGGTCAACAAGACGCTAAGCAGAAGGGAAGTGGCGAGCGGGAAATAAAAGACCGTGTTCTTGCCGCGATAGACAATGTCGCCGGGAAGCCGTCCCAGGCGGAAGAAGGAAAACCTCTCGGCGGCCATCACCAGCAAACCAACCCCGACGAGGATCAGGCCCAAGGTTGCGATCCATCGGCCCGGGCTTCCCCAAAAGCTCACAATTCCATTGTAGCGAAGAAGAAACCCAGCTCGAAGGCCGCCGACTCGGGGGCGTCGGAGCCATGGATGGCGTTGCGTTCAATGGAAGAGCCAAAGCGCTTGCGAATCGTCCCGTCGGCGGCCTTGGCCGGATTGGTGTCGCCCATAAGCTTTCGCAGCGCGGCGATGGCGTCCTCCCGCTCCAGCGCCATCGGCAGCACCGGCCCTTCGGTCATGAACTTCACCAGGTCGTTGAAAAAGAATTTGCCGCGATGAACGTGATAGAAGCCCTCGGCCTGCTCGCGCGTAAGCCGCAGCATCTTCATGGCCAGGATGCGGAACCCGGCCTTCTGCAGCTCGCCGATGATTTCGCCCGCATGATGCGCCGCGACGGCGTCGGGCTTGATGATGGTAAGGGTGCGTTGCATTTTTCTATCAACAAATCAATAAATCAACAAATCATCAATTTCTGCATGGTCTCTCCCAGGTCCGCCGGCGATTTTGCCACTCGGATGCCGGCCTGCTCCATGGCCCGAACCTTTTCGGCGGCCGCGCCGGAGCCGCCCGAGATGATGGCGCCGGCGTGGCCCATGCGGCGGCCGGGCGGGGCGGTCTGGCCGGCGACGAAGCCGACCACCGGCTTCTTGACGTGTTCCCGAACGTAGGCCGCCGCTTGCTCCTCGGCGTTGCCGCCGATCTCGCCGATCATGATGATGGCGCGCGTTTCCGGGTCCTCGTTGAACAGCCGGATGGCGTCCACAAAGTTCGTGCCGATGATGGGATCGCCGCCGATCCCGATGCAGGTGGATTGGCCGATGCCCAGCGCGGTCAACTGGCCGACCGCTTCGTAGGTGAGGGTGCCGGAACGGGAGACCACCCCTATGCCGCCGTCCTGGCCCGGAGGGGTGTGGATGTAGCCGGGCATGATGCCGAGCTTGGCCTTGCCGGGCGAAATGATGCCGGGACAGTTGGGGCCGATCAGGCGCGTCTTGCCGCCTTGCAGAAACCGCCAGGCCCGGACCATGTCTCGCGTGGGGATCCCTTCGGTGATGCTGACGACCAGGGTGAGGCCGGCGTCGGCTGCTTCCAGGATCGCGTCGGCCGCGCCGGGCGGCGGCACAAAAACAATCGACGCCGTGGGCTGCAGCTCTCGCACCGCTTGGGCCACCGTATCGAACACCGGCAGGCCGAACTGCTTGGTTCCGCCCTTGCCCGGCGTGACCCCGCCCACGATCTTGGTGCCGTACTGGGCGCATTGCTCGGCGTGAAAGGCGCCCTGCTTGCCGAACCCTTGCACGATCACCCGCGTTGTCCCGTCGAGTAGAATGCTCATCTCGCCAGCGCCACCACCCTCTCTGCCGCTTCCCGCATGCCCTTGGCCACGGTAAAATTCAGCCCGGACTCGGCCAGGATCTGCCGGCCTTTTTCCACGTTGGTGCCCTCCAGCCGCAGCACGATCGGAACTTTCACATCCAGCGCCCGCGCCGCTTCGACCACCCCCGTGGCCAGCATATCGACCCGCAGGATGCCGCCGAAGATATTGATCAGCACCGCCTTCACGCTGGGGTCGGAGAGCAGGATGCGGAAGGCGTTCTTCACCTGCTCGGCGTTGGCGCCCCCGCCCACGTCCAGAAAATTCGCCGGACTGCCGCCGGCGAACTTGATGATGTCCATGGTCGCCATGGCCAGGCCCGCGCCGTTGACCATGCAGCCGACGCTGCCGTCGAGCTTGATGTAGTTGAGGCCGTACTTGCCCGCCTCGACTTCCAGCGGATCTTCTTCCTTGAGGTCGCGCAGCTCGGCCCACTCGGGATGCCGGAACTGGGCGTTGTCGTCGAAGTTGATCTTGGCGTCGAGAGCGCAGACCGTGCCGTCTTTGGTCAAGATGAACGGGTTAATTTCCGCGAGCGAGGCGTCGGTTTCTTCGTAGGCGGTCGCCAGGGCCATCATGGCCGCGGCCGCAGCCGGCACGGCCGCCGCCGGGATGTCCATGCCGAAGGCAAGGCTGCGGGCCTGGTAGGCGAGCAGTCCCGCGCCCGGCTCGATCGCCCGCTTCAAGATCAACTCGGGAGTCTGCCGGGCGACTTCCTCGATTTCAACCCCGCCGGCTTTCGAGGCCATGAAAACGTTCTTGCCCAGCGCGCGGTCCAACACCACGCCCAGATAGAGCTCGCGGTCGATCGGCAGGGTTTCCTCGATCAAGAGCCGCTCGACGATGCGGCCCTCGGCCCCGGTTTGGTGGGTGACGAGCTTCATGCCGAGCATGCGGGAGGCGATCTGGCGAGCCTCCTCGGCATCGCGGGCGATCTTGACGCCGCCCCCTTTCCCGCGTCCCCCGGCGTGGATCTGGGCCTTCACCACCACGCTCCCGCCCAATCGCCGGCCGGCCTCGAAGGCCTGTTCGGCGCTGAACGCCGGCTCGCCGCGCGGGACCGGTACCTGGTAGCGACGCAGAATCTCCTTGGCCTGGTACTCGTGGATTTTCATTTGCAGAAGCCGCCAACCGCCCCGGCGGCGTAAGATGGTAACGATAGCCTTCAGCTACTAGCCATCAGCTTTCAGCGCGCACAGCCCGATTGCTGACCCTATGGCTGGGCGCGGAAAGCATACTATACCATGTCTGCCGTTCGTGAGGCGCTTCACAAAGCCGTGGCGCGAGAGGACCTCACCGACGCCGAAGCCTATGCGGCGCTCGAGGAGATCCTGGCTGGAACGAGCCCCGCGCCCGTCGTGTCGGCCTTGCTCGTAGCCTTGCGGATGAAGGGTGAAGCGGTGAACGAAGTGGTCGGCTTCGCGCGGGCCCTGCGGGACCACGCCACGCGCGTCGAGTGCGGCGAAGACCCGCGCCCGCTGGTGGACACGTGCGGCACCGGCGGCGATGGCGCCCACACGTTCAACATCTCGACCGCCACCGCATTTGTGCTGGCCGCCGCCGGCGCCCGCGTGGCCAAGCACGGCAACCGCTCGATCTCGAGCAACTGCGGCAGCGCCGACGTGCTGGAAGAGCTGGGCGCGCGGCTGGATCTCGCCCCGGAGCGGATCGCCCGCTGCGTTCAGCAGGTGGGCATCGGCTTCCTGTTTGCGCCGGCCTTGCATCCGGCCATGCGGCACGTGCAGCCGATCCGGGCGGAGCTGAAGATGCGCACCGTGTTCAACCTGCTCGGGCCGCTCGCCAACCCGGCAGGGGCCCGGACGCAGATCGTGGGGGTCTTCGATCGGCATTCGGTCCGGCTGGTGGCCGAAGCCCTGGCGCGGCTGGGGATGCGGCGCGGGCTGGTGGTCCACGGCTGCGACGGCCTCGACGAGATCACCACCACCGGGTCTACGATCGTGGCTGAGGTCGATCAGGGGAAGGTGATCGAATGGACGCTGTGCCCGCAAGACTTCGGCGTCGAGACGACTACCCCGGACCAGCTTGCCGGCGGGGACCGCCGGGAGAGTGCCGCCATCGTCCGCTCGGTGCTAGGCGGCGAGAAGGGCCCTCGCCGGGACATCGTTCTGGTGAACGCCGCGGCCGGGCTGGTCGTGGCCGGCCTGGCGCCGGATTTGACCGCCGGCATGGCCCTGGCCCGCGCTGCCATCGACTCCGGCCGGGCTATCGAGAGGCTCGATCAGTTCCTCCAGTTCACGGATTCATCCCCCGCCCAGCCTTGAGACTGTAGCCCGATCCGCCGATAGATAGGCATCTGCGTTACGGAGCCGGGGGTGTACTCCTGGGCCCGTAGCGGAGCGTCTGCACGGATGCAGGAGCGGCTCAAGGAGATATTGGACCAGTTTGCCCTCGATCCCGCGGCGGGCAAGAATGCCCTGCAGGATCTGTTGGCGGCGGATCGCAAGAGGTTCTGCGCCGACTCGTTGGAGTTGCTCAAGAGCGGCCTGGAAGGCCCTGACCGTGAGTCTCTGGTGAGTCTGTTGGCGGAGCGAGACCTTCTGACGGGCCCACTGTGCGACTCGAGCCTTTTCAGCAGGGCGGAGGCGAAGTCACTGGCCCAACTGGCCAGCCGTTTCCAACCGCTGCTGGACACGAAGCTGGCGCGCCTCTTACCGGAGCTGGAGGCCCCCGAGGCGGAACGGGTGCTGGCGATCCTGGAGGCGATCTCCGACGGCTCGCGGATTGTGCCCCTGCTGGCGCCTCTCCTGCGTCAAAGCAATCCCAGGCTTCGCTCGAAAGCGGCCCTATTGATCGGCCGAAGCATCAAGCGGGTCGAGTGGGCCGAAGGGTTTCTGAAAGACGCCGACTCGCGCACTCGAGCCAACGTGGTGGAGGCTCTTGCCGGAATCGACTCGCCGGCGGCCCGGGCGTTGCTCGGCAAGGCCTGCCACGATCCCAACTGGCGGGTGGCGACCAACGCCCTGGTGGCACTCTATAAACTGGGGGACCCCGCCGCCGTTCCCCGAATCGTCAAGGAATCGCAAAGCCAGCACGCGGAATTCCGTTCGGCGGCGGCGCGGGCCATGGGGGAGACCGGTGACTCACGCTTTCTCCCGATTCTGGAGAGAATGGTCCCCGAGCCGCTGGAAACAGTCGGGCGCAGCATTGCCCGCGCCAGGGAGCGCATTGAGCTCGCGGCTATCCGCTTGGCGAAGGGCGGCTCCCTCCGAGTCCAGGTGGTCCGGGCGGAAAGCCTTTCTGACGGGACGCGGCGACTCCGGGTTATGGCAGCCCCGGCCGATGGATGGGAGCCGCTGGGT
>JBGOUJ010000272.1:0-9640 GCA_041477005.1 Terriglobia bacterium | reverse complement strand
TGCAATCGCGCCCAGGAACTCTGATCTAGTCTAGTCCGCACCCACTTCAAACCTGCACTTGGAACTTCTTGACAACATGCTGCTTGTTCTCTTCGTCGCCTTTTGGGGGATGCGGCTGAACGACTTGCTGATTCTCCATATGTAATTGATAGAAAATGATTTCAAGAGGCTCTTCGCAACTTTTGGCAATCCGCCCTGGGGCGGCTGAGGGTCGAATCTCCTAGAAGGCCTAGTACGATTTTTGTCCCCAGAAGAGTACCGCTCGCGGTTGAAAGACCCACCCTGTTCCTGTATCATAACTTTCCTGTATATGAGCCTCATCCGAGAAGCTGAGGCTTTTCCGGGAAGCTGTTCGAGTCCCGGTGATTCCACGTCAGATTGGCCGCCCTGCTGGTTCGGCCGACACGATTCCCGAACTTGGTCATCCGTCGCGGTCCCTAACCGCGGCGCCACAAGCACAGAAATGGGGGAGCGGTACATGTCCTGAGTTTTGGCCCTGGCGCACGGGATTGGCGGAAAGCGCATCGAGATGTGGGGTGGCGCGTTTCTGTCTTGTGCCAGTCAGGATTTCTGGCCGGAACGAGTTTGTCTCCCCCTCGGACTGGATCGCACATGGGGCGCCCGCGCGCAGAAGGTAAATTTCTTTTCCTCGATCACGAGAAGTTCTTCGTCAAAGGTGTGGCGTATGGGGCATTTCCGCCCAATCGCGAAGGACACCAGTTCCCGGAGGACGAGCAACTGCTCCAGGATTTCCGCCTCATGCGGCAAGCGGGCATTAATACAATCCTGACCTACACGGTTCCCCCGATCTCGGTTCTGGATCGCGCCCAGGAACACGGGATCCGGGCGATTATCAACACCCCGTGGATGGAATATGAATGCTTCCTCGAAGACCACCGGACACGCGAGCTCATCCGCCGCGATGTCCGCGACATGGTGGCTTCCTGCCGCCGGCACCCAGCCGTGCTGATGTACGCGGTGGCCAAGGAGATTCCGCCTCCGATCGTCCGGTGGTACGGAGCGAAGAAAGTTGAGTCGTTTCTCCGGGAGCTTTGCGAGATTGCCAAGGACGAGGACCCCGGGCCGTTGGTCACCTATACAAACTATCCAACCACGGAATACCTGGAGCTCCCCTTCGTTGACGTTTTTACTTTCAATGTCTACCTGCACCATCGCGAGCAGTTTTGCCCTTATCTTTCACGCCTGCAGCACTTGGCCGGCGAACTCCCCCTGGTGTTGACCGAGTTCGGCATCTGCAGTATCCGGCACGGGCACGAGGGACAGGCCCGCTTTCTCGATTGGCAGGCCGAAGAGGTCTTCGATCACGGCTTGGCGGGCGCTGTGGTCTTCGGGTGGACCGACCCGTTCTTCCAGGACAACCTGCTCATCGACGAGTGGGGCTTCGGCCTGGTCGACAAAGACCGCCGCCCGAAGCCCTCTTACCAGACCGTCCAGCGCCGGTTCACCACCGCCGTTCCATTTCCGCGCGACCGGGAGTGGCCGCGTGTTTCGGTCGTGGTGGCGGCGCACAACGCCGCCCGCACGCTTGACCGCTGCCTGCAGTCGCTCGTGGACCTCCGCTATCCGGATTACGAAGTAATCGTCGTGGACGACGGTTCGACCGACTCCACCGGAGAAATTGCCCGACGATATCCGTTCCGCTTGATCTCCACCCCGAACCGCGGGGTCAGCGCGGCCCGAAATGAAGGCCTGCGAGCTGCGACCGGCGAGATCATTGCGTATATCGATTCCGACGCCCGTGCGGACGCCGACTGGCTTTCTTACCTTGCGACCACCTTCATCACCGAGGGTGTGGCGGGCGTGGGCGGGCCCAACCTGGTACCGCCCGAGGACAACTGGCTCGCCAAGTGCGTGTACCGGTCCCCTGGCGGCCCCACACAAGTCATGTTGGATGACCGCCACGCCGAGCACATTCCCGGCTGCAACATGAGCTTCCTCAAGAGCGCCCTGGATGGCATCGGCGGCTTCGACCCGATTTTTACCGAGGCGGCCGATGACGTGGACATTTGCTGGCGTCTGCTCGACAACGGCTACCGGATCGGATTCAGCCCGTCAGCCGTGGTCTGGCACCATCGCCGCTCTTCGGTGAAAGCCTACTGGCGCCAGCAGGTCGGATATGGGGTGTCCGAGTGCATGCTCGAACACAAGCACCCCAACAAATTCAATCCTTGGGGTCACACATTTTGGGCCGGCCGCATTTACGGGCCCTACCCCTTCTTCCGCCTCTTTGCCAAGCCGGTCGTCTATCACGGCCTTTGGGGATCCGCCGGCTTCCAGCCAATGTATGATCCGGGTGGAAGCAAAGTACTCTCCTTTCTGCCGCGTGCCATGGAGTGGCACTTTGGGCTTGTGGCGTTGTTTGTACTCGGCTTCTTTTTCCCGTGGGCGTTTGCCCTGGTTGGGCTAGGGATGGCGTACACCGGGCTGTACTGCGCTGTTTGTGCCAGCGACGCCAAACTAGATGTTCTCGAGGATCCGAAGGTAGCGTCCACATGGTTCCGGCGTCTGCAGTGGCGCGCGACAATCGCCTGGCTTAATTTCCTCGAGCCTTTGGCGCGGGACTGGGGGCGTCTGAAGGGCGGCCTGGCCCCGTGGCGCAGCGCGAGGATTCAGGCCCAGCCGAGCCGGCGGGCCAGCCGCTGGTGGCAGCGGCTGCAGCCGTTTCGCCGCTCTATAAAGTGGAGCTACAACGGAGGGATGGGCCTGGAGAAGAACGCTTTCCTGGACCTCTTAACCAGAAAGCTCATCGGCATGGGTTGTGCCGTGGGATGGAATCCGGGTCATTACTCTTGGGACCTCAAGATTCGCCGAGGCACCCTCGGGGAGGCGTTCCTGTCGATGGTGATCGAGCATCACGGTGGTCCCAAGCGCTCGGCCCGACTCTTGGCGGTAATCCGGCCGGCTCGGGCCATTTATTGGCTGCAGGCCATCGTGGCTGTATCGGCCGTAGCCATGGCGGCGCTCGACATGAGCCCCCCGGCGTTGCTTCTGGCGGTTGCTTTCGTTGTGGCCCTTTGGATTGCGCCCGCAGTTGAGGCGGGCCGGCTGGAGGCCGCTGCTCGAGCAGGAGCCGACGAGGTGGCCAGAGAACTGCAGGGTCGCGGCTTCCAAGCGGCGCCCGGGAAGCCGGTCGCTTCCGAGCAGCAGGATCTGGGAGCAGAGTCGGTCGCAGATGAGGCTGCAGCCGGTGACTGATCGGTTGGAACTGCCTCTGAGACCGGGGTTCGACCAATGACGGAGGCAAGTTCCAAAACCGGCCTCTCGCGGTACAAGCGCCTGGTCCCGTACGCCAGGCGTCAATGGCGGGCCCTGCTGCTGACAGTTGGGCTCACCACAGCGCTTTCGGCCATCACCGTGCTCGATCCGTGGCCACTGAAGCTGCTTGTGGACACGCTGTCCGCCCACGCGCCTTCAGCTTTCTCGATCTTCTCGGTCAGCCTGAGTCCTGAGGCCCTCGTGGTCGTAGCCGCTCTGGCTAGTCTGGTCCTGTTCGCCGTCCGCGCCGCCATCGACGGGGCTCTCAGCCTGGCTTGGACGGCTGCTAGCGAGCGAATGGTGTACGACCTCGCGGCGGACCTCTTTCATCGCTTGCAACGCCTCTCCCTGCTGTTCCACGCCCGGAGAGCCGTGGGCGATGCGGTGAATCGGCTGACCGACGACGCCTGGTGCGTCTGTCTAGCGACGGAAGGTCTGATGGTGTCCCCCTGGCAGCGTCTGGTTGCGCTCGCCATCATCACCGTCGTCTCGTACCGGCTGGACCCTGTCCTCGCGACCGCTTCCCTGGCCATGGCGCCGCTGCTTGCCGCCTCGGCTCTCTACTTTGGCGACAAGGTCAAGCACCGGGCGCGGACGCAACGGGAAAACAGGTCACGGCTGCTGAGCTTTGTCCTCCAAACCTTAACGTCCATTCCTGTGGTTCAAGCGTTCGGCAGCGAGACACGCAACCGGCTCCATTTTCGGAACCTGGCGGAAGAGGCCGTGGATCTCTCGCAACGCGCCTCTCTGCTCAATAGCGCCTACGGCATGGTGAACGGCGTGACCTTTGTATTAGGGACGACCGCTGTTTTCTACTTAGGCGGCCGGCGGGTCCTTTCCGGAGCCTTATCGTTCGGAAGCCTGGTTGTTTTCCTGAGCTATATGCGGACCATGCAGTCCGCCTGGCAGGCCCTGTTGCAAAACTACGCCGCGATGAAAGGGGTTCAGGCAAGCGTCGACCGTGTGCTGGAGATCTTCGACGCCGGCCCGGAGGTCCTGGAGGCGCCAGGGGCAAGATCGCTGACCGTCACGGGTCACGTGCGGCTGGAGTCGGTGACCTTCGGCTACGAACCGGGCTGTCCGGTCCTGAAGGGTGTAACGCTGGAGGCGCGTCCTGGCGAGACCGTGGCGCTTGTCGGACCTACGGGAGCGGGCAAAACGACCCTGGCTTCCTTGATTCCCCGTTTCTTCGACCCCTGGGATGGCCGGGTCATTATAGACGGCGCGGATGCTCGTCAGGTCCGGCTCTTCGACCTGCGTTCTCAGGTCGCCCTTGTGCTACAGGAGCCCTTCCTGAGGCCTTCGAGCGTGGCGGAGAATATTGCTTACGGACGCCCCGGGGCTAGCCGCGCCCAGATTGAGGCGGCAGCCGAGGCAGCCAATGCGATTGAGTTTGTCCGGCGGCTGCACAATGGGTTCGACACAGTTATCGGACAGAGAGGAGCTACGCTCTCGGGAGGGGAGAAGCAGCGGCTGGCCATCGCGCGCGCGCTGCTGAAAGACGCTCCGATCTTGATTCTCGACGAGCCGACGTCCGCTCTGGACAGCCAGACCGAATCCTCGCTGCTGGAGGCTCTCCAGCGATTGATGAAGGGCCGCACAACCTTCATCATCGCTCATCGGCTTTCCACGATCCGCCAGGCTGATCGCATCGTGGTGATCGAGGACGGCCGGATCATCGAGGAGGGGACCCACCCGGAGCTGTTGGCGAACGTGGGCTCCTACCACCGATTCCACACTTTACAGGCGTGGCAGCCTGGGCCGGGGGTGATGGCATGAAACCCTGGTGGCGGCGCTTGGCTCCGTATGCTCGTCCCCACTGGCGGGGCCTAACCGGAATTAGCCTGCTCATGCTCCTCGGGGTCGGGATGGATGTTCTCAAGCCGTGGCCGACCAAGATTCTGGTGGATCATGTTCTGCTGAATCAGAACGCGGCGCACCCGCCGGCGTGGATCGCCGCCCTATTGGCCGAACACTCGCCGGCTGCCCTAATAGGCATTCTGGCCGCCGCCACGGTTGTGCTGTTCCTCGGGGGTCAGATCGTGGCGGTCGCGCAGGGCTATTTGACGGCCGGGGTTGGCAATCGCATGATCTACGACCTGGGAGCGGAGTTGTTCGATCACCTGCAGCGGCTCTCCATGCGGTTCCACGGCCGGCGGCCAGCAGGCGACCTGGTTCGAAGGGTGACGAGCGAGAGCGGTTGCCTGCGGGACCTGGTGCTGTCGGTTTGCCTTCCGATCATCACCTCCGTGGTCAGCCTGGCGGCGATGCTGGCGGTGCTGTGGCGGATGGACCGCTTCCTCTCCCTTATTGCCCTGCTCGCCGTCCCTCCGCTGGCGCTGCTGGTCCGGCTTTTCGCCGGACCCATGGAGCGACGGACACTCCGCCAGATGGAGCTCCAGGGCGAGATGGCCTCGCTGGCCGAGCAGACTCTGACCGCTCTGCCGGTGGTGCAATCCTTCTGCCGCGAGCAGTACGAGACCGACCGGTTCCGGCGACTTTCCACCCAAACCGTCAAGGCCAGCCTTCACGCCATCACGGCGCAACTGCAGTTCCAGTACGGCACCAGCTCCGTGACCGCGCTGGGCACGGCGGCGGTGATGCTGTTGGGCGGCCTGCACGTGTTACGGGGTTCTGTCTCCGTGGGGGGGCTGCTCGTGTTCTTCGCCTACCTGGCTTCCTTGTATGCGCCGCTCCAGAGCCTGGCCATGCTCTCCTCTGGTTTTGCGTCCGCGGCGGCCGGCGCGCGACGGGTGCTCGAGGTGTTCGACGCCGACGAAGTGGTGCCGGACTTGCCGGGAGCCAAACCCCTGCCGCCTTGCCGGGAAGGACAGGGCCGTCTGGTTCGATTCGAGAACGTCACCTTCGGCTATGGACCGGGCCGGCCAGTGCTTCATGGCATCCATCTGGAGGCCCGCCCCGGCGAGACGTTGGCGCTGGTTGGCCGGACGGGCGCGGGGAAGACGACGCTGGTATCGCTGATCCCCCGCTTCTTCGACGTATGGGAAGGGTGTGTGGCCGTGGATGGGTTGGACCTCCGGCAGATCCAGCTCACCAGCCTGCGGGCCCAGGTGGCGGTGGTGCTGCAAGATCCATTCCTGCTTCCTATCAGCGTGGCGGACAACATCGGATACGGGCGTCCGCACGCCACGCGCGCCGAAATTGAAACGGCCGCGGGGGCGGCGAATGCGGCCGAGTTCATTGAGCGGCTGCCTTTGGGCTACGACACCGTGATCGGAGAGCGGGGCGCCACCCTCTCCGGCGGAGAAAAGCAGCGGCTGGCAATCGCCCGGGCGCTGCTGAAGGACGCCCCGATCCTGATCCTGGATGAGCCAACGTCATCCCTGGACGCTCAAACCGAAGCGCTCGTCATGGAGGCCGTGGAGCGTCTGAAGCAGGGACGCACCACATTTATCATCGCGCACCGCCTTTCGACGATCCGGCGCGCCGATCGCGTTGTTGTCCTGAATGGCGGCCGTGTTGTCGAACAGGGCACTCACGCCGCACTCCTGGCTGCTCGAGGCCCTTACTGGCGCTTCCATGCCGTGCAGTTCGGGCGTCGGACCTCCGTTGACATTCCGCGGGCTGTTTGAAGGGATCTTCACCAAATGCAACCCGATTTCGACACCAATCGGTATTGGCTAGAGCGCGGCAAGTCCTACTCCCGGGAAGAGCGCCTCTCCTCCAAATACTACCGTCTGCAGGAGCGGTTTATTCTGGACGCACTGTCAATGAAGAGCCTAGCTGTAAGCACTATTTTGGAAATCGGTTGCGGGTTTGGCCGCGTCACTAGGGTACTGGCTAGAGCCTTCCCCGAGTCACAGATTACCGCCATCGATTTGAGTCCCGACCAGCTCGACCGCGCCAGAATTTACTGCAGCGGATGCACTAATATCACCTTCCAGCAATACGATATTTATTCGACCTTGCCGCTGCCGGGGGATAGATATGCTCTCTCGACTGCCATCGAGGTCTTCCTCCACCACCCCGCGGAGGTTGTCATCAGTTTCGTGAAGAAGCTGCTCTCCGTTTCGACATATTTGCTTCATGTGGATTGGAGTGAGGAATGGTCTTGGGATGTGGCTGATCACGTGTGCGTGCATGACTATGAAGCGATGTACCGAAGTTCGGGACTAGCCTGCACATCCTTGATTCTTCCCCAAAAAATAGAGGGGCTGCAACAGAAGCTTTTCATCGTTTCTGAGCGGCGGCGGGACCAAGGAGAATGACAATGCTCGACCCGGCGATTAGGTCCATCGAGCCTCGGCTTGTGAGTATTATTATCAACAATTACAACTACGGGTGCTTCCTGAGATACGCCATCGAGAGCGCTCTGAGCCAGACCTACCCCAACACTGAAGTGATTGTGGTTGACGACGGTTCGACCGATAAGTCCGGGGAGATAATCGCTGGTTATGGTAAACGGGTAATGCCGGTTTTGAAGGAGAACGGCGGGCAAGCCTCGGCTCTAAATGCAGGTTTTTCGGCCAGCCGCGGGGATGTGGTCTGCTTCCTCGATGCCGATGACGCCCTCCTGCCTGACACGTTACAAAAGGCCGCTCCGCTGGTCCTTCAGGCCGACGTTACGAAGGTGCACTGGCCGATGTGGATAACGGACCGAGATGGTAGGCGGACTGGGGAGATACAGTCACCCACGCTTACGGAAGGAAATCTGCGAGAACGGGTGATTCAGTACGGCCCCGAGGGGGCGTTTCCAGCCGCACCTACATCGGGCAATGCATGGGCGCGCTGGTTCCTAGAAAGGGTCCTTCCGCTGCCACAGCAGGGATTTGAAGTGTGTGGATCAGACTCCTTCCTTTCCGCGATGGCGCCGGCTTTCGGTCTCGTAAGGAAACTCTCGATGCCACAAGGGCTCTATCGAAAACACGACGCCAACAATTATACTGGCAAGACCTTTGAGGAAAGGCTGAGGTTCGGTCTCTTCGGCTATGAGCAGAAGTGTCTCGCCCTGAGTCGCGCGTTCGACGGCATGGGTATCCACGCAGACACCAATGCCTGGAAGCAAAATTCATGGTGGCCTCGCGTGGCGATGGCTGTGAGTGAACTTGATTCACTCCTATCGCCCGGGAGCCCGTTTATCCTCGTCGACGAGGAGCAATGGGGGGTTGGGGCGTTCCTGGCTGGGCGCAGGCGAATCCCATTTCTGGAAAGAGAGGGTCAATATTGGGGACCGCCGCCAGACGATCAGATGGCAATCGCAGAGCTGGAACGACTGCGGCGACACACGGCGCACTTCATAGTGTTCGCCTGGCCCGCTTTCTGGTGGCTCGACCACTATCATGCCTTTCGCGTCTATCTTTACTCAAGATTCCGCTGCCTCGTCAGGAACAACCTGCTAGTTGTGTTCTTTCTCCAGGGGGAGCCATCGTGAGAATCGGAATCGTGACCAGCTGGCTTGAGAGAGGTGCGGCTTATTTGAGTCGGAGCTTCATGAATGGCCTCCAGAGACTCGGTCATGACGTTTTCATCTTCGCCCGCGGTGGAGAGGAATACGATTTTGGTCCAGACTGGAATCTTGGCAACGTTCATTACTCGTCCAGCAGAATGGGCACCTGTCCTCGGTGTCCTTACACAGGAATCGCGGACTTAGACGAGTTTCGCAGTTGGCTTGACTCGAATCAGATCCGCATTGTGCTGTTCAATGAACAACTGGATCCCGCGCCGATGGCGGAGTGCAAGGGGAAGGGTGTCAGGACGGTTTTCTTTGGTTTGGGATATGTCTTGCCGATGGCTTTCTATTGTAGCCACTTCGACCTGATCATTTGCCATACAAAGCTTACGCACAGGATTTTCGCCGGCACGGGCATCGCCCAGTTTGTACCGTGGGGCGTTGACTGCGAATTGTTCTCACCGCAAGGCCGGAACCTGACCAGCGACTCAGTGGTGTACTTCCACAATGCCGGCATGAGCTTTGGCAACTTGAGAAAGGGAACCCACAGGCTCGTGAGAGCCTGGGGGGGGCTTTCGCGGCGAGAGAAGCGCGAGACGAAGCTGATTATCCACTCTCAGCTCCCCATCGACGTTTTGCGACATAATGCTCCCGAGGTTGGCGAAATCGTTGGGCGCGAGGCTAATATTGAGTTCTTTGTCGGTGTGTCGAGGCCGCCAGCGGGCTATCATCTAGCGAACGTCTATGTCTATCCCGCAAGTGTTGATTCTCTTGGCCTCACCATTACTGAAGCCATGGCGTGTGGCATGCCCGTAATCGTCACCGCCGGGCAGCCTTTTGACGAGTTTGTTCGTCACGACGTTAACGGACTGCTGGTTAGATCGAGAAGAAGGAGCTGGTCGAATACCCTGGGTCATGCGAGGGAATGGAAGTACTACGACGTGACAATAGCCG
>JBGOUJ010000271.1:0-9683 GCA_041477005.1 Terriglobia bacterium | reverse complement strand
GGAGCCGGAGGGGCCCCCGGCGGCGGCTATGGCGGTGGCTATGGCGGCGGCGCCGGCGGGCGGGGCGGCATGGGTTCCAGCATGATGGGCGGTGGGATGGCTGGCGCTGGCGGAGGCTACCTCCGGCTGCCGCAGACTGCCATCCCGTCGGCGACGCCGTCCGGCGGCACAGCTACCACGACGGCCCCGGCGGCGGGCGGCGCCCCGACCGACCGCACCGGAACCTATCTGGGATCCCAAACCGCCACCGCCGGCGCGGGGCTGGGCGGCTCGCCGGTGCGCATCGTGCCCGACTTCGTCAACAACGTGATTATCGTGCAAGCCACGCAACAGGAATGGGAGATCATTCGCAAGACCCTGGCCCAGCTTGATATGTCCCCACGCCAGGTGCTGATCGACGCCCAGATCTACGAGGTGACGCTGAGCGACGCCTTCACGAGCGGTGTGAGCGCCTATTTGCGGCAGCGGGGTGACACGTCTACCGGGTCCGGAGGGTCGCTCAACACCCGCAAGCTGATCGGCGGCTTCACCTCCGACGGGGCCATCGGGCTGACCCTGGGGGCCCTGATCGGCCAGACGCGTGAGCTGGCGGCGTTCCTGAACGCGCAACAGACCTACGGCCGCACCCGGGTGATTTCGGCGCCGTCGGTCATCGCCACCGACAATCTTCCGGCCACTATCAACGTGGGCAGCGAGATTCCCGTTCTGACGTCGCAGGGGCTGGTCGGCGGCGCGCAGTCCGGGGGCACGTCGTTGTTCACCAACACGGTGGCCAGCCGCAGCACGGGCGTCATACTCAGCATTACTGCGAGGATCAACGCCAGCGGCATCGTGACCCTGATCATCAACCAGGAGGTATCCTCGCCGCAGGCCACCACCAGCTCCAACATTCAATCGCCCACCATTCAGAAGCGCAGCGTGCAGACGCAGGTGACGGTGCAGGACGGCAGCACGGTCGCCATCGGCGGCATCATGCAGGAGAACAACCTCTACGCCAACGCGCGACTGCCGCTGCTGGGCAAGATTCCGGTGCTCGGCGCAGTCTTCGGCTCGACATCGATCAGCAAATCCAAGACGGAACTGATCATTCTGCTGACGCCCCACGTCATCTACGACGAGAACGAGATTCACGACATGAGCGAAGAGCTGAAGGGCCGTCTGAAGGGCCTGCGGAAAATCATGAAGAGCGACTGAGCCAAACGGCGGCCGGCGCCATCCAGGTCCCCGGCAGATCCATTCAGCCCCGAATCCCGCAACTCCGCTGTTTCCTGCGTCTTTCCAAAAAAAAAGCTTGACCTTGTTTACGAAAAGTGTTACAAATCCCACTTACCCGTGGTCGGGCTACGGTGTCGAGCGAGGGGGAGCTGTGTGTGTCCAGCCCCGCCTGAATCTTTTTTCCGCTTTTTGTTATTTTTTGCTTGACACCGGCCCCAGGTGGATGGTATGAAGAAGGTTACCGCCGCTTTCTCGGCGGCGCGCAGTCTTACAAGTTTCCCGCGAGCACAGAGTTTTACACGCAGGAGGTGGCTCGACTTTGACCAGTTGAGGTAGCCGGCTGCGAGCTTTGTGCGTAGAAGCCGCCGGCCAATTTCTTTTCCTTCCTCCGCCCGACACGGGGGAATTGAAGTTCTAAGCAGTGGTTGCAATTGCGTTGCACGGTTCAGGTTGAAGAGGAACTTCACCGATCCAAAAATTTTCTTTTGCGAGACAAGGAGAAAGAAATGGTAGCTTTTAAAAAGAGTTTCCTGGTGCTGGCCGTAATGCTCGTGGCCCTGTTGGGGTCCGCCGGCACGGCTAATGCCCAGCATACCGTGACGATATGCACCGCGAGCGCGGTTCCCCCGCTGGTTCGGGCGGAAGGCATTGCGGAGTTGGTGGGCGACATCGTCGTCGATTGCACCCTCCCCAATGGTGGCTCAATACCTTTTAGCGCACCGACCTTCGTCACCAACATCACGGTCACACTGACCACCACCATCACCAATCAGCGGCTCCTTGGCAGCGGCGGTGGAGACCCGGCAGTAGACGCCGTTCTGATTGTCAACGAGATAACCGCCGGTCCGGGCGTCGCCCTGTTCCAGGCGGGTAACACGGACATAGGTTCGAATGCGGTCTACACCACCAACACCCCGGTTACGGAGCCCATCTGGGGCAACCTGTTGAACGCCAGCACGGTGCAGTGGGCGGGCGTGCAGCTTCCCACGCCATTTGTCGCCCCCGGGACCTTCGACACCATAGTCCGCATCAGCAATCTGCGGGCTAACGTCTCCCAGTTGGGTATCCCGGGCAACGCCAGCTTCCCATCCACGCAGGTGACGGCTTTCGTGTCGTTCACAGGTCCGACCACGGTGCCGGTGAACAACAACGTCCTGCAGGTGGGCGTGCCCCTGCTCGGGTTGATCACCACCGTCTCATCTCTCGTGACGGCCCAGCAGTGCGTGGGGTTGAACGTCGACAGCAGCGGCAACATTGTGCTGCTCGCCGGCGGAACCTTTACCGTGACGCTGGCAGAGGGGTTTGCGACCGCCTTCAAGACAATAGGGACTCCGACGGTGTTCCAAGGCGCGACGCAGGTCGAAAGCGGCTTCACCTCGGCCACACAGTCGACGCGGTTCATAATCCGGTTTGCCAACGTTCCCAACGGCGTCAAACTGGGGAGCCCGGGGGCCATTACCGGAACACCCGTCACGCTGAAAATCGTGAAGCTCGGCGGGACCGACTCCAACGGGTTCGGACAGGGCACCCACAGCCCCGGGGATGACATCCCGGTGACGGGTAACTCGGCGTTCGTGGTCTACGAGGTAGTCACGTGCGACCCGTTCGCGCAGGAGAGCGTCAAGGTTCCAATTACGGTGGGTTTCAAATCGGACACGGTGAACGACCTGCCGGCAATAGGCATCATGCAGTCAGGAGCCTCGTTCGCTCCAGTCAGCACGGTAACCACAGCCAGCACGACCGCACCGCGGCCCAGGTTTGTGGACACCACGGCGTACAAGAGCATATTCCAGATCACGCGTTGTATCACGAACCTGCTCTTCCCGTTCGTGACCAACCAATCCGGGTTTGACACCGGGTTTGCGATCTCGAACACGTCGGCTGACGACAAGGGCACCATTGCGCAGGGCGGGACCTGCACGGTGTACTACTTCGGCAGTACCACAGGTGGGGGAGCGGCCCCAGGCCCGCAGACCTCCATCGTGGTGGCCTCCGGCAAGCAGATCGTGTGGAGCCTGTCGGGCGGCAACCCCGCAGCCAATATCACCGGCACGCCCGGGTTCCAGGGCTACGTCTTCGCGCAATGCCAGTTCCAGTTCGCTCACGGCTTTGCGTACATTCAAGACGGGTTCGGTGGCGTACCGTCGCTCGCCCAGGGCTACCTGGCTCTGGTGGTGCCGTGGAATGGAGTGGCCGCCAGCCGCTTCGCCGGCACGGGCGAGGAGTTGGGTCACTAGAAGCTCGTTTTCAATCTGACCTGTCAGGTCTCGAGAGGGGAGATTACGTCTCCCCTCTCTTTTTTTCTGCTGGGCATCGTTCCACACTTTCATTCTCCGGGTTTTGTTGGTATCATGCACAATCCGCGTCCTCATCAGCATCCCAAGGCTCGGCCTCCGAGAGTCCGTCCCGGAGACGCCGCCAGAGGAGGTCTACTACTATGCCCAGAGTGAGACCGTTGCTTTGTGTCGCTTTCGTGCTGCTCGGCGCGGCCGCCGTGTTGCCGGCGCAGAACCGGCTGCTGCTGTTCCCGTCGGGGAGCTCGACCGTGACGGTCCTCGATGCAGCCACGCTGAACACTCTGGGGACGGTCACCGCCTCGCCGTTCGCGTTTCAGGGGCTGGCCACGCCCGATGGATCTAAGTACTATATAGTGGGCACGGACGGCATCCTGACCATCGTGAACGCCTCGAACCTCTCGGCGCGGCAGGTCAACTTGGGCGTCGCCGTCAGCGCCGCCGTCCTCACGCCGAACGGCAAGCGGCTGCTGGTTAGCGCCGGCCGGCTGCGGATCTTCGATACGTCCACGGACCAGGAATTGGTGAGCGGCGGTCTCGATGTCGGCTCCGGCCCCACCGCCATCGAAGTCAACAACGATTCGAGCCGCGCTTACGTAGTGTGCTCCGGCGCGGCGCTCATCGCCGCGGTCAACCTGACGAACAACACCGTCGCCGGCCAGATTCCCATGCGCCAGCCCCAATCGATCGCCCTGACCCCCGATGGGGCGAAGCTCCTCGCGCTGAAGCCCGACGGGCTGGCGGTCATCGACGTGGTCAGAAACACCGTCCGCGGCACGATCCCGGTGTCCAATTCCGGCATTACATCGGGAACGGTGCTGGTAACGCCCGACAGTTCCAAGGCCGTAGTGCGCATCGACGGGGTGGCTCCGTTCAACCTCTCCCAGATCGTGGACTTGACTTCGCAAGAGCTCACGCCGATCGGCGTCAATCAGGGACTCGACCAGCTCGTCATCACCGACAACGCCACGGCATTCGGCATCGTGACGGGCCTGGGATCGGTCGCCAAGATCAATCTGGCGACCGGCGCGGCGCAGATCCAGACTTACGGTCTCAACACGAGGTGGATCAGCGCGGCGCCCAACGGCAAAACGGTCTACCTGACGTCGCTGCAGAACAAGAGCGTCACGCGCCTGGACGTGGCCAGCAACCTGCCGACCCCGCCGCCGGTGACGGTGTCCCTGGCGCCCAGCCGGTCCTCAGCGGTCTTTCCGCCTCCCACCACGGGCGCCGCGAGCGCCGCCGTAAACGGCGGAGACAACCAGATCGTGTCCACCGGCCAGACCGCCGCGATTCCACTCTCGGTTCAGGTCGCCACCTCCGACGGCTCGCCGGTGTTCAACTATCCGGTAACGTTCTCGACCGCCGCCGACGGGGTGACCATTACCCCCAATCAGCCTTCGACTACCAATACGCGCGGCATCGCCGAGGTGTTTGTCAGCATCGCGGCGGCCGCGGCGGAGACCGCCGCAGGCGCCCCGCCGGTGAGGCAGGGCCTGCAAAGCATCGTGGTGACGGCAACGGCGGGCGCGGCCGGAGCGGTGAGTTTCACCCTCACGTTCGGGGCCGGCACCGGGATCATCATCGTTTCGGGCGACAACCAGATCGCCCAGCCGAGAACGCCCTTTTCGCTGCCGATGGTGGTGCGCGTGACCGATCAGAACGGGAACCCCGTGCCGCAGGGCACCCCGGTTACGTTCTTTCCCGGCAACGGGGCGGTCTGCTGCGCCCCGCAGATGACGGCGACCAACGCCGACGGCCTGGCCCAAGCGCAGTTCCTCGGTGGCGTCCTTCCCCTGGGCGCAACCGTGTTCCCCACCTCCGTGGTCGTCAGCGCCGACGATCCGTCGCTGCAGTTGGGAATCGCCTCGTTTTCGCTCCAGTTGTCCCTCCTCCCGCCCAGCCTCGCCGGTCACTTCCAGGGGGACGGCGACCAGCAGACGGGGAATACCGGCACGACGCTGCCCATCCCTTTGAGAGTCCAGTTCGGGACCGGACCGGCCGCCGGTTTCAACGTCCATTGGCAGGTGCTGGATGGCCCGTCGGGGGTCAACTCGGCGGCGCTGAATCCGCCCGTGTCGTTCGCTGTCGGATCGGCCCAAACCCAAGTGACGCTGGGAGCGCAGCCTGGCACGATCCACGTACAGGCCAGCATTCCGGGCGTGCAGGCGACGGAGCTCTTCACGCTGATCGCCAAGGGCGGGCCGCCGGCCAAAGTCGTCGCCCTGCAGGGGGACAACCAGCAAGGAGCGCCCGCCACAACCCTGCCGCTGGCCTTGCGGGTCCGCGTGCTCGACCCGGACGGCAATGGGGTGCCCCTGCCCAGCCCGATCTATCCCCTCACCTTCACCGTTTCCCCCCCGAACGCGGCCACCCTGTCCCAGCTCTTCCAGCAGGCCAACGGCGAAGCGTCGGTGCTGGTGACTCTTGGTAGTACCTTCGGAGCATTTACGATCACGGCGACCTGCGGCAATGGCTCGGTCACCTTCCATTTGAGCGCGACTTCCAAAGCCTCTGCGATCGTGGTGCTGTCGGGCAATAACCAGAGCCTGGCGGCCGGCGGCGACACGGCCACGATGGTGGCTCGCGTCATTGACAATATCGGTTCAGCGGCGCCGGGCGTGCCGGTCACGGTGAGCGCGCCCTCGACCGTAACTTTGACGCCAGCACAGGGAACGGCGGGCAATCCCATCAGCGGCGTGAGCGACTCGACCGGCAAATTCTCGTTCACCGCCAAGATCGGCGCCGGCACAACGCCCGGTGCGCTGAACATCACCGCCAGCTTTGCGATTCCCGGCGGAGCCTCCGGCAGCGTCAACTTCGTCGTAACCGTCACCAGCCCCACGCCCCCTGCGCCGGTCTTCACCACCAACGGGATCGTGAATGCCGCCAGTTTCCGGGCCGGCATGGCGCCCGGGAGCCTGGCGACATTGTTCGGCAGCAACCTCTCCGGGATTACCGGGATTGAATTCCCCGGCGGCCAGACATCCTACAAGGG
The DNA here is from genome assembly GCA_041477005.1 of Terriglobia bacterium. Taxonomy (GTDB): domain Bacteria; phylum Acidobacteriota; class Terriglobia; order Bryobacterales; family JACQDG01; genus JBGOUJ01. The sequence continues at coordinate 3,176 of JBGOUJ010000271.1, read as the reverse complement.
CGTAACGGTGACGATCGCCGGCCGGGCCGCGCCCTTGCTGTCCTTGGGCAACGCCAACAACCAGGAGCAGATCAGCTTCCAGGTTCCCTTCGACGTGCCGACCGGCACCGCGCACGTTGACGTGACCCACAACGGCCAGACAGGCGGAGCGGACAACGTGCCGGTCCTGCTGGTGCAGCCCGGCCTGTTCGAGTACACCCCCCAGGGCAGCAGTACCAAGTATTCCGCAGCTCTCAAGACGGATGGCTCGGTGATCGGACCCACCAACCCTGTAGCGCGGGGAGACGCTGCCGCCATCTACGTGACCGGGATGGGGCCGCTGACGCCGCCGGTGCAGACCGGTCAGCTCGGCCCGGCCAGTCCGTTAGCGGTGACCTCGTTGCAGCCTCAGGTGGGGGTCGCCGGCAACGGGGCGACGGTTCTGTTCAGCGGGTACGCGCCCGGCTTCCTCGGCCTCTACCAGATTAATATCGTGATCCCGGCCAACACGCCGCCGGGTCCGGCGGTAAATCTGGATATCATCGTGGCGGGAGTGGCCGGTCAGACTTCGAAGCTCGCGGTGCAGTGATCTCGTTCCGAGCCGGGGCGCGCCTTCCCGGGCCCGCAAGGACTTCGCGGGCAACCGCTCCCTGACCGGCCCACAGGGCGCCCGGCCCGCGGATCCCTTTACTCGAAGGTGAGCTTGACCCTTGCTATTTGGCCCAGGGGCTGCAGCACCAGGATGAGATCCTTGGCTCCGATCAGCTTACCCGTCTCCGGATTGTAGTTGAGCCGGAACTCGGCTTGGCCTTTGGCGGGAACAACCTTGCTGGGAACGACCACCCCCAGGCCCGGCAAATTGGGGTTTTCGACCTCCACTTGTATTGCCCCCGGCAGATTATTCCTGACCATTACCGTCCGGGAAACGAGGCCCTGGTCCCGCGGGAACGTCAGAGCTTGTGGCGTCACCTCGTAGGATCCCGTAACGATCGACTCCAGCGTCGGGCGCTCGGTCGGCAGTTGTGCGGTCGTTGGTGACTTACTCGGATCATCCCACCTCATCGGGCCGAATGGGGTGGTGGTGACGGGCTTGATCAGCAGGTACCACTGGCCGTCGATAAGCTTCCACTTGCTGGGCGTTGGGACGTGAAGGTCGAGACCGGCCATGCGCGGGGTTATCAGCACGCACAAAACCACAACATCGGCGGAGTGGAAGTCGTCGGAAAACGCGACGCTTTGAAACTGGGCATCCCGCACACGCGCCTTGGACATGGCGTAGAACAGGTCGCGGCTCTGCTCGGCCACCAGGGACTCGGCCTGGCGGAACTTGCCCTCCTCGAGCAACTTATAGAACTGCAGGGCACGGGTTTTGAGCGCCTCCTCCACGTCCGGCGGGGCCTTGCCAGCGGGTTGAGCCGCGCCGGGCCAAACCGCCAGCAGCATCACGGCGGCAAGCGAAAGGACTCTACGCATGGCTCTATTATAGACCCTTCCGATTCCGAGGGGCGCGCTTCTGCCGCCCCCCGGGGCCCGCCCCGGCTCCCGATCCCCTACCGAGACTGATCCCGGTGGTTGACTTTGGCGTCGTAGCCGGCCTGGGCCAGGTTGTGGGTAATGGCGTCGGCGATCATGACCGAGCGATGATGCCCGCCGGTGCAGCCGAAGCTGATCGTGAGGTAGCTTTTCCCTTCCTGCGCGTAGTGGGGGATCAGGTAGATCAGCAGGTCGGAGATGCGGCTGATGAACTCGCGGGTCTGAGGGAAGGAGCGGATGTAGCGGGCCACCTTGGGGTGGCGTCCGGTGAGGTCCTTGAAAGCGGGGATGTAGTTGGGGTTGGGCAGGAAGCGCACATCGAAGACCAAGTCGCTGTCGGACGGCACGCCGTGGCGGTAGCCGAAGCTGGTGATGGCCACCAGCATGGTGTTCTGGTCGGCCCCGCCGCTGAAACGGTCGTGCACGAAGCGCCGCAGCTCGTGGACGTTGAATTTGGAGGTGTCGATGGTGACGTCGGCCAGGCGTCGGATCGGGGCCAGCGCCCGGCGCTCGGCGCGGATCGAGCCGAGAACGGTATTTCTTGTTTTTAGCGGGTGGGGGCGGCGGGTCTCGCTGAAGCGCCGCTGCAGAGCCTCGTCCCCCGCTTCCAGGAACAGCAGCTTGATGTCGAGCTGCTTGCGGAGTGCCCGGAGCATGGCCGGCAGGCGCCCCAGGGCCGCGCCTTCCCGGATATCCACGACCAGGGCAGCCTGACGGATCTCGCGCGAGCGGCGGGTCAGCTCGGCAAACTTGGGGATCAGGTCGATGGGAAGGTTGTCCACCGAGTAGTAGCCCATGTCCTCGAGGACCTTCAACACGGACCCCTTGCCGGAGCCGCTCAGACCGGTGATGATTACCACCGAGGGCGGCCCCGCCGGCCGGTGATTCGATGGCGGCATGTAGATGAATCCGGGCCGGAGCGTCCCGGCTCTGTCCCGTCAGGCTTCGATCAATTCCAGGTGGCCGTCACGGCGGCGAAACAGGACCGCCAAGCGCCCCCTCTGGGCGTCCTGGTAGACGACGCAATCCCGCCCATCCTGCTCCATTTCGAGCACCGCCTCATCCACCGTCAGGGGCTTGGCGGAAGGAGCGGTGGTGCGCACGATCCGCGGCCGCGCCGGACTGCCCTTGGCCTTGGTCGCGACCGGCTCCGGCGTTACCTCCCGGCCCGCCTTGGAGCGGCGTTTCTTCTCCCGCTGCTTGTCCTTGTTGCGCACGATCTGTTTCTCCAGCTTGTCGACCGCCTCTTGCACCGCCGCCGGCAGATCGGAGCCGGAGCACTCGACCACCATGGTGTGGTGTTGAAAATGCAGCGTCACCTCCGCCACGTGCAGGTGGCGCTCCTGGGAAACGATTACGTGCGCTTCCGGCTGGTGCCGCTTCCCCAGTATTTTCTGTATCTTCTGGAATCTGGCTTCCAGTTTCCTCTTTTGCGCTTCGGATAGCTCTACGTGTCTTCCTGTATAGTGTACGTTCATGAGCAAACCCCTGCGCGAAAAATTCAGTTCTTCACACGGCGCTGGTGGGTGGAGGGAATCCTCATATCCTCGCGGTACTTGGCCACCGTCCGGCGGGTCACCATGATGCCCAGGGACTGCAAGATACGCGTGATCTGATCGTCGGTGAGCGGGTGGGTGCGGTCTTCGTCGTCGATCAGCTTCTTC